>DASRHK010000119.1:0-71609 GCA_035650495.1 Nevskiaceae bacterium | reverse complement strand
TCGCCAAGTGGTGGCTGCCCGACGACGTCGCCTTCATCGACGCGTTGCCGCTCGGCGCCACCGGCAAGGTGCAGAAGAACAAGCTGCGAGAGCAGTTCTCCTCGTACAAGTTGCCGACGGCCAGCTGATCGCGCGCTGCTGCTTTTCGCGATTCCTACGACGGCGAAAGCCCCGGCCAGTCACAACCGTGCTCGGGGTCGCCGGCTATCCGACGTTCCTGTCTTACGCCGGCTCGGCGCAACGTCGTGTTGCGCCGACCCCTGCGCCGGTTGGCCTGGCCGGAGCCGCCGAAAGGAATCGCGAAAAGCAGCAGCGCGCGCCCACCGGACCGTGTAAAATTCCACAAACCTGCTGAGCCGTGCTCCCAATGTCTGACGCAACGCAGACGAAATACGTGTTTGTGACCGGGGGCGTGGTGTCCTCGCTGGGCAAGGGAATCGCCGCGGCGAGCCTCGCGGCGATCCTCGAGTCGCGGGGCCTCAAGGTCCACATGATCAAGCTCGATCCCTACATCAACGTCGATGCCGGGACCATGAGCCCGTTCCAGCACGGCGAGGTGTTCGTCACCGAGGACGGCGCCGAGACCGATCTCGACCTCGGCCATTACGAGCGCTTCCTGCGCGGCAAGACCTCGCGGCTGTCGAACGTCACCACCGGCCAGATCTATCGCAACGTGCTCGAGAAGGAGCGCCGCGGCGATTACCTCGGCTCGACCGTCCAGGTCATTCCGCACATCACCGACGAGATCCAGCGCTGCATCGAAGCCGGCAGCAACGGCGCCGACGTCTGCATGGTGGAGATCGGCGGCACCGTCGGCGACATCGAATCGCTGCCGTTCCTCGAGGCCATCCGCCAGCTCGGCATCAACATCGGCCGCAAGCGCGCGCTCTACATGCACCTGACCTTGGTGCCGTACATCAAATCGTCGGGCGAGATGAAGACCAAGCCGACGCAGCACTCGGTCAAGGAACTGCGCGGCATCGGCATCCAGCCGGACATCCTGATCTGCCGCACCGATCGCGCGCTGCCGGAATCGGAGAAGCGCAAGATCGCGCTGTTCACCAACGTGCCGGTGCCGGCGGTCATCTCGGCGGTCGACGTCGACGACATCTACAAGATCCCGGCCTGGCTGCACGATCAGGGCCTCGACGATCTCGTGGTCCAGCACTTCGGGCTCGAATGCCGCAAGGCCGATCTCTCGCAATGGGATCGCGTGGTCGCCGCGCGTGGCAAGCAGGACGCCGAGGTCGAGATCGCGATGGTCGGCAAGTACGTCGATCTCACCGACGCCTACAAGTCGCTCAACGAAGCGCTCACGCACGCGGGCCTGCACACCGGCACGCGCGTGAAGATCCGCTACGTCGAAGCCGAATCGGTCGAAGCGCAGGGCGTGCGCGTGCTGCAGGGCGCCGACGCGATCCTCGTCCCGGGTGGATTCGGCAATCGCGGCATCGAGGGCAAGATCGCTGCGGCGCGTTACGCGCGCACCAACAAGATCCCTTATCTCGGCATCTGCCTCGGCATGCAGGTCGCCACCATCGAGTTCGCGCGCAACGTCGTCGGGCTGGAGAACGCGCACTCGACCGAGATGAACCCGAAGACGCCGCATCCGGTGATCGCGCTCGTCACCGAGTGGCACGACCCGACCGGCAAGTTCAACAAGCGCACGACGCAGTCGAACCTCGGCGGCACCATGCGCCTCGGCGTGCAGGCGTGCCGGCTCAAGCTCGGCTCGAAGGCGCGCGCGCTCTACAACGCCGAAGTGATCAGCGAGCGCCACCGTCATCGCTTCGAGTTCAACAACAACTACCGCCCGCAGCTCGAAGCCAAGGGCTTCGTGATCTCCGGCGAGACGGTCGAGGATCAGCTGGTCGAGATGATCGAGCTGCCGGATCATCCGTGGTTCGTGGCATGCCAGTTCCATCCGGAGTTCACGTCGACGCCGCGCGACGGTCATCCGCTGTTCAACGGCTTCATCAAGGCCGCACGAGAGCATCACCTCGCAAACCAAGCGCAAGCCGCATGACCAAGCTCTGCGGGTTCGAGGTCGGCATCGACCATCCGCTGTTCCTGATCGCAGGACCCGACACGCTCGAAAGCCTTGAGCTGGCGATCGACGTCGCGGGCCACATCGCGCCGCTGGCGAAGAAGCACAACATCCTCTATGTCTTCAAGGGATCGTTCGACAAGGCGAATCGCTCGTCGGGCAAGTCCTATCGCGGCCCCGGGCTGCAGGCGGGCATGAAGATCCTGGAAGCCGTGCGCAAGCAGATCGGCGTGCCGGTGCTCACCGACGTGCACGAAGACACGCCGCTCGGCGAAGTCGCAGCCGTCGTCGACGTGATCCAGACGCCCGCGTTCCTGTGCCGTCAGACCAATTTCATGCAGAACGTCGCGCGCGCCGGCAAGCCGGTGAACGTGAAGAAAGGGCAGTTCATGTCGCCCTGGGAGATGGGCAACGTCATCGACAAGATGAAGGACGCCAAGCCCGACGGCACCTATCTGCTCTGCGAGCGCGGCTTCTCGTTCGGCTACAACAATCTCGTCGCCGACATGCGCGGGCTCGCGATCATGCGCAAGTTCGCGCCGGTCGTGTTCGACTCGACCCACACGGTCCAGCTGCCGGGCGGGCAGGGCAACGCGAGCGGCGGCATGCGCGAGATGATCCCGGTGCTCGCGCGTGCGGCGGTCGCGGCCGGCGTCGCGGGATTGTTCATGGAGACGCACCCGGACCCGGACAACGCATTGTGCGACGGCCCGAACTCATGGCCGACGAAGCATCTCGATCATCTGCTCGAGACGCTGGTCGCGCTCGATCGCGTGACCAAGCATCGCGTGCCGGAAGAGATTCGCCTCGCGGGACAGATCTAGTCTGGCTCGCGCAATGAAAAAGCCCCGCATCGCGGGGCTTTTTGTTTCGAGCCGATCGATCACTGCGGCGTCGACGGCGCAGTTTCCGGAGTCGCCGGAGCGGTCTCGGGCGCCGGCGCGCTTTCGGTCGACGGCGCAGCCTCCGCCGGCGCCGCAGGCGCGGACTCGGCGGGTGCGGCGTCCGCGGGTGCCGGTGTCGATTCCGCAGGCGCGGGTGTCGATTCGGCCGGTGCGGCAGCAGGCGCGGCAGCCGGAGCCGCTTCCGAGCCGACGGGCGCGGCGCCCTGGCCCGACACGACCTTGAACTCGATGCGGCGATTCTGCTCGCGGCCCTCGGGCGTGTCATTGGCGACGAGCGGCTGGCTCATGCCGAAGCCCTTGGTCGTCATGCGATCGGCGGCGATGCCTTTCTCGACGAGATACTTCTTTACCGACTTCGCGCGCGCTTCCGAGAGCTTCTGGTTCGAGGCGCCCGAGCCGACGTTGTCGGTGTGGCCGTCGATCTCGACCTTGATGTCCGCCGAGGCCTTGAGCGCGTCGGCGACGCTGTCGAGGATCGTCTTGGCCTGGCCGGTGAGCGTTGACTTGCCGCTATCGAAGTTCACGCCCGACAGCGCGACGACGCTGCCTTCCTTGCAGCCTTGCAGGCTGGCCTGCTGGCCCGGACCCGGAACCGCGCAGTCGCCGCCCGTCGGCGCTGCCGCGGCTTGCGCCGGGCAGCCTTTGTCGTCGACCTGCGTGCCGGCAGGCGTGTCAGGGCACTGATCCGTGTCGTCGCTCACGCCGTCGTTGTCGGCGTCGGCGGGCGCGGCGGGCGGAACGACTTCCGGCGCGGGCGCCGGGGCTTCTTCGACTTTCTTCGCGGTATGCGTCAACGGGATCAGCACGCCGACGTTCAGCGCGACGTCGTACGCATCGTCCTTCACGCCGTGACCCATCAGCGGCTCGCCGTGCTGGTCATAGCGATAGCGTGCTTCCACGCGCAGCGACGTGCCATCCGGCATGAAGCCGTTGCCGTCGAAGCCGAGCGGGATGAGCGCGCCGAGGCCGGCGTCGAACACGGTGGAGCGATAGTCGCCCTGCCAGGTCGGCTGGCCGGGCGTCTTCTTGCCCCAGTTGCTGTAGACGTCGAGGTCGATGAAGACCCACGGCACGGTGTTGGTGGGGAACAGCATGATGCCGCCGCCGACCGCATAGAGGCTGGCGCGCTCGTCGCCGAAGCCGGTTTCCGGCTTCGCGCTGACGTAATAGCCGCCGATCTCGACGTTCAGCGAGTTCGTCATCTTCTTGCCGAACATCAGCTGGCCGCCGAGCCCGTCCTTCAGCGCGCGATCGCTGGAGAGGATGTCGTAGGAGAACATCGGCGAGAGATAGAAGCGCCGATCCGCATCCTGCGCCGACGCGAGCGCCGGCAGCAGAACCGCAATCGCGGCGATGACGGCACGCAGGCTTGAGCGGTGCTTCATGCTTTTCTCCCCAAAAATCCCCGGCTTGGAGGATGTTGTTGTCGAGGAGAGTGTAAACTGCGCGCCCCATGGACGCCACCCAGATTCGAGAAGAGGTGAAGGCTCTGCAGACGCGTTTCGACGCGCTGCGGGGCTATCTTTGACTACGACGCCAAGCGGGACCGCCTGGCCGAGGTGAACGCCGAGCTCGAGCGCTCGGAAGTGTGGACCAAGCCGGAATACGCCCAGAACCTGGGCCGCGAGCGCGCCCAGCTCGAAGGCGTGATCCAGCCGATCGATCGAGCCACGTCCGGCTTGAAGGACGCGGTCGAGCTCGCCGAGCTCGCGGCTTCCGAGGGCGACAGCGCCACGCTCACGGAGATCGAGCGCGATCTCGCCAAGCTCGATCGCATCGCCGCTGATCTCGAATTCAAGCGCATGTTCTCCGGGCCGATGGACGCCCACAACGCATTCCTCGATTTGCAGGCCGGCGCCGGTGGCACCGAAGCGCAGGACTGGGCCGAGATGCTGCTGCGCATGTACTTGCGCTGGGCAGCGGAGAAGGGCTTCAAGGCCGAGCTGCTCGAGCGCTCCGACGGCGAAGTCGCGGGCATCAAGTCGGCGACGATCTTCGTGCAGGGTCCTTATGCGTACGGCTGGTTGCGTACCGAGACCGGCGTACATCGGCTCGTGCGCAAGTCGCCGTTCGATTCGGGCAATCGCCGGCACACTTCGTTCGCCGGCGTGTTCGTCACGCCCGAGGTCGACGATGACATCAAGATCGACATCAATCCCGCCGATCTCGAGGTCGGCACCTATCGCTCGAGCGGCGCTGGCGGCCAGCACGTCAACAAAACCGAGTCGGCGATCCGCATCAAGCATCTGCCGAGCGGGATCGTCGTCGCCTGCCAGACCGAGCGCAGCCAGCATGCGAATCGCGATCGCGCGATGAAGATGCTGAAGGCGAAGCTGTACGATCTGGAGATGAACAAGCGCAACGCCGAGAAGCAGAAGCTGGAAGATTCGAAGAGCGACGTCGAGTGGGGCAACCAGATCCGCTCGTACGTGCTCGATCAGTCGCGCATCAAGGATCTGCGTACGGGTGTGGAGATCGCGGACACGCAGAAGGTGCTGGACGGGCGGCTCGATCCCTTCATCGAGGCGAGTCTCAAGCAAGGTCTGTAATGAGCGAAGAACAACAACAGGACGAGAGTTACGTCATTGCCGCTCGGCGCGAGAAGCTCGAAAAGCTGCGCGCCGCCGGCAACGCGTTCCCGAACACGTTTCGGCGCGACACGCTTGCCGCGCATCTGCACGGCAGCTACGGGCATCGCGATGCGGCGTCGCTGGAGGGCGAGACGACGAAGTTCAAGATCGCCGGGCGAATCATGGCGAAGCGCGGACAGGGCAAGGTGTCCTTCGTCGTGCTCCAGGACATGTCCGGGCGCATTCAGATCTTTGTTCAGATGAACGCGATCGGCGAACAGACGTACGAGGCCTTCAAGCATTGGGACATCGGCGACATCATTGGTGTGGAAGGCACGATGATGAAGACCAAGACCGGCGAGCTGTCGCTGCGCGCGACGTCGCTGCATCTGCTGGTCAAGACCGTGCGGCCGCTTCCCGAAAAATGGGCAGGCCTGACCGACACCGAGATCCGCTATCGCCAGCGCTACGTCGATCTCATCGCGAATCCCGGCGTGAAGGTCGTGTTCGAGAAGCGCGTGCGCACGATCGCCTACATCCGGCAGTTCCTCGACTCGCTCGGCTTCGTCGAAGTCGAGACGCCGATGCTGCAGCCGATCGCCGGCGGCGCGACCGCGCGTCCGTTCATCACGCACCACAATGCGCTGGATCGCGAGCTGTTCCTGCGCATCGCGCCGGAGCTGTACTTGAAGCGCCTCGTCGTCGGCGGCTTCGAGCGCGTCTACGAGATCAATCGCAATTTCCGCAACGAAGGATTGTCGACGCGCCACAATCCCGAGTTCACCATGCTCGAGTTCTACCAGGCCTACGCGGACTACAAGGACCTGATGGATCTGTCGGAGAACTTGTTGCGCGACGTGACGCTGGCCGTGAACGGCACGACGACGGTGAACTATCAGGATCGCGACTACGATCTCTCGAAGCCCTTCCAGCGCTGGACGATGCGCGAGGCGGTCGCGCACTTCAATCCCGGCGTCGATCCGGCGAGGCTGCTCGACCGCGCGTATCTCGAGCCGCTCGCGAAGAAAGTCGGCGGCGATGTGAAGTCGCAGTACGGCGCGGGCAAGCTGCTCACGGAGGTGTTCGAGAAGACCGTCGAGGCGAAGCTTCTCGATCCGACCTTCATCACGGAATTCCCGACCGAAGTGTCGCCGCTCGCGCGCCGCAACGATCACAACGCCGACGTCACCGATCGCTTCGAGCTGTTCGTCGCCGGTCGCGAGATCGCCAACGGGTTCTCGGAGCTCAACGACCCCGACGACCAGGCCGCGCGCTTCAAGGCGCAGGTCGCGGCCAAGGAAGCGGGCGACCTCGAGGCGATGCACTATGATGCGGACTACATCCGCGCGCTCGAGTACGGCTTGCCGCCGACCGCGGGGGAGGGGCTCGGGATCGACCGGCTGGTGATGTTCCTGACCGATTCGCCGAGCATCCGGGATGTCCTGCTGTTTCCGCAGATGAGGCCAGAGGCTTAGCAAAGCCCTGAGAGGGAGATGGAAGAAGGGAGTCAGGGCGGCCGGGGGGCGCGCCTGGAGCTGTGGCCCTTGTGGGCAGTGCCGCTCGGCCTAGGATGTCCGCTCGGATTCCTGTCGACCCTGGACGGCTATCACCATTTCCTGCACGCGCGGCAATTCCCGTTCGTCTATGCCGCGAGCTGGGTCGAGTACGCGCCGCCGATGCTCGCCATCGTGTTGGTCGTCTGGCTCGCGTTGCGCGCTGTCGCGCGATCGCCTGCCGCGGTGGCCCGCGCGCAATGGGTCGTGCTTGCGCTGGGCCGCGCGATCGCCGGCGTCGTCCTCGGCGACGCCGCCGTGAGCTGGCTGCACGCCGTGGCGCCGAGCATCGCGCCCACGGTTCCGCTGACAGTGCTCGCGCTGGGCGCGACCATTGCTGCGCTGGCGCTGACCGCGCGTGCGCCGCAGCCCGGTCCGCTGCTGCGTCTCAGCCGTCGTCTGGCGATCGTCTCTGCGATCGTGACGGTCGTGCTCCTCCCGATCGAGGCTGCGCAAACCGCGCTCGCGACCCGCAAGCAGCCCGCGCTCGCGCAGCTCGCCCACGGCGACAAGCCGGATGTGGTGCTCGTCACCATCGATACGTTCGCCGCGAATCACACGTCGCTCTACGGCTATCAGCGCGAGACGACGCCGCGGCTCACCCAGTTCGCTCGAGGTGCGACGGTGTTCGATCGCTTCTACGCGAACAGCAATTTCACGTCGCCGACGACGGCGAGCTTCCTCTACGGCGTGCGCGCGTGGACGCATCGCGCCTGGAACATCGGCAGCCGGCCGGTCGACGCGGTGTACGGGCGCAACCTGCTGCGTGCCTTCCACGACGCCGGCTATCGCGTGATGACGGTCGACACCAATGCCTGCGGCGCGCCGGCGCAGAACCGTCTGCTGCCGTGGATCGACGATCTGCGCTCGAACCGGACCAAGACGTCCTCGCTGTGGGCCTGGTCGCTGGGCCGCTGGCTGCCGTCGTTCGACGCGGCGCTGGAATCCTATCCACTGCGCTTCCTGCAGATTCTGGCCGACAAGGCGCTGCTGGGCGTCGGCTACTATCAGCCCAACGGTCACTACGCGCCGCAGCTCGCGCTCGACTCTGCGCGGGAGCTCTGGAGCGCCGACGCCGCGCATCCGCGCTTCCTCTGGGTTCACCTGTTCGGTCCGCACGATCCGTATGCGGCCGCGCCGGAATTCCTCGGCACGTTCGACCCCTCGCCGGATCACCGCACGCGATTCAACTCGAAGCCGCCGTACCAGTGGAAAGCGAGCCGGGATCCCGCATTCCCCGGCGATTTCATGGGTCGCTATGACGAAGGCATCCGCTATTTCGATCATCACATCGGCGGCTTCCTCGACTGGCTGAAAGCGCAGCCGGGCTTCGAGCAGTCGATCGTCGTCATCAGCGCGGATCACGGCGAGAGCTTCAGCCGCGGCTACGGCGGCCACGGCGGCCCGCTGCTGTCGGAGGATCTGATCCACGTCCCGCTCATCATCAAGGCGCCGGCGCAGACGCAAGGCGGCCGCAGCGACGTGATCGCCGAGCAGGTCGATCTGCCGCAGACGCTGCTCGCGCTCGCCGGCCTGCCGCCGATGCAGGACGTCGAGGGGCGCTCGATCGCGATCGACGCGCACGCCGACGACGACCCGGCGTTCTCGATGAACTTCGAGCGCAACCGCCGCTTCGACGCGCTCACCACCGGCAGCATCGCGATGCTGCAGGGGCGCTGGAAGTACGTGCACTATCTGAACCTCAAGCCCTATCTGCTGATGCCGCCGATGCCCGACGAGCTCTACGATCTCGCAGCCGATCCGCGCGAGCAGGCCAATCTGGTCGAGCGCGATCCCGGCCGCGCGGCGCAGATGAAGGCCGCGATCCTCGCGGAGCTCGACCAGCACGACGACCCGATCCAATGAGATCGCGCGCATTCATCACCGGCGGCTCGGGCTTCGTCGGACGCAATCTGATCCGCGCGCTGGTGGCGCGCGGCGACACGGTGAACGCGCTTTCGCGGAGCGAGAAGTCCGACGCGGCGCTCCAAGCGCTCGGCGCGACCCCGGTCCGCGGCGATCTCGACGACGTCGCCGCGATGGCCGCGGGCATGCGCGGCTGCGACGTCGTCCATCACGTCGCCGCAGAAGTCGCGGAGTGGGGGCCGAAAGAGCAGTTCGTGCGCGGCAACGTGGACGGCACGCGCAACGTCATCGACGCTGCGAAGCAGGCCGGCGTGCGAACGCTCGTGCACGTGAGCACCGAAGCCGTGCTCGCCGATGGCTCGCCGCTCGTCGACGTCGACGAATCGCGTCCGCGCCCCGCGCATCCGCACGCGCGCTATCCGGCGACCAAGGCTGCCGCCGAAGCGATCGTGCAGGCGGCGAACAGCCCGGCGCTGAAGACCGTGATCGTGCGGCCGCGCTTCATCTGGGGCGCCGACGACACCTCGGTGCTCGTGCAGCTTTCCGAAGCGGTGAAGACCGGCCGCTTCATGTGGATCGACGGCGGGCGCTATCCGACTTCGACGTGTCACGTCGCCAACGTCGTCGAAGGGATGCTGCTCGCAGCGGAGAAGGGACGTGGCGGCGAGATCTATTTCCTCACCGACGGTGCGCCGGTCGAGCTGCATGGCTTCATCACCAGCATGCTCGGCACGCAGGGGATCACGATTCCCGAGAAGAGCGTGCCGCGGTGGATGGTGAAAATCCTCGGTGCCACGAGCGAAACGCTCTGGGATCTCTTCCACCTTCCGGGCAAGCCGCCGGCGACGCGCATGGCCTCAGTCGCTGTTCGGTCAGCCGGTGACGGTGATCGACGCGAAAGCGCGGCGACAGCTCGGCTATCTCGGGCAGATGAGCGTCGAAGCTGGCCTGCGCGATCTCGCCGATCGCGCGACGGCGCACTAGCTCAATCGCGCTCTTTCGCGCTCGCGGCCGATCAGGATCGGCGGCTCGACGACGCTGCGCGAGGGCAGACGGCTTCCGCGCGGATACAGGCTGAACTGCATCATGCGCAGACGCAGCCGCGCGTCCGCCTTGAACAGCGGCACGTCGTGATGCAGGTGCGGCAGCTCTACGGTCAGTACCGTCTCGGTTCCGGACAGATTCACCTCTGCACGCACGATCGGTCCGGTGCGCTGCACCCAGCGCACGAACACATCCATTCCGGGTGAGTTCGCTTCGACGGCGCGCAAGTCGCCGGGTCGAACGTACACATCGACTGGCCCGTTGGGATGAATGCTGTCGTGCAGCGTGGCGATCTCTTTCTGCTGGTGCACCAGCCGGCGCCCAAGCACGTCTGCTTCGATGATGTTGGTGCTGCCGAGGAAGTCGAACACGAAGGGCGTTGCCGGATGCTCATAGAGCTCGTCGACGCTGCCGCTCTGCTCGATGCCGCCGCGATTCATCACGACGATACGATCGGCGAGCTCGAGCGCTTCTTCCTGATCGTGCGTGACGAAGATCGTGGTGTAGCCGGTGCGATCGTGCAGCGCGCGGAGCCAGCGCCGCAGATCCTTGCGCACCTTCGCATCGAGCGCGCCGAACGGCTCGTCGAGCAGCAGCACGCGCGGCTCGATCGCGAGCGCGCGCGCGAGCGCAACGCGCTGCTTCTGCCCGCCGGAGAGCTGGTTCGGATAGCGCTTCTCCAATCCCGGCAGCTGCACGAGCTCGAGCAATTCCTGCACGCGACGCTGGATCTCGGCTGCGGCGGGACGATGCCGTTTGTCGCGCACGCTCAAGCCGAACGCGACGTTCTCGCCGATCGTCATGTGCTTGAACAGCGCGTAATGCTGGAACACGAAGCCGACGCGCCGTCCTTGCACCGGCAGCCGCGCCGCGTCTTCTTCGCCGAACTTGATCTGACCGGCGTCGATGCTCTCGAGACCTGCGATCGCGCGCAGCAGCGTGGTCTTGCCCGATCCCGACGGGCCGAGCAGCGCGATCAGCTCGCCGGAAGCGATGTCGAGATTGACGTCGCGCAGGGCGCGGAACGCTCCGAAGCGCTTGCTCACGTCCCGGATATGGATGTCCATCAGTGTCTCCTCGTCGCGGCGAGCTCGTCGGCGTGCCGCCATTCGACGAGCGCTTTCAATCCCAGCGTCAGCAGCGCGAGCAGTGCGAGCAGTGACGCCACTGCGAACGCCGCGCTGAACGCGTATTCGTTGTAGAGGATCTCGATGTGCAGCGGCATCGTGTTGGTTTTGCCGCGGATGTGTCCGCTGACCACGCTCACCGCGCCGAACTCGCCCATCGCGCGCGCATTGCAGAGCAGCACGCCGTAGAGCAGGCCCCAGCGGATGTTCGGCAGCGTGATGTTCCAGAAGGTTTGCCAGCCCGAGGCTCCGAGCGACAGCGCCGCCTGCTCGTCGTCCTGGCCCTGCTCCTGCATCAGCGGGATCAGCTCGCGCGCGATGAACGGGAAGGTGATGAAGATCGTCGCGAGCACGATGCCCGGCACCGCGAAGATGATCTTGATGTCGTGCGCCGCGAGCCACGGGCCGGCCCAGCCTTGCGCGCCGAAGATGATCACGTAGATGAGGCCCGCGACGACCGGCGAGACGGAGAACGGCAGGTCGATCAGGGTGATCAGGATCTGCTTGCCGCGGAACTCGAACTTCGCGATCGCCCACGCCGCACAGATGCCGAAGACGAGATTGAGCGGCACGGCGATCGCGGCGGTCAGCAGCGTGAGCTTGATTGCAGCGAGCGCGTCCGGCTCCTTGAACGCGGCGAAGTACGCGTGGACGCCGCCGCGCAGCGCCTCGACGAACACGGAGACGAGCGGGAGCAAGAGAAACGCGGAGAGGAAGACGAGCGCGAGCGCGGTCAGCAGCCAGCGCACCCATGGCTGCTCGGTGATGACGGCATTGCGCTCGATGAGCGGCTCGAACGGAAGCTTCGGGGGATCGAGCAGCGAATGATCGACGCTCACGCTTTCCTCCGGCGCACGTAGGCCTGCAGCCCGTTGATCGCCAGCAACAGCGTGAAGGAGATCACCAGCATCGCCGCCGCGATCGCGGTGGCGCCCGCGTAGTCGAACTCCTCGAGCTTGATGATGATGAGCAGCGGCGCGATCTCCGACACCATCGGGATGTTGCCGGCGATGAAGATGATCGAGCCGTATTCGCCCACCGCGCGCGCGAGCGCGAGCGCGAAGCCCGTGAGCAACGCGGGCCCCACGGCCGGCAGGATCACGCGCGACACGGTTTGCCAGCGGTTTGCGCCGAGGGATGCCGCAGCTTCCTCGAGCTCTTTCTCCGCCTCCCGCAAGACGGGCTCGACCGTGCGCACCACGAACGGCAGCCCGATGAACGTCATCGCGACGATGATGCCGAGCGGCGTATAGGCAACCTTGATCCCGTGCGGCTCGAGGAACTGGCCGATCCAGCCGTTGCCGGCGTAGAGCGACGTCAGCGCGATGCCGGCGACCGCGGTCGGAAGCGCGAAGGGCAGGTCGATGGTCGAGTCGAACAAGCGCTTGCCTGGAAATTCGTAGCGCACGAACACCCACGCGACCAGCAGGCCGAACACGGCATTCGCGCATGCGGCGATCAGCGCCGATCCGAACGTAAGCTCGAGCGATGCGAGCACGCGCGGCGCCGACAACGTGTTCCAGAGTCCCTCGAGCCCGAGCCCCGCGGCCTTGAAGAACACGCCGGCGAGCGGGATCAGCACGATCAGGCAGAGATAGGTGATCGTCACGCCGAGCGTGAGACTGAAGCCGGGAATGGGGGTGAAGGTGCGCGCGCGCATCAGACGAAGTGCAGCTCGTTGGCCGCGAAGCTCCGCTCCTGCGGCTGCGGAGCATTCGCGAGCGGGAGCAGGCGCCGATCGATCCAGCGCGTGCTCGACAGCCACAGGCCGTCGAGCTCGGCGCCCTGCGCGCGATTGAGCAGCAGGATGCGCCGGCTCGGCTGATCGAGCAGGGCGATCTTGTTCTCCGCGCGCAAGCCGACCTCGAGCAGCGCGTGGAACGCGTTGTCGAGGAACAGCGGCCGGTGGCGTTGCGCGAGCGGCCGCAGAACGTCGGTGACGAGATGCCACGTGTCCGACATGCCGGCGACGCGCGAGGGAATGCCGAGCGTGCCGTTGTGCATGAGGTACAGGCCTGTGGACACGCGGATCGGATGCGTGTTGTGCGGACCGACGCCGCCGCGCGTGCGCTGACGCAGGTGCAACACGAATTCCGCGGGCTCGTAGCGGCGCACCGTGTCGATGACCGCCTCTTCGTCGATCTCCGCGTGTCGCTCGAGCAGCAGGCGTCCATTGGGTGCGAAGCCCATCAACCCCCAGCCATCGCGGTTGAGCGAGAGGGCAGCTCGCAGCAGATCCTCGCTGACGCCGATGCCGGCCGGCTTGTGGACGATCAAGCACATCGGACTATCCGAGCCGGGCGACCAGGACGTCCGCGGCCTTGAATAACGCGAGCGCCTCGTCGCCGTTGCGCAGCCCGAGCCGGTCGACCGAGCTCGTGGTGACGACGGCGGAGATCACGCCCGCCGCCGTCTCGATCTCGATCTCCGACATGACGTCGCCGCGCCGCACGCCGACGACCTTGCCGCGGAACTGATTGCGCGTGTTGACGGCGGTGATGTGGCTCATCTCACTTGCTCAGCGTCAGCTGATCGAACACGCCGCCATCGGCGAAGTGCGTCGCCTGCGCCTTCTGCCAGCCGCCGAAGTCCGCGATGGTGACGAGATCGAGTCTCGGGAACTCGCTTGCGTGCTTCGCCGCGATCGCCTCGTTGACCGGACGATAGAAGTTCTTCGCGATGATCTCCTGGCCTTCGTCCGTGTACAGATAGTTGAGATAGGCCTCGGCGATCTTGCGCGTGCCGTGCTTGTCCACGACCTTGTCGACCACCGTGACCGGCGGCTCCGCGAGGATCGAGAGCGATGGCGCGACGATCTCGAACTTGTCCTTGCCGAACTCCTGCTGCGACAGGAACGCTTCGTTCTCCCACGCGATCAGCACGTCGCCGATGCCGCGCTGGACGAAGGTCGTGGTTGCGCCACGCGCGCCGGTGTCGAGCACCGGTACGTTCTTGTAGAGCGCCTTCACGAAGTCCTTGACCTTGGCTTCGTCGCCGCCGAACTTCTTCTTCGCGTACGCCCACGCGGCGAGGTAATTCCAGCGCGCGCCACCGGACGTCTTCGGATTCGGCGTGACGACCGCGACGCCGGGCTTCACCAGGTCATCCCAGTCCTTGATGCCCTTGGGATTGCCTTTGCGAACGAGCAGCACGATCGTCGAGGTGTACGGCGAGCTGTTGTGCGGCAGCCGCTTCTGCCAATCGGCGGGGATCAGCTTGGCCTTGTCGTACAGCGAGTCGACGTCGTAGCCGAGCCCGAGCGTGGCGACGTCGGCCTCGAGTCCGTCGATGATCGCTCGCGCCTGCTTGCCCGAGCCGCCGTGCGACTGGTTGATGGTCAGCGTGTCGCCGGACTTCTGCTTCCACTGCTCGATGAAGTGCGCGTTGATGTCCTTGTAGAGCTCGCGCGTCGGATCGTAGGAGGCGTTGAGGATCTCCACGTTGCCTGCGCCAGCTGCCGCAGAGACGAAGAGTGTTGCGGCGGCGAAGAAATGCTTGCTTTGCATGACGGTGTCCTTTCAATACCAGAGCTGGACGCGAGCGAAGAGCGCGCGCTCGATCGGCCGGTTGCCGCCGCCCGAAGCGCCCCCGTCGAATCGGGTCAAGTCGAAATTGGTCGCGACCTTGACGTTGGTCGTCGGATACCACGCGATGACCGCGCCGTAGTCCTGCGCCTTCGACGCGGACTTGCTCGGGTCGGCGAACGCCGGGAACGCGTCATCGTCGATGTCGATCGCGCCGTGACGCGCGCCGACTTCCAGCGCGCCCCAGCCGTCGCCGCCGACGGTGTAGGGATGCCGCGGCTTCACCGGCTGCGAGTAGGTCGCGTCCTCGCCGGTCAGGAGATAGGTCGCCTCGACGTTGTAGGCCTTGTGCGTGAGGCTCGTGGTGACGCCTTGCGATGCGAGCGTCTGCTTCGACGTCACGTATTCGGCAAGGAGGCCGAAGCTGTTGCGGAAGAAGTAGAGCTGCGGATTGATGCGCGTCTGATCGCCGGCGGCGGCGACCGTCGGCGTCGCCGGCGGCGTGCCCGTCGCGGCCGGCGAGTAACTGAAGAACGCGTTCTGGCCGGTGGTGACGTAGCTCGGCAGGACCTGGTTGCCGCCGGCGACGTTGCTGCCGAGCTTGCTGCCCTTGCCGGCGGCGACGCCGAAGCCGAGGCCCTGGAAGAACCCCGGCGAGCTCTTGAACGGCTCGGCGAAGACGCGCGCCGCGAGCTCGTGACGATTGTCCGCATCGGTCGCGGTCGCATCGGATCCGTCGCGCGCGCCGTTGAAGATGCCGCCCGAATAGGTGAGTGCGCCGCCGAGCACCGTGCCGTAGAGCTGGACGCCGTAGTCGCGCGCGGGCAGCAGATACGTCGGCAGCCCGCGCTCGACGAACTTGATCGCGCCGGAGGAGCGCAGGTTCTCGAGCCCCGCGATCGGACCCTTGAAGCGGCCGACGCGCACCGTCGCCGCCGGGTGGAATTTCAGATCGACGTAGACGTCGGTGATCGACGCGCCCGGCGTCGAGTTGCTGCCCGCGGTGAACTGCGGAATGAACACGAAGCCGACGAATTTGCCGAGCGACCCGGAGAACTGCGCCTCGCCGCGCCGGAGCAGGAACGTGTCGTTGAAATTCTGGCTCGCCGGATCGCCGATGAAGAAGCGGCCGTCGGCCTGGAGCAGCGCGCGGAAGTTGAGCTGCCACTTCTCGTCGGCCGAGGTGATGCTGAAGCCCTTCTCGCCGGCTTTGACCGTCGCGGCATCCTTGGCTTTGGCGTCGGCGTCCTCCTTGTTGATCTCGAGCTGGCGCTCGACGATCTTCAGGCGTTGGTCGAGCGCGTCGGCGCTCGGATCGGCATGAGCGAGCGTGGGCAGGAACGCAACGGCTGCGACCAGCGCGAGGCCGCGCTTGGAGGAATGATTCGACACTGCACTCGACTCCCGGATGAAAGGCGAGCGCTATGTTCTAGAGCACGAATCCCGCTGTAAAAGAATATCGAGTGCGCGCGTTATGGGGCATATCGTCATGCCCAATTTGCTTAGGTCGATTCGGGAATGAGGCGCCGGAGCTGGGTGATCGGAGCGCCGGATTGCAGGCGCAGCTGTGCATCCGCGTGCGCGAGCTGCAGGACGATCAGCGCCTCGCCGTCGATCGCGTCGACGATCTCACCGGCCGCTTGCGACCCATCGGCTGCATCGAAGACCGGATCGCCGGGCAATGCGTCGCCCTCGATCGCGGCGCGGAACATCCGGCGCTTGGCTTCGCCGCGATAGTGCAGGCGAGCGACGATCTCCTGACCCGCGTAGCAGCCCTTGTCGAAGCTGATGCCGCCGAGCGTGTCGAGATTGCACATCTGCGGCACGAAGTGATCGCTGGTCGACGGGAAGATCGTCGGCACGCCGCGCGCGATGCGCTCGCGTCGCCAATCGTGATCGCCGTCCGCAGCGACGAGCGGATCGATCTCGGTGAGCGTGACCTTCGAGCGCAGCACGAACATGCGCAGGCGCTTCACGGTCGCTTCCAGCACGCTGCGATGGATCGACAGCGTGATGCCGTCGGCGCCACGCTGCATTTCCATCACGGCAAGGAGCCGGCCTTTCGGGCTGCAGTAGCCGGCGAGGATCGGCTCCGCGCCGGCCTTGCGAACGTCTTGCGTCAGTTGGCCTTGCAGGAACGCTTCGGCATCGGCGCCCGCGACGAGAATGCGGCCGACACCCGATGCGATCGAAGGAGCAGGAGAAGTTTGTTGCATTGCGACGAGTCGGTGAATCTTGAGAGAATATCGTGTCTATGGCCGATCCCGCGCCACTCAAGTCGCAACCGCCGTCCACGGATCCCAGCGTGGGTCAGTGGATTCCGCCTGCGCCGGTGGCCGCGCCGCAGCCCGTGCGCGAGATCGGCGGTCGCAAGGATGGGCCGGAGCCGACCCGCTACGGCGATTGGGAAAAGAACGGCCGCTGCATCGATTTTTGAGATCCGCGAGTAGAACGGAGTCCAGATGAGCAACGAGACGACGCCTGCACCGACGAGGCAGATCGATCGCCCCATGTCGCCCTTCATGCTGGGGCCGTACTACCGGTTCCAGCTCACGTCGGTGCTGTCGTTCGCGCATCGCATCACCGGGATCGGGCTTTCGATCGGCACGCTCCTGATCGCGACCTGGCTGGTGATGCTCGCTGCCGGCGCGCAGAGCTACAACCAGGTCGTACCGCATCTGCACGCTTGGTACGGTGAGGCGATCCTCTTCGCCTACAGCTGGACGCTGATGTATCACCTCTGCAACGGCATCCGCCATCTGTTCTGGGATGCGGGCAAGGGCTTCGACATCCCGACCGCATACAAGTCCGGCTATGCCGTCGTGATCGTCTCGCTCGCGCTGACCGCGGCGATCTGGGGCCTCGCCATCTCGCACGGAGCGCTGCGATGAGCCACTACGAAGGGATGCGCTCGCCGCTGTCGAAAGCGCGCGGGCTCGGATCGGCGAAGTCGGGCGTCGAGCATTTCTGGATCCAGCGCGTCACCGCGGTTGCGCTGGTGCCGCTCTCGCTGTGGTTCGCGTTCTCGCTCGCGCAGCTCGGTCGCGCAGACTTCTTCGCGGTGCGCGGTTGGGTTCACGCGCCGTCGGTCGCGGTCACGCTGGTGCTGTTCATCGCAGCGGCGACCTATCACTCCGCGCTCGGCGTGCAGGTCGTGATCGAGGACTACGTCGCGGGCGAGGCGATGAAGCTCGCCTGCCTGCTGCTCAACAAGTTCGTGCATTTCATCGTCGCTGCGGCGGGCATCTTCGCCGTGCTCAAGATCGCGCTCACCTAAGAACGACATGGCCGCCTACGACATCACGCATCACGAGTACGACGTTGTTGTGGTCGGCGCCGGCGGCGCCGGCCTGCGCGCGACGCTGGGTCTTGCCGAAGCCGGGCTGAAGACCGCGAACATCACCAAGCTCTTCCCGACGCGCTCGCACACCGTCGCAGCGCAAGGCGGCATCTCCGCCGCGCTCGGCAACATGGGCCAGGACGATTGGCGCTGGCACATGTACGACACCGTAAAGGGCTCGGACTGGCTCGGCGATCAGGACGCGATCCAGTACATGTGCCGCGAGGCGATTCCGGCGGTGATCGAGCTCGAGCACTACGGCGTGCCCTTCTCGCGCACGCCGGAAGGCAAGATCTATCAGCGTCCGTTCGGCGGCATGACCACCGATTACGGCAAGGGCACCGCGCAGCGCACGTGCGCTGCCGCGGATCGCACCGGCCACGCGATGCTGCACACGCTGTATCAGCAGTCGCTCAAGCGCCAGGCGCAGTTCTACATCGAATACTTCGCGCTCGATCTCCTGATGGACGACGACGGTTCCTGCCGCGGCGTGCTCGCGTGGGATCTGTCGACCGGCCAGCTGCATCGCTTCCGCGCGCACATGGTGATCCTCGCAACCGGTGGCTACGGTCGCGCGTATTTCTCCGCGACCTCCGCGCATACGTGCACCGGTGATGGCAACGCGATGGTGCTGCGCGCCGGCCTGCCGCTGCAGGACATGGAATTCGTGCAATTCCATCCGACCGGCATCTACGGTTCGGGCTGCCTGATCACCGAAGGCGCGCGCGGCGAGGGCGGCTATCTCACCAATTCCAAGGGCGAGCGCTTCATGGAGCGCTACGCGCCGAACCGCAAGGACCTCGCGTCGCGCGACGTCGTCTCGCGCTCGATGACCATCGAGATCCGCGAAGGCCGCGGCGTCGGTCCCGAGCACGATCACATCCATCTGCATCTCGAGCATCTCGGACCCGACGTGCTGCACGCGCGTCTGCCGGGCATTTCCGAGAGCGCGAAGATTTTCGCGAACGTCGACGTGACCAAGGAGCCGATCCCGGTCCTGCCGACGGTGCACTACAACATGGGCGGCATCCCGACGCTGCACACCGGCGAAGCGGTGACGCTGAAGAAGGGCAATCCCGACACCGTCGTGCCGGGCCTGATGGCGGTCGGCGAGGCGGCGTGCGTGTCGGTGCACGGTGCGAATCGTCTCGGCTCGAACTCGCTGCTCGATCTCGTCGTGTTCGGCCGCTCTGCCGCGCATCGCGCGGCGGAGCTCGTCACCGCCGGCAGCAATCACAAGCCGCTCAACGGCACGCAGGGCGGCAAGTCGGAAGAAGCGTCGCTCGCGCGTCTCGACGCGCTGCGTAACGCGAAGGGCTCGCGCCCGACGGCTGATCTTCGCCTCGAGATGCAGAAGAACATGCAGTCGCACGCGGCGGTGTTCCGTACGCAGAAGTCGATGGACGAAGGCCTCGCCAAGCTCAAGAAGACGTGCGCGTCGTTGAAGGACGTGGGCGTGAAGGATCGCTCGATGATCTGGAACAGCGATCTCGCCGAGACGCTCGAGCTCGACAACCTGCTCGGCAATGCGCTGGTGACGATGGCGTCGGCGGCGAATCGCAAGGAGTCGCGCGGCGCGCACGCGCACGAGGACTTCCCCGATCGCGACGACGCGAACTGGATGAAGCACACGCTCGCGTGGCGCGCAGCCGAGACCGACGTGAAAATCGACTACCGGCCGGTGCACATGAACGTGCTCGACGACGAGATCGAGGTGATCGCGCCTCAGAAGCGCGTGTACTAATTCAAGGAAAGACCATGGCGCAATTCACGCTGCCCAAGAATTCCACGATCGACCAGAAAGCCGGCAAGACCTATCGCGCGCCAGCGGGTGCGAAGAAGGTCACGACCTTCAAGATCTATCGCTACGATCCGGACTCCGGTGCCAATCCGCGCGTCGACACCTACGAAGTCGACATGGCCGCCTGCGGCCCCATGGTTCTCGACGCGCTGATCAAGATCAAGAACGAGGTCGACGCGACGCTGACGTTCCGCCGCTCGTGCCGCGAGGGCATCTGCGGCTCGTGCGCGATGAACATCGACGGCACCAACACGCTCGCGTGCACCAAGTCGTGCGACGAGATCAAGGGCGACGTGAAGATCCTGCCGCTGCCGCACATGCCGGTGGTGAAGGACCTCGTTCCCGATCTCACGCACTTCTACGCGCAGCTCGCGTCGGTCGAGCCCTGGCTCAAGACGGACACCCCGGCGCCGACGCGTGAGCGCCTGCAATCGGAAGAGGAGCGCGCGAAGCTCGACGGTCTCTACGAGTGCATCCTCTGCGCGTGCTGCACCACGAGCTGTCCTTCGTACTGGTGGAATGGCGATCGCTATCTCGGTCCCGCGACGCTCTTGCAGGCGTACCGCTGGATTGCGGACTCGCGCGATGAAGCCACCGGCGAGCGCCTCGATGCACTCGAGGATCCGTTCAAGCTGTATCGCTGCCACACGATCATGAACTGCGCGAAGACCTGTCCGAAGGGATTGAATCCCGCGAAGGCGATCGCGGAGATCAAGAAGAAGCTGGTGGAGCGCACCGTCTGACGGAGATCCCCGCGGCGAAGCTGCGCTGGTTGCTCCGGCGCGGGATGAAGGAGCTCGACGTCGTCGTCGAGCGCTACTATCAGCGACGGTATCCGAAGGCGGGCGAGGCGCAGCGTGCCGCGTTCGTGCGCTTGCTCTCCGAAGTCGAGGATCCCGACATCTATGCGTGGGCCATGGGCCACGCCGAGCCGCCGAGCGACTATGCCGACCTCATCGCCGAGCTTCGACGCGCCGATTGACTTGAACCTGCACCGCTCGATGCGCGGCCTGCAGTGGGTGTTCATCCTGCACATCGTACCCGTCGCGCTGCTGCCGTTCGCGCTGCCGCCCGGCGGGCTGCTCGCGGCGCTGTGCGGACTGTTCGCAGTGTCGTGGCTCTACCTGCGCCGTCACCCCGCGCTCGGCTTCGGCCGGCGCGCGATCACGCGGATCCATTGGGGCGCCGACGGCAAGTGGCTGCTCACCGACGCCGAAGGCCGCAAGTCGGAGGCGACGCTGCTGCCGTCGAGCTACGTGCATCCGAAGCTGATCGTGCTCAACTTCAAGCTGAACAGCGGCAGCAAGCGCACGCGCATCATCCTCGGCGACGAAGTGGTCGAGGAGCCGCTGCGAGCGTTGCGGGCGCGGCTACTGGCGACCCGGGCAGCGAATCTCTGATCCGGAAATCGAATCGCGGCCGGCGCCGCCGGATCGCGACGCTAACATCCCCGCAAGCGGGGCCCCTGCAAGCTGCTCACGGCGCCAGCACGGTCGGCTTCGCTTCCGGAAGCGTGCGCGGATAGTCCAGCGTGTAGTGCAGCCCGCGGCTTTCCTTGCGCGACGCCGCCGAGCGCACGATGAGATCGGCCACCGTCGCGAGATTGCGCAGCTCGATCAGGTCCGCGCTGATCTTGTAGTTGCCGTAATACTCGAGGATCTCCCTCTGCAGCAGATCGACGCGATGCTGCGCGCGCGCGAGCCGCTTGTCGGTGCGCACGATGCCGACGTAGTCCCACATGAAGCGCCGGACTTCCTGCCAGTTGTGCGCGACGACGACGTCCTCATCGGAATTCGTCACGCGGCTTTCGTCCCAGGGCTTCAGCGATCCTGGCAGCTTGCGAGCGGGCAGCGTGCGATGCAGATCCTGCGCGGCGGCGTCGGCGAACACGAGGCACTCGAGCAGCGAGTTGCTCGCCATGCGATTGGCGCCGTGCAAGCCGGTGCACGCGACTTCGCCGATGGCGTAGAGGCCATCGAGATCGGTGCGGCCGGAGAGATCGGTCATCACGCCGCCGCAGGTGTAGTGCGCGGCCGGCACGACCGGGATCGGCTCCTTGGTGATGTTGAGCCCGAGCTCGAGACAGTGCGCGAAGATGGAAGGGAAGTGCCGCTTCACGAACTCCGCGGGCTTGTGCGTGATGTCGAGGTAGACGAAGTCGAGGCCGAGACGCTTCATCTCGTGGTCGATGGCGCGCGCGACGATGTCGCGCGGAGCGAGCTCGGCGCGCGTGTCGAAGCGAGGCATGAAGCGCTCGCCGGCCTGACCGT
This sequence comes from Nevskiaceae bacterium, assembly GCA_035650495.1. Lineage (GTDB taxonomy): Bacteria > Pseudomonadota > Gammaproteobacteria > Nevskiales > Nevskiaceae > DASRHK01. The sequence continues at coordinate 49,562 of DASRHK010000119.1, read as the reverse complement.
TCGCGGCAGGCAGCTTCAGCAACGCGCCTTCGCCACGCAGCGCCTCGGTGATCAGGAACGCGCGCGATTTGACGTGATACAGGCACGTCGGATGGAACTGCATGAACTCCATGTTCGCGATGCGGCAGCCCGCGCGCCACGCCATCGCGATGCCGTCCCCGGACGCGCCTTGCTGGATCGTCGAATAGAGGTAAGCCATGCTCGCGCCGCCGGTTGCGAGCACGACGGTTTTCGCCGCGACCGCTTCGACGTGGCCGCTCTTGAGATCGAGCAGGTAGGCGCCGAGCACGGCGCGCCGCGTGCGATCGACGATGAGGTCGACCGCGACCACGTGCTCGCGCGCCGTGATGCCGCGATGCGCGGCGACGAGGCCGGACAATGTCGTCTCGACCGCATGCCCGGTGGCATCGGCCGCGTGAACCACTCGACGATGTGAGTGTCCACCTTCCCGGGTGAGGTGCAGGCGAGCGCCGGTCGAATCCTCTTCGTCGACGGTGAACTGCACGCCTTGCTCGACCAGCCACCGGATGCAGGCGGGTCCGCGCTCGACGGTGAAGCGCACGGCGTGCTCGTCGCACAGGCCGGCGCCGGCGACGAGCGTGTCGCGAACGTGATTCTCCAGCGAGTCGTTCTCGTCCAGGACGGCGGAAATGCCGCCCTGGGCCCATAACGTGCTGCCACTTGAAAGCGAGGTCTTCGACACCACCGTTACGGTGTGCCCCAGGCTCGCGAGCCGCAGCGCGCAGGACAAACCGGCAGCGCCGCTGCCGATGATCAGTACGTCACCGCTCATTCGAAGCGATTGATCGATTGGTAGAATGGAGGGCACAGACGTTAGCGGTTCGGGGGAACCTTGTCGAAGCGGCCCTGACCAGACGCCACACGCGCATGAGCGAAGAACAATTAGACGAAGAGCTGGTTGCGCGCGCCCAGAAGGGTGATCGGCGCAGCTTCGAGCTGCTGGTCCGCAAGTACCAGTACAAGATCGTGCAGCTGGTCGGTCGCCTGGTCGGCGACGGCGACGCCGCGGACGTCGCGCAGGAAACCTTCATCAAGGCCTATCGCGCCTTGAACGGCTTCCGGGGCCAGTCGCAGTTCTACACCTGGCTCTACCGCATCGGCATCAACACCGCGAAGAACCACCTGGTCTCCCGCGGACGCCGGCCCGCCGACCACGACATCGACGTGCAGGACGCGGAACAATATGGCCACACCGGCCATCTCAGCGACGTCAATACGCCCGAAGCCCAGGCGCTCACGGAGGAGATCAAGCACAAGGTGGCCGAGACCATCGCCCAGCTCCCGCGGGATCTGCGCCAGGCGATCACCCTGCGCGAGCTGGAGGGGCTGTCCTACGAGGAGATCGCCGAGGTGATGGATTGCCCGATCGGCACTGTCAGGTCCCGGATTTTCCGGGCCCGAGAGGCAATTGACGCGGTGATCAAGCCTCTGATGAACTAGCGGGAATCCCCGGGGGGAATGCGCTTTGCTAAATAATTTGTCTACGCGCGTTGCAAATTGGGAACTTTCACCCCCGTTACGTTGTTTTACGCATAACTGTTGTCGCAATACGTTATCGCGGGTGGATCGAGGCCCCCTAAGATGAGTTCGGAAATGCTTTCGGCGGCCCTTGACGGGGAATGCAGCGCCCAGGAACTGGACCAGCTCCTTGCCGAGCTGGAGAGCAACCCTGAATTGAAGGAGCAATGGAGCCGGCTGTGCCTGGCCCGCGACGCCGTGACCGGCGCGCAGGTCAGCTTGAAGCAGCGCTCCATCTGCGCCGACGTGATGAAGGCGATCGGCGACGAGGCGCCTTCGCAGAAGGTCGCTGCCTTCGTCCCGCGCCGCGCAGCGAGCCGCACGAGCTTCTGGCGCCCGGCCATCGGCCTGGCCACGGCCGCGGGTGTCGCGAGCGTGGCCTTCATGCTCGGCTATCAACGTCCGGCGGTTCCGCCGGTCGGCGCCGTCACCGCTCAAGTGGCGCCGCATGCGGTCGTCGCATCCGCGCCCGCGCCCAAGACCACCGCAGTGATCGCCGACAACTCGGCAACTGCGCGCACCGCGCCGAACGCCGGCGCTTCGGGCTGGGAGTCCGTCGAGCAGGAAGAAGACGCTCGCCAGCTCAACACTTATCTCATCGACTACAGCAGCTACCGCTCGGGGGCGGGGATGGCTGACACTCTGGGTTACGCACGCTTCGCAGCGCATACGGCCGAGTACAACCCCGGCCACTGATGCGCCGACTGGCTCGGACCCTGTCGAGTCGTTGGATCTCGGGCGCAGCGATCGCGCTGCTGTCCACTGCTGCCGTCGCCGATGACGGCGCCGTCGAGTGGCTCGTGCGCATGGGTGACGCCGCCCGCACCATGAACTACGAAGGCGTCCTCGTCTATCGCGACGACGATGTGCTCGAGACCCTCTCGCTGCTGCACAGCAATCGCGATGGCCAGGAGCGCGAGCGGCTCATCTCGCTCTCCGGCGAGCCGCGGGAGATCCAGCGCCAGAACGACGAAGTGACCTGCCTCCTGCCGAAGCAGCAGGCCAAAGGGGGCGGTGGCGCGAGCACGCATCAGCATGGCCTGTTCCCGCACATGACGCGGGAGACCGTGGCGAAGCTGTCGGATCACTACGAGGTCAAGCTCATCGGCAATCAGCGCGTCGCCGGGCGCCTGTGCCAGGGCGTACAGATCAAGCCGAAGGACAATTTCCGCTACGGGTATCAGTTCTGGGCGGACCAGAAGACCGGCGTTCCGCTCAAGGTGCTGCTGACGACCCGCGAGAACGCGCGCATGGAAGAGCTCGTGTTCACGCAGGTAGATTTCCCGAAGCGCATTCCCGGCCGGGCCTTCGATGCTTCCGCGGACAAGGGCGATTGCCGTCCGGCGGCGAAGCCGACCAGCGCCAAGGCGAAGGCGTCGGCGCCTCGCTTCGACGTCGAGCAGCTGCCGCCGGGCTTCCAGGTGACGGTGCGCGATACGCGCACGCTGCCCGATCAGCGCGGAGAAGTGGAGCACGTGCTGGTCAGCGACGGGTTGTCCGCAGTCTCGGTGTTCCTGGCGTTCCAGCCGCCGCCCGAGCGTTTCTTCCAGGGCTTCTCGCGGATGGGCGCCGTGCACGCCTACGGCCGGATGCTCGGCGAATATCACGTGGCCGTCGTCGGCGAAGTGCCGATGGAAACGGTGCGCATGATCGGCGATGGGCTGCGCGCCGCCGACGATGAGGGCGGCGCCGCGCGGATGAGCCTGATCCCGCCGACGCCGTGAGCCGCCCGCCGCGCGGGTCGGTTATCCTGCGCACCCCAAGTCGCCCGATCGACTCATGATCCGCGCCGCCTCGCGCAAGCTGCTCGTCACCTTCGTCGTCGCTTCGGCGCTCGGCGCGTGCAGCCGTCAGCCCGCCGGACTGCCGAACTTTGCCGACCTCGTCGAGGAGGAGAGCCGCTCGGTGGTGAACATCAGCACCGTCGCCGAGTCCGAGCCCCGGCTCACCAACAACACGCCGCCACGCGCGTTGCCGCCACCGCGCAGCAACGGACCGCTGCCGCGCGAGGACACGCCGCAGCCGCGCAGCGACGCGCCCGAGTGGTACAAGAAGTTCTTCGGCGACGAGGACGAGAACAACAACGGCGACGACGAAGGCGAGGACGACAGCGGCGATGATCAGGCGCCCGCGCAGTCGCAGGGCTCCGGCTTCGTGCTGTGGTCCGACGGTTACATCCTGACCAACCGTCACGTCGTCAACGACTCGAAGGAGATCGTCGTGCGCCTGTCGGATCGCCGCCAGCTGCCGGCGAAGCTGGTCGGCATGGACGAGCGCAGCGACCTGGCCCTGCTCAAGGTCGACGCGACGGACCTCCCGGCCGTGAAGCTCGGCGACATGGCGAAGCTGCGCGTGGGCGAATGGGTGCTGGCGATCGGCTCGCCCTTCGGCTTCGACTATTCCGTCACGGCCGGCATCATCTCCGCCAAGGGCCGGAGCCTGTATCCCGAGCAATACGTCCCGTTCATCCAGACCGACGTCGCGATCAATCCGGGCAACTCCGGCGGACCGCTGTTCAACACCAAGGGCGAAGTGGTCGGCGTGAACTCGCAGATCTTCAGCCAGACCGGCGGCTACATGGGCGTGTCGTTCGCGATCCCGATCGACGTCGCAGTGAAGGCCGCGAAGCAGCTCAAGGAGCACGGCAAGGTCACGCGCGGCTGGCTCGGCGTGGTCGTGCAGGAAGTCGATCGCGGACTCGCGCAGTCGTTCGGCATGGCGCGTCCGGAAGGTGCGTTGATCGCGCGCGTGGTTCCCGGCGGTCCCGCGGATCAGGCCGGATTGAAGACCGGCGACATCATCCTTTCCTTCAACGGCCAGGAGCTCGCGACGTCGAGCGCGCTGCCGCCGATGGTCGGCAACAGCGATCCGGGCGATCACGCGCGCCTGAAGGTCATGCGCGAAGGCAAGAACCTCGACGTCGCCGTCGAGGTCGGCACGCTCGAAGCGTCGAGCGGCGAGGCGCCGGTGGAGCAGGCCGACAAAGGGCCGCCCCCGTCCGGGCCGATCACCGTCGGCGTCGTCGTACGCGCACTGTCCAGCGACGAGCGCGCCCGCGCGCAGGTCGTGTCGGGCGGTGTGATGGTCTCCGAAGTGCGCGAAGGCGCGGGTCGCGAGGCGGGCTTGAGGCCGGGCGACATCATCCTGTCGATCGCCGGCAACGAGATCGATTCGCCGGATCGCTTCACCGAGGTGATCGGCCGTCTGCAACCGGGACAGTCGGCCCCGCTGCTCGTGCAGCGCCGCGGCACGCCGGTGTTCCTGGCCCTGGAAATCCCCAAGCGTGTCCCAGCGCCCTAACTTCCTGCTCCTGACGCGGGAAGGCTGCATGCTCTGTGAGGAATTCGAGGCGGAGCTGCGTGCGCATCTCGCCGATCGGCCGTTCGCGCTGGAGCATGCCGAGGTCGATAGCCGGCCGGAATGGCGCATCCGCTATGGCCGCAGCATTCCGGTGTTGCTCGATGCCGCCGGCAGCCTGATCTGCGAGACCCGCTTCGACGCCGACGCCGTCGACCGGCATCTCTAGGCCTAAATCCGTATACTTCGCGGCCTCGAAAGGCCCGCTTCCCCCGTGCGTCTAGATCACATCCGCAACTTCTGCATCATCGCGCACATCGATCATGGCAAGTCGACGCTCGCGGACCGCTTCATTCAGCTGACCGGCGGGCTCGAGGCGCGGGAGATGACCGAGCAGGTGCTCGACAACAATCCGATCGAGCGCGAGCGCGGGATCACCATCAAGGCGCAGGCCGTTCAGCTGCAGTACAAGGCGCGCAACGGCGAGATCTACGAGTTCAACCTGATCGACACGCCCGGGCACGTCGACTTCTCCTACGAAGTCTCGCGCTCGCTCGCCGCCTGCGAAGGCGCGCTGCTCGTCGTCGATGCAACCCAGGGCGTCGAAGCGCAGAGCGTCGCCAACTGCTACACGGCCATCGAGCAGGAGCTCGAGGTCATGCCGGTCTTGAACAAGATCGACCTGCAGAACGCCGAGCCGGCGCGCGTGCTCGACGAGATCGAGCAGGTGATCGGCATCCCGGCGCAGGACGCGCTGCAGATCTCCGCGAAGACGGGCCTCAACGTTCCCGATCTCCTCGAAGCCGTGGTGGCGAAGCTGCCGCCGCCGCAGGGCGATCCGGATGGCCGCTTGCAGGCGCTGATCGTCGATTCGTGGTTCGACACGTATCTCGGCGTCGTCTCGCTGGTGCGCGTCATGAACGGCAGCATCAAGAAGGGCGAGAAGATCCGCGTGATGTCGACCGGACGCGATTACGAAGTCACCATGCTCGGCGTGCACTCGCCCAAGCGCGTGTTCAAGGACGAGATCGGCTGCGGCGAGGTCGGCTTCGTCGTCGCCAACATCAAGGACATCTTCGGCGCCCCAGTGGGCGACACGTTCACCCATCCGAACGCACCGACCGATCAGGCGCTGCCGGGCTTCCGCATCATCCGTCCGCCGGTCTACGCGGGCATGTTCCCGGTCGACGCCGACGACTTCGAGGATTTCCGCGAGTCGCTGCAGAAGCTGCGGCTCAACGACTCGGCGCTGCAGTTCGAGCCGGAGAACTCCACCGCGCTCGGCTTCGGCTTCCGCATCGGCTTCCTCGGCCTGCTGCACCTCGAGATCGTGCAGGAGCGCCTCGAGCGCGAGTACGGGATGAATCTCATCACCACCGCGCCCTCGGTCGTCTACGAGATCGAGATGGTCGACGGCGAGGTCAAGAAGATCGACAACCCGGCCGATCTGCCGGACCCGTCGAAGTTCAACGAGCTGCGCGAGCCGGTCGTGCTCTGCCGCGTGCTGATGCCGCCCGAGCACGTCGGCGCGGTGATGCAGCTGTGCATGGAGAAACGCGGCGTGCAGAAGAACCTGCGTTATCTCGGCTCGCAGGTGCAGCTCGACGTCGAGATGCCATTGCAGGAAGTCGTGATCGACTTCTTCGATCGCCTCAAGAGCGTGTCACGCGGCTACGCGTCGTTCGAATACCACTTCGTGCGCTTCCAGGCCGCCGACCTGGTCAAGCTCGACATCCTGGTCAACGGCGACAAGGTCGACGCGCTCGCCTCGATCGTGCATCGCGACAACGCCTATCCGCGCGGCCGCGATCTTTGCGAGAAAATGCAGGAAGTGATCCACCGCCAGCAGTTCGACATCGCGATCCAGGCGGCGATCGGCTCGAAGATCATCGCGCGCTCGACGGTGAAGGCGCTGCGCAAGGACGTCATCGCCAAGTGCTACGGCGGCGACGTCTCGCGCAAGCGCAAGCTCCTCGAGAAGCAGAAGGAAGGCAAGAAGCGCATGAAGCAGGTGGGATCGGTGGAGATCCCGCAGGAGGCATTCCTCGCCGTGCTCGGAGTACAGAAGAAGCAATGAACTGGTCGGAAGTGCATCTGGATTTCGCGGTGCTGCTCACCGCGCTCACGCTGATTACCGGCGTCGGCTTCCTGCTCGAGAAGCTCGTCTTCGCGCCGCGCCGCGGCCCGAGCGACAAGCCGAACTGGGCGCTCGACTTCTCACGCTCGTTCTTTCCGGTGATCGCGATCGTGCTGCTGCTGCGCTCGTTCATCGTCGAGCCGTTCCGGATCCCCTCGGGCTCGATGATCCCGACCCTGCTCGTCGGCGACTTCATCCTGGTCAACAAATTCACCTACGGCCTGCGCGATCCGGTGTTCCACCACCGCTTCTTCGGCAGCGGCGAGCCCAAGCGCGGCGACATCGTGGTGTTCCGCTACCCGGTCGATCCGTCCACCGACTTCATCAAGCGCGTGATCGGCGTTCCGGGCGATCACGTCGCGTACCACGACAAGACCCTGACCATCAACGGCGCGCCGATGCCGCTCGATCCGGCCGGCGTCTACACCGGCGGCGACGGCACCCCGTGGGTCGCGCAGCGCTTCACCGAATCGCTCTCCGGCGTGCAGCATTCCGTGCTGATCAATCCGGCGCGGCCCGCCGAAGGCTTCGAGTTCACGGTGCCGGCCGGCCAGTACTTTATGATGGGCGACAACCGAGACGGCAGCCTCGACAGCCGCGTCTGGGGAACGGTGCCCGAGCAGAATCTGGTCGGCCGCGCGTTCCTGATCTGGATGAGCTGGGACAGCGAGCACTTCCGTCCGAACTTCGATCGCATCGGCCACACCATCCAGTGAGCGGGGGGAGAACCATGAAAGGCATCGGCAGGCAGAAGGGAATCGGGCTGTTTGGCTTCTTGGCACTCATGTTCCTGATCGGTTTCTTCGCGCTGGTGACCATGAAAGTGCTGCCGCTCTACCTCAACCAGATGAAGGTCTCGCGCGCCGTGCACCAGGTCGCGCAGGATCCCGACAACGCCGACAAGGATCAGCGCTATCTCTACGATCGTCTCCAGCGCCGCTGGGACGTCGAGGACACCAAGATCCTCGACGTCAAGGACGTGAACATCGTCAAGCTCAAGGACGGCCGCCGCGCGCTGACCTACGACTACGACGCGCGCGTGAACTTGTTCTACAACGTTTACGTCGTCGTCAACTTCAAGTCCGAAGAGCCGATGAGGGTGGTCACCAACTAGTGAGCGAGGCGCTGGCCCGGTTGTCGCAGCGGCTGCAGTACGCGTTTCGCGACGAGGGCCTGATCGCCCAGGCGCTGACCCATCGCAGCGCCGGCGCTCCCAACAACGAGCGTCTCGAATTCCTCGGCGACGCCCTGATCAATCTCGTCATCGCCGAGGCGCTCTATGCCGCGCGCCCCGATGCCGCCGAAGGCGATCTCTCCCGGCTCCGAGCGAGCTTGGTTTGCGAAGACAGCCTCGTCCGCGTCGCCGAGCCGCTCGATCTTGGTGAGCAGCTCAAGCTCGGCCCCGGCGAGCTCAAGAGCGGCGGCTTCCGGCGCGCCTCGATCCTCGCTGATGCGCTCGAAGCGCTGGTCGGCGCGATCTATCTCGACGGCGGCTTCAACGCGGCGCGCGAGGCTTGCCTGCACCTGTATCGCGCCGCGCTCGCGAAGCTGCCCGAGGCTGAGACGCTCAAGGACGCCAAGACGCGCCTGCAGGAATTCCTGCAAGGGCAACGCCGTCCGCTGCCGCTGTACGAGGTGCTCGCCGAATCCGGTCCCGCGCATCGGCGCGAATTCCATGTGCGCTGCATGCTGGGCGACGCGCCGCTGTCGACCGATGCGCACGGCGCCAGCCGTCGCGCGGCGGAGCAGGCGGCGGCCGAGAAATTGCTGATGCTGCTGGAGCACGCCGATGCGTAGCGGCATGGTCGCCATCGTCGGCCGGCCCAACGTCGGCAAGTCGTCGCTGCTCAACGCGCTGATCGGGCAGAAGGTCGCGATCGTCTCGCACAAGCCGCAGACCACGCGCAATCGCATCCAGGGCGTGCTGCATGCGAAGGACGCGCAGATCGCATTCATCGATACGCCCGGCATCCACGCCTTGCAGAGCAAGGCGCTCAACCGCGCGATGAACGAGTCGGCAATCGCGGCGCTGGAAGGCGTCGACGTCGTGCTCTTCGTCGTCGATGCGACCAAGTGGACCGACGAGGACGCGCAGGTGCTCGAGCGGCTGCGCGGCGTGCAGACGCCGATCGGCCTCGTCGTGAACAAAGTCGACTACATCACCGACAAGACCAAGCTGTTCCCGACGCTGGAGAAGCTGTCGGGCATGCGCGACTACGCGTTCGTCGTGCCGCTCTCGGCGCTCAAGCGCCAGAACCTCGAGCCGCTGAAGAAAGAGCTGATCGCGCGCTTGCCCGAAGGTCCGCCGCTGTATCCCGAAGGCCAGATCACCGGCCACGATCGTCGTTTCGCGGCCGCCGAGATCGTGCGCGAGAAGCTCACGCGCAGCCTGCATCAGGAATTGCCGTACGCGCTGGCGGTGGAGATCGAGCAGTACGAAGAGACCGCGAAGGTGATCCGGATCGAAGCGGTGATCTGGGTCGAGCGCGAAGGGCAGAAGGCGATCGTCATCGGCGCCGGCGGTGCGACGCTCAAGGGCGTGGGCACGACAGCACGCAAGGAGATCGAGCGCACCTTCGGACGCAAGGTGTTCCTGAAGCTGTGGTGCCGCGTGAAGGAGAACTGGAGCGACGATCCCGCTGCGCTGAAGAAATTCGGCCTCTCGGCGGAATGAGCCGCGAGCGGATCCAGCTCGAGCCGGCCTACGTGCTGGCGCGTCGCGCGTTCCGTGACACGAGCTTGCTGATCGAAGTCTTCACCGAGCATCACGGCCGCGTCGGCCTGGTCGCCAAAGGCGTGCGCAGCGGCAAGTCGGCGAAATCCGCGCTCCTGCAGCCGCTGCGGCCGCTGCTCGTGTCGTGGGTCGAGAGCGGCGAGCTCGGCACGCTCACCGGCGTCGAGCCCAACGGTTTCGCCGGCGAGCTCGTCGGCGAGCGCCTGCTCTCGGGCTGGTACCTCAACGAGCTGCTCACGCTCTTGCTGCAGCGTCACGATCCGCATCCCGACTTGTTCCGCGACTACGCGCTCACCCTCGACGCGCTGGCCGAGCAGCCCGTGGAGATCCCGTTGCGGAGCTTCGAGCTCAAGCTGCTCGCCGAAACCGGATACGGCTTGAATCTCGCAGGCGTGATGGAGCCCCAAGCGCATTACGTGTACGACTGGGTCGAAGGGGCGCAACCGAGCTCGCCGGGCCCAGGCACGTTCTCTGGCGAAAGTTTGATCGCGCTCCGGGAGGGTGCGTTGTCGCACGCGGAGCACTTGCGCGCTGCGCGCCGCTTGCTGCGCGAGGCGCTGCGGCGACAGCTCGGCGGTCGTGAGCTGAAAACGCCCAAATTGCTACGCGAATTGCGTGCCGCGGCCGGAAGTACGCCGGCGGGCGAGAGCGAGTAGAATTCGCGCCCTCGCAGAAGAAGAGGGCCGTCTTTGGCTCCGATTCGGCTGGGTGTCAACGTCGATCATGTTGCGACCGTGCGCCAGGCACGGGGCACGTCGTATCCGGATCCTGTCGACGCCGCCGTGCTCGCCATCGAGGCGGGTGCGGACAGCATCACCATGCATCTGCGCGAGGATCGCCGGCATATCCAGGATCGCGACGTGCGCGAATTCGCCGCGCGCTCGCGCGCGCCGCTCAATCTCGAGATGGCCGTCACCGACGAGATGGTCGCGCTCGCGTGCGAGGTGAAGCCGCGCTTCGCATGCCTGGTGCCCGAGCGGCGCGCCGAGCTCACCACCGAAGGCGGCCTGCACGTCGCCAAGCAGCCGCGTCGCATTGCCAACGCTTGCGCAAAGCTGCGGCACGCCGGGATCGACGCCGCGTTGTTCGTCGATCCCGAGGTCAAGAGCCTCGATGCGATCCTCGAGACGCAGGCGCCGCACATCGAGATCCACACGGGCCGTTACTGCGATCTGACCGATGCCGCCGAGCGCGCGCGTGAGCTCGCGCGCATCACGGAGTTCGCCAAAGCGGCGGCCGGCGCGGGGCTCGAAGTGCACGCCGGCCACGGTCTCACGGTCGACAACGTCGGGCCGATTGCGGCGATTCCGGAGATCGTCGAGCTCAACATCGGACACAGCCTCGTTGCCCGCGCGCTGTTCGTGGGCATGGGCGAAGCCGTGCGCGAGATGCGTGGGGCGATGACCAAGGCGCGGAAATCATGAGCTCGCGCCGATCGCGTACGGCCAACACGCTCGCCGTCGCCGGCGTGGTGTTCGGCGACATCGGTACCAGTCCCCTGTACGCCCTGCAAGCGTGCTTCAGCGGCGTCGCCAGTCCCAGCCGCGAGATGGTGCTCGGCGTGCTGTCGCTCGTGCTCTGGTCGCTCGTGATCATCGTCAACCTCAAGTACGTGATGCTGGTGATGCGCGCCGACAACAAGGGCGAGGGCGGCATGCTCGCCCTGATGGTGCTCGCGCTGCAGCGATTGCCGCTGATCAGTCGCGCGACCAGCGTCGCGACGCTGCTCGGCATCGTCGGCGCTGCGATGTTCTACGGCGACAGCGTCATCACCCCGGCCATCTCGGTGATGTCGGCGGTCGAAGGCTTGGAGGAGTTGCGGCCCTGGCTCTCGCATCTCGTGGTGCCGCTCTCGGCGGCGATCATCATCGCGCTGTTCGTCGCTCAGCGGCGCGGGACGGAAATGGTCGGCAAGGCGTTCGGGCCGGTGATGGTGATCTGGTTCTCGGTGCTCGCGCTCCTGGGCCTGGTCGGCGTCGTCGGCGACCCGTCGGTCCTTTATGCGCTGAATCCCGTGCTCGGCCTGCGTTTCCTTCTCGGCCACGGCTTCCACGGATTCCTGATCCTCGGCGCGGTCGTGCTCGCAGTGACCGGCGCCGAGGCACTCTACGCGGACATGGGTCATTTCGGCCGCCGCGCGGTCTCGCGCGTGTGGACCTATCTGGTGCTGCCATCGCTCGTCCTCAACTATCTCGGTCAAGGCGCGCTGCTCCTCGATCACCCGGAGGCCGCGAAGAATCCGTTCTACGGCTTGGTTCCATCGGTGCTGGTCGTGCCGATGGTCCTGCTTTCCTCGGCGGCGACCGTGATCGCCTCGCAGGCGGTGATTTCGGGCGCCTACTCGATCACCCAGCAAGCGATCCAGCTCGGACTGCTGCCGCGCTTGCGCGTCGAGCACACCTCGTCACGCCAGATCGGCCAGATCTACGTGCCGTTCGTGAACTGGGTTCTGCTCGCGTTGGTGCTGATGTGCGTGCTCGGCTTTCGTTCGTCGGCGTCGCTCGCGACGGCGTACGGCATCGCGGTGATGATGACGATGACCATCGACACGATCCTGATGTGGCCGATCTGCCGCCATCTCTGGCTGTGGCCGGTGACTGCGTGCATCTCGTGCCTGCTGCCGCTCCTCTTGCTCGAGCTTTCCTTCCTCACCTCGAACCTGCAGAAGCTCGCCGAAGGCGGCTGGCTGCCGGTCGTGGTCGGCGGCTTCCTCATCCTGCTGATGACGACCTGGCGGCGCGGCCGCGAGCTGTTGAGCGAAGTGGTCGCGCTGCGCGGCTCCGATCGCACCGAGTTCGTCGCGCAGATCGCGCATCAGGCGCCGCATCGCGCCGAAGGCAGCGCGGTATTCCTCACACGCAGCCCCAAATTCGTGCCGCTCGCGCTGATCAACAATCTGCGCACGAACGGCGTGCTGCACGAATGTGTTCTCATCGTGACTGTCGCGACTGCGCGCATGCCCTACGTCGACGAGGAGGAGCGCGTCCGCCTCGAGGACCTCGGCGGCGGCATCTACGGCGTCTACGCCGCGTACGGCTACATGGAGCAGCCCGACGTGCCGCGATTGCTCGCGGAATGCGCGCGACGCGGCGTGCCGGTGGACCTCGATCAGGTGAGCTACTTCCTGTCGCGCGAGACCGTCGTGCCCAAAGGCGAGCACGGCCTGTCCTACTGGCGCACGATGCTGTTCGCGTTCCTCGCCCGCAATGGCCAGCCGGTGATCGAGTTCTTCGGACTTCCGGGCGAGCGCGTGGTCGAACTGGGTGGGCTGGTCGAGCTCTAGGGAGCCGCGATGATCTACGGCATCGGCGCCGACATCCTGCGCGTCTCGCGCATCGGCAAGGTCTACGCGCGCCACGGCGAGCGCTTCCTCGAGCACGTCCTGCATCCCAAGGAACGCGCAGCGTTCGCTGAAGCCAAGAAGCCCGCGCTGTTCCTGGCCAAGGCGTTTGCCGTGAAGGAAGCGTTCGTCAAAGCGCTCGGCACTGGCTTCGTCGGCGTCGCGCACGAAGACGTCGCCAGCATGCGCGACGAGATGGGCAAGCCGACGCTGGTCTACAGCGTCAAGCTCAAGCGCAAGCTCGCGAAGCTGGGAATCGTGAGCGCGCACGTGACGATCTCGGACGACCACGACTGGATCGTAGCGATGGTCGTGCTCGAGACGGACGGTCGGAAGCGTCGCTATTCAACCGGCCAGGAGCGGCAGCGCCCTCGCTAGTACCCGCCGCACCTTCTCCATCCCCTCGGCGATGAACTTTGCGATCTCGCCGTGGATGTCGCCTTGGCCGACGCCGGCCGCCCAGTTCACGCTGACCGCCAGCGACGCGTATTCGAGCTCGAGCTCGCGCGCGAGGGCGGCCTCGGGCATGCCGGTCATGCCGACCATCGTGCATCCGTCCTGCTTCATGCGCCGGATTTCCGCGGGCGTTTCCAAGCGCGGACCTTGCGTCACGCCCATCACGCCACCGTCGATCACTTCGACGCTCGCTGCTTTCGCGCCGCGCAGCAGCGCACTGCGCACGCGCCGCGAGTACGGCTCGGTGAGCTCGATGTGCTTGAGCGGCTGCTCGACGCCATCGCAGAACGTGTGCTCACGACCGGAGGTGTAATCGATGAAATCGTTCGGCACTGCGAGCGCGGCGGGAGGAAGGTTGTTCGCAATGCCGCCGACCGCGGAGATCGCGACCACGTTGCTCACGCCGGCTTCGCGCAGCGCCCACAGGTTTGCGCGATAGTTGATCGCGTGCGGCGCGAGCTTGTGGCCTTCGCCGTGACGCGCGAGGAATACCGCGTCGATGCCGTAGACGCGTCCGAACAGCAGCGGCGTCGACGGCTTGCCGTAGGGCGTGAGCACCGTCTTCGATTCCTTCACCTCGAAGCCCGGCCATTGGTTCATGCCGGTGCCGCCGATCACCGCGATCCTCACGCTTGCTCCTTGCCCACGGCATAGATCGCCGGCAGCTGTCGCCAATATTCCTTGTAGTCCATGCCGCAGCCGAAGACGTAGCGATCCTCGACTTGCAGGCCGATGTATTCCGCGTGCGCTTCCGCTGCACGACGGTCGTGTAGCTTCTCGCACAGCACGGCGACGCGCAGGCTCGCCGGACGGAACGCGTCGAGCGCCTTGCGGATCGCGACCAGCGTATGACCTTCGTCGAGGATGTCGTCGATCACCAGCGTGTGGCGGCCGGTGACGATTTTCTCCTGCTGGCGTTTCCACAACAGCCCGCCGCCAGTGGTCGCACCGCGATAGCGCGTCGCGTGCAGATAGTCGAGCTCGAACGGGAACGTCAGTCGCTCGGTGATCGCCGCAGTCGGTACCAACCCCCCGATCATCACGCACAGGATCAGCGGATTCTTGCCGGCGTACTCGGCGGTGATCTCGTCGGCCATGCGGTCGTAGGCGCGGCGCACCGTATCGGCGTCGTGCAGGCAATCGGCGGCGTTGAGCACGGCCTTGGCTTCGGCGGGCGAGACGCTCACTGGACGTCCTTGCGATACAAGCGCGCGAGCCGCGCGCTCTTGGCGGGGCTGATCTTGACGGTGGCGAGATCGTCGAGCAAGCGCAGCGCGCTCGGGCGATCGTTGCAGACCGGCAGCATATCGGTCCCGGCGTCGAGCGCCATGCGTGCGCGCTCGGAGAGTGAGCCGATCGCGGCGGCGCCTTTCATCGACATATCGTCGGAGAACACGGCGCCGCGGAAGCCGAGCGTGCGACGGAGATAGCCGCTGATCCAGCGCTTCGAGTGCGACGCCGGCGTCTGATCGACCTGCGTGTAGCGCACGTGCGCGGTCATGATCGAGTCGATCTCCTGCGCGATCAGCGCACGGAACGGCACCAGGTCCTCGTGCTCGATCTCGTCGAACGGCCGCGGATCGACCGGCAGCTCGAGGTGCGAGTCGGGCACCACCGATCCGTGTCCGGGGAAATGCTTGCCGGTCGCTGCCATGCCCGTCGACTTCAATCCGGCGACGAACGCGCGGGCGAGATCGGCGACATGCAGCGGCTGCGACGCGAAGCCGCGATCGCCGATCACCGAGGAGACGCCGCGATCGAGATCGAGCACGGGTGCGAAGCACAGGTCGATGCCGAAGGCGCCGAGCTCGTTGCCGATCGTGGTTGCATGCGCGCGGGCCTGATCCAGCGCCGCGCGCGGATCCGAGTCGTGCAAGTGTCCGAGCGTGCGCATCGCAGGAATGCGCGTGAAGCCCTCGTGGAAGCGTTGCACGCGTCCGCCTTCGTAGTCGGCGGCGAGCAGCAGTCGCGGTGATTTCAACGCGAGGATGTCGTCGCAGAGCGCTTTCAGCTGCGCGCGATCGGCGTAGTTGCGCGTGAACAGGATGACGCCGCCGCACAACGGATGGCGCAGGAGATCGCGATCCTCCGCGGTCAGCGCGTGGCCGGCGACGTCGAGCATCAGCGGACCGATCAGCTTCTTCTTCATTCGTGGATCAGCACTTCGGTGCCGGGCGCGACCAGGTCGAACAATTCGATCACATCGGCGTTGCGCATGCGCACGCAGCCGTGCGACGCCGGCGTGCCGATGGTGGACTCGTCGTCGGTGCCGTGGATGTAGATGAAGCGACGCATCGTGTCGACCGCGCCGAGGCGATTCCTGCCGGGCTCGCGTCCTGACAGCCAGAGGATGCGCGAGAGGATCCAGTCGCGCTTGGGATGCGCTTGCGCGAGCTCGCTCGACCAGATTTCGCCGGTCGGCCGGCGCCGCACGAAAACCGTTCCGGGCCTGCAGTCCGCACCGATCTTCGCGCGCACGACGTGAACCCCGCGCGGCGTCTTGCCGCTGCCGTTCTGCTCGCCGGCACCTTTGGCAGCCGTCGAGACCGTGTATTCCCTGAGCGGGCGTGCGCCTTCGAGCAGGCGCAGCCGCTGCGCGGCGAGGTCGATCTCCATGCGTCGCGGCCACTGCGTGTACGGCCGCAGCGCGAGCTGGTTGTTGTAGTAGCGCCGCTCGGCCGTCACTTCGCGGCCGAGCCAGTCGGGACGCTCGAATGCCTCGTTCTCCGCGCCGAGCTCGATCTCGGCGACGACGAGCCCGGCGTTGGCGCCGAGGAACTCGTCGATCTCGAAGGTGTGCGCGCCCCGCTGCACGTAGTGCCGTTTCTTCTCCAGCACGCCGACACAGAGCTTGTCGATGATCTCGCGCGCGTCGGACACCGGCATCTCGTAGTCGTACTCGGCGCGCGTTGTACCCACGACCGCGGCTTTGATGTTGAGGCGCGCTTCGTCGTCCTGCAGCCGAACGCGCACCGACGCCTTGCCGCCTTCGGTCGAGAGATAGCCTTGCCTGATCTCGCGCGTGCGCGACACTTCCTTGCGCCAGTCGTTGCTGCGCAGGAGGAACTTGCGCTCGATCTCAGTCCCCATCGCGCACCAGCAAAGCCATCGACTCGACGTGGCTCGTATGCGGGAACATGTCCATCACGCCCGCCCGCACCAGCCGATAGCCATGCTGATGCACGAGCGCGCCGACGTCGCGCGCAAGTGTGCCCGGATGGCACGAGACGTAGACGATGCGCTCGGCGCCGGACTTTGCGATGTGCGGAATCATTTCCGTAGCACCCGCGCGCGGCGGATCGAGCAGCACGCGCGCATAGTTCTGGGTCAGCCACGGCGTGTGCGCATCCGGCGTGAAGAGATCGCTTTTCACGAAGCGCGCAGTGAGGCCGTTGCGTTGCGCGTTCTGCTCCGCGCGTCGGACCAATCCCGCGTCGCCTTCGACGGCAGTGACCTGCGCGCCCGCGCGCGCGAGCGGCAGCGTGAAATTACCGAGCCCGCAGAACAGCTCCAGCACTTGGTCGCCCGCGCGCACGTCGAGCCACTCGAGCGCCTGCTGCACCATGCGCTGATTCACCTCGCCGTTGACCTGGATGAAATCGGTCGGCCCGAATTCGAGCCGCAGATCGCTGCCGTCGGGCGAGTAGGTCAACGGCGTGTCGATCGGATCGAGCGGCGCGACGCTGTCGTAGCCGCCGGGCTGCAGATGGAAGCGCACCTCGTGTTCCGCCGCGAATGCGCGCAGCTTCGCGAGATCGTCGACGATCGGCGGGCGCATGACGCGCAACACGAGCGCGACGACGTCGACCGCCGCGACTTCGATCTGCGGGATCTGATCGCGGAGCGACAGCTCGCCGATCAGCGTCGCCAGCGCTTTGAGCTTGCTGCCGACGCGCGGATCGAGCACCGCGCACGAATCGATCGCTGCGACGAACGGCGACAGCCGCTCACGGAAGCCGACCAGCACGCGGCCTTTCTTCGGCACGTGCTTCACCGACAGTCGCGCGCGGCGACGATAGCCCCACGTCGGGCCGGACAGCGGCGCCGCGATCTCTTCCGGCTTCACCTTGCCGATGCGCTGGAGCGCGTCGAGGAGCTGCTTCTCCTTCAGCCGCAGCTGCGCCTGCGGCGACAGATGCTGCACCGAGCAGCCTCCGCACAAGCCGAAGTGCGGGCAGGGCGGCGCCACACGGTCGGGCGACGGCGTGAGGATCGCAGTGACTTCGCCTTCGTCGGCGTCGCGACGCTTGCGCGTCAGCCGGTACTTCACCTGCTCACCGGGCAACGCGCCCTCGACGAAGACGACCTTGCCTTCGACGCGCGCAACACCGCGGCCTTCTTCGGTGAGGTCGACGATCGCCGCTTCGAATTCCTCGAGCGGCAGCGGTTTCCGATTCGCCCTCATTTCCAGAGTGAGTTGTATTCGACCAGATGCGCCGGCGCGTTGGCTGCGGAGAGCAGGCTGCGCACGTTGGCGATCTCGGTCGCGTAGTCCTCGGGGGTGAGATAGCCGCGCATGAGCTGGAAGCGCAGATAGATGAGATAGGTGTTGAGCACGTCGGTCTCGCAGTACGCGCGAATCTCGGCGAGGCGCCCCGCGCGCCATGCCGCGAACACCTGCGAGCCGTCCATGCCGAGCTTGCCGGGGAAGCCGAGCAGGATCGACACCTCGTGCAGCGGCGCGTTGTTGCGGCCTTGATAGAGGCCCATCACGTCCATGATGTCGGTGTGCTGGAACTCGTAGCGCTTCTGGTAATTGTTCCACTTGGTGTCGCGGTCGAAATAGCCGCAATCCCAGTAACGCTTCGCGGTCACGCCGTGCACGAGCGCCCGATAGTGCAGCACCGGCAGATCGAAGCCGGTGCCGTTCCACGAAACCAGGATCGGCTTGTAGCGCTCGACGCCGTCGAAGAATTTCTTGACCAGCTCGCCTTCGCCGGTCGATTCGTCGCCGAGCGAGAGCACCTTCAAGCCGTCGCTCGAGCGCAGCACCACCGAGATCGCGACGATGCGATGCAGATGCACAGGCTGGAAATCGGTGCCGCGCGCCTGCTGGCGCATCGACGCCATCGCCGCGGCGACGTCGTCGTCGGAGAGTCCGTGCAGGTTGTGGAGCTTGCGGCCGCCGTCGAGGTCGGGAATGGTCTCGATGTCGAAGACCAGAACGTTTTCCTTCATGCCGGGAACAGCCCGGTCGAGATGTAGCGGTCGCCGCGATCGGGAAGGATGGCGACGAGCGTCGCGCCGTTGAGCTCGCGACACATCTGCAATGCCGCGAACACCGTGCCGCCGGACGACGGCCCGCAGAAGATGCCCTCGACCTTGGCGAGCGCCTTGGTGGTCTCCTCCGCGTCCTTGGTGCTCACCTCGATGACGCGATCCACGCGCGCGCGATCGAAGATCTTCGGCAGATACGCTTCCGGCCACTTGCGGATGCCGGGGATCGACGACTCGCCATCCGGCTGCACGCCGACGATCTGGATCTTCGGATTCTTCTCCTTCAGGAACTGCGAGCAGCCCATGATCGTGCCGGTCGTGCCCATCGAGGAGACGAAGTGGGTGATGCCGCCCTGGGTGTCGCGCCAGATCTCCGGGCCGGTGCCTTCGTAATGCGCGCGCGGATTGTCGGGATTGGCGAATTGATTGAGCACGCGACCCTTGCCGTCGCGCTCCATCTGGTCGGCGAGGTCGCGCGCGCCTTCCATGCCTTGCTTCTGCGTGACCAGGATGATCTCCGCGCCGAACGCTTTCATCACCGCGCGGCGCTCGACCGACAGGTGCTCCGGCATGATCAGCACCATGCGCATGCCCATCATCGCCGCGGCCATCGCGAGCGCGATGCCGGTATTGCCGGAGGTCGCCTCGATCAGGGTGTCGCCGGCCTTGATCTCGCCGCGCTCGGCGGCGCGCCGGATCATCGAGTAGGCAGGCCGATCCTTGACCGAGCCGGCGGGATTGTTGCCCTCGAGCTTGACGAACAGCCGATTGCTGCCGATCCCCGGCAGGCGGCTGAGCGCGACCTGCGGCGTGTTGCCGATACAATCGGAAATCGTTCGGGGCGCGGGGGCGGGAGAGTCCATCGCGCGTAGTTTAATTGTTTGAACCGGGGTCGGAGTTGTCTTGGCCGTAGCCGCATCACGCATGCAGTGGCGCTTCGCCGGATGGACCTGGCTCATCTGGCCGATGCTGTTCGCGCTCGCGCTCGCGGCGGTGAGCGGCGTGATCGTCGAGTTCCGCGCGCAGGACCAGGCCCGCAGCGACGGGGCGCGCGATCTGGTGCCGCTGATCGCGCAGGCCGCGGCGCCATCGCTCGCGACCAACGACAAGGAAGCGCTCGGCCGGCTGGTGCGGCTCGTGCTGCGCCTGCACCCGCAGGTCGGCGAGCTGGAGATCCGCGGCGCGCTCGGCGATCAGCTCGCCTATGGGCGCTCCGGCGGCAAGGCTGCAACCGGCTTGCTGCCCGATGCGCTGTCGCTGCTCGAGGAGAAGACCGACCTCAGGATGACGCTCGAGGCGGTGCCGCGGCCGATCGACGAGATCCGTCCGCCGGCGCCGCCGTCGGTGCATCTCGTGCTGCGTCCGACGAGCACCGACCCGCGCGTGCTGGCGCGCCTGCGCCGCTTCCTGAACTACGCGCTCGGCGGGCTCGGCATCGGCTTGCTGATGGCGACGATCGGCATCGGACGCCTCGCGCGCTGGCAGGCGACCTTGCGCGATGCCGCGCGCAACCTCGCGCTCGGCCGGCTCGAATCGCGCGCGCCGGCTTCGGCGGTTGGCGTGACCGGAGAGCTCTCCGAGTCGATCAACAGCATCGGCAAGCAATTGCTGGAGGCGCAGGATCGCTATCGCGGCTGGATGGAGCAGGAGACGGGCCGCCTGCGGCGCGAGCTCTCCGACGAGCGCGCGAAGCTGCGCCAGCTCGAGCGCAGCGTCGAGGAAACCGAGACCGCATCGCGCGTGAAGGGCGAGCTCTATGCGCAGATCAGCCACGAGCTGCGCACCCCGCTCGCGGCGATCATCGGCTATTCCGACCTGCTGACGCGCGCGAGCCTGCCGGGGCCGATCGCCGAGCAGGTGCAGACCCTTTCGAAGTCGGCGCACGGCCTGCTCGCGATGGTCAACGACCTGTTGGACTGGAGCCGCATCGAGGCCGGCCGCCTGCAGCTCAACGACGCGCCGTTCGACCTCGAGGATTGCGTCGAGGACGTCATCGCGATGCTGGCGCCGCTCGCCTACGACAAGAACCTCGAGCTCGTGCACATCATCTATCACGACGTGCCGCGCCAGCTGATCGGCGACGCCCAGCGCATCCGCCAGTTGCTGACCAATCTGCTGTCGAACGCGATCAAGTTCACCGAGCGCGGCGAAGTGGTGCTGCGCGTGCTCAAGGAGCGCGAGGAGCCGCGTCAGCTGACGGTCCTGTTCCGCGTCACCGACACCGGCGTGGGCCTGTCGCCCGATCAGCAGCGCCAGCTGTTCCAGCCGTACCGGCAGCTCGGCACCAAGCCGGGCAGCGGCCTCGGGCTCGTCATCACGCGCAAGCTCGCCGAGCTGATGGGCGGCAACGTCACCGTCGAGAGCGCGCAGGGACAGGGCGCGACGTTCAGCGCGAACCTGCTGCTCGGTCGCCAGCCGGAGCCGCCACAGGCGCAAGCGTTCGATCGCCTGCGCAACAGCCGCGTGTGGGTGTGCGAGCCGCACACGACCGCGCGATTGGCGCTGCTGCACAGCTTCGAGTACTGGGGGATGGACGTGCGCGAGCTCGGCAGCATCGCCGAGCTGCGGGAAGCGGCCGGACGCGCCGGCGCGTCGCGCCCCGATGTCGTCGTCGTCGGCATGTCGCGCGCCGAGGCCGAGCAGGAGCTGCAGCCGGTCGGCGATCCGGTCCTGCCGGCGCTGCAGCGCATGGGCGTGCCGGCGTTGTGCCTGATCGCATCGGTTTCGCAGAGCCTGCACGAGGCGATGAAAGCCAAGGGCGCGACGCGCGCGCTGCCGAAATCGGTCGGACGCGTCGCGCTGTATCAGGCGATCTCCGAGCTGATCTCCGGGCAGGCGGTTCCGGAGACGCAGCTCGGCGGACGCACCGTGCTGATCGCCGACAACAACGTCGCCAACCGGCGCTACATCGTCGCGCTGCTGCAAGGCCTCGGCGCCAAGACGATCGAAGCGGACGACGGCCGCGAAGCCGTCGAGCGCTGGAAGGAAGCGCGGCCCGACGCCGTGCTGATGGACATCCGCATGCCCGAGCTCGACGGGCTCGGCGCTGCGCGCGAGATCCGCGCGCTCGAGAACGAGACCGACGACAAGCGCACGCTGATCATCGGCATCAGCGCGTTCTTCGAGCAGGACGAGCGGCGCAAGCTCGCGCTCGCGGGCATGGACGGCGATCTCCTGAAGCCGTTCGACGAGCGGCAGGTGCTGCGCATGTTCGCGCGGCGCGCGGTCGCGCCGCCCCCGGCCGAATCGAAGGTGGTGCCGACCAAGGCTGCGCCGGACCGGCTCGCGCAGGACGCCGAGATGCGCGCGCTGCTGCGCGAGGAGCTGCCGCTGCAGCTGCGCGAGCTCGAGGACGCATTCGCCGCCGGCGAGATGCAGCGGCTGCGCGATGCCGGCCATCAGATCCACGGCACCGCCGCGTTCTACCGGCTGGCGCCGCTCAAGCAGGCGGCCGCCGCGCTCGAAGGTCGCGTGGCCCATGCGCGCAGTGTCGAGGCCGAGCCGCGCATCCGCGACGATCTTTCCGCAGTGCGCGAAGCGGTGATGGCGATGCTCGATCAGATGCAGGACGCGTAACATCCGGAACAAAGCTTGCGGCGGACCAGTCGTAGGCGCCAGGAGGCTCGAGATGAATCCCCACCGAATCGCAATGATTGTCGCGGCGTCGCTCTTGGCGAGTGCATGCGCGACGACCACGCCGTACCAGCCGCTCGAGGGCGGCGAGGGTTACGCCGAGCAACGCATCGAGTCGAACCGCTACACGGTGCGCTTCTTCGGCAACGCGCAGACGCCACGCCAGACCGTGGAGAACTATCTGCTCTACCGCGCCGCCGAGCTGACGCTCGCGAACGGCTACGACTATTTCGTCGTGGCCGACCAGCAGACGGAGGCGCAAACGAATTACTACGAGAGCTTCTCGGGCGGCTTCGGCTTCGGCCGCTATTGGTGGGGACCGCGCATCGGCACCGACATCATCACGCCGGAAGTCCAGTACGAAGGGATCCTCACCATCCTGCTGCGCCACGGCAAGAAGCACGAAGGGGACGTGAAAGCCTTCGACGCGCGCGAGGTGCAGACCAACCTCGAGCCGCTGATCGTGCGGCCGAAGGACAAGCGCAGGGATTGACGCCGGGCTCGCGCCCGGTGCCGGGACGTTGTCGATAAACTGTATGATACAGTAGTGCCTCTTTGTCACGGCGTCGCCCTCCCATGAAGCGTCGGCGGATCTCCACCGGCAGGCAGTCGCGGACCCTGGTCATCCCCAAGCCCGCGCGCAAGGGGAACATCAAGGTGCCGCGCGAAGGCTGGCTCAATTGCGCGCGCGTCGCGCTGATCGAGGACGGCATCGACGGCGTCAAGGTCGATCGGCTCGCCAAGCGGCTGAAGATCTCGCGCGGCGGCTTCTATCACCACTTCAAGAATCTCCACCAGCTGCTCAACGAGCTGCTGGTCGTCTGGAAGACGCAGAACCGGTTCACGCCGGCGAAGGTGGAGGCCTCGAGCCCGGAGGCCGCGGCGAAGGCCTTCGAGCGCATCACCGACGACCTGATCCACGAGAACGGCTTCGACTCGCAGTTCGACATGGCGGTGCGCGAGTGGGCGCGCATCTCGCATCCGGCGGCGGACGTGGTGCATGCAGTGGACAACGAGCGCGTGGAGATCCTCAAGGAGATCTTCGTCGGCTTCGGCTATCCGGCGCGCGAGGCGCTGATCCGCGCGCGCATCTTCTACTGGCACCAGATCGGCTATTACGCCGTCGGCTTCCGCGAAAGCCTGAAAGAGCGCGAGGGCAACGTCCGCATCTACCTGGACGTGCTGGCGGGCGACAAGTACCAGGCGGCCCGCGGCGCCTGAAGAAATCCGGCGACCCGATGGCAGGAGCCACGCGGCCGGGCTTGCCTACATGATACAGTAATGTATGTTGTGAGCGTCCATCTGGGGCTTCTGTCGTGCGCTACTCCGCTCTGTCGATCGTCCGCAATGCGCTGACCGGTCATCGCCATTGGCAGCCGGCCTGGCGCAACGCCGAGCCGCGCTCGCGCTACGACGTCGTCATCGTCGGCGGCGGTGGTCACGGGCTCGCCACGGCCTACTACCTCGCGAAGAATCACGGCGTCCGCAGCGTGGCGGTGATCGAGAAGGGCTGGATCGGCGGGGGCAATACCGGTCGCAACACGACGGTGGTCCGCTCGAACTATTTCTTTCCGGAATCGGCGGCGTTCTACGAGCTGTCGCTCAAGCTCTACGAAGGGCTTTCCCGCGAGCTCAACTACAACATCATGCTGTCGCAGCGCGGCATGATGAACCTCGCGCACAGCCGGCATCAGGTCGAGATGGCGCACCGCGTGCTGAACGGCATGCGCGTCAACGGCATCGACGCCGAGTGGCTCGAGCCGGCGCAGGTGCACGAGATCGAGCCGCTGCTGCGGCTCGACGGTCGCTTCCCCGTTTACGGCGCGCTCATCCAGCGCCGCGGCGGAACCGCGCGGCACGACGCGGTCGCCTGGGGCTACGCGCGCGGCGCGGATCAGCTCGGGGTCGACATCATCCAGCAGTGCGAAGTGACCGGCTTCGTCAAGCAGGGCAACGCCATCACCGGCGTGAAGACGTCGCGCGGAGATATCGTCGCCGGAAAGGTGTGCCTCTCGGTTGCCGGACACACGAGCCAGCTCGCAGCGCTTGCGGGGTTGCCGCTGCCGATCACGAGCTACGCGCTGCAGGCGTTCGTGTCGGAGCCGGTGAAGCCGGTGCTGAACACCGTGACGCTCTCACCCTCGACCGGCGTCTACATCAGCCAGACCGACAAGGGCGAGGTCGTCATCGGCGGCGGGCTCGATCTGTATCCGTCGTATGCGCAGCGCGGCAACCTGCACACGGTCGAAAACGTCGTCGCCGGGATGCTCGACATGTTCCCGATGTTCTCGCGCCTGCGCCTGATGCGCCAATGGGCCGGCATCGTCGACGTCGTGAAGGATTCGTCGCCGATCCTCGGGCCGTCGCCGGTCGACAACCTGTATCTGAACTGCGGCTTCGGCACCGGCGGCTTCAAGGCGATTCCCGCGGGCGGCTTCACCATGGCGCACACGCTCGCGACCGGCAAGCGCCATCCGCTCATCGAGGGCTTCGGCCTCGAGCGCTTCACCACGGGCGCGCTGATCGACGAGGCGGGCGCGTCGGGGATCGCGCACTGATGCTCAAGATCGATTGCCCTTTCTGTGGTCCGCGCGACGAGATCGAGTTCCGGTGCGGCGGCCAGAGTCACATCACGCGACCGGGCCCGCACAGCGAAGTGAGCGACACCGCGTGGGCCCAATATCTGTACCTCCGCGGCAACCCGAAGGGCTGGCACTACGAGCGCTGGCTGCACGCGAGCGGCTGCCGGCAATGGTTCAACGTCGTGCGCCAGACCACGACGCACGAGATCAAGGCGATCTACGCGATGGGCGCGCCGCGTCCCGACGTCGAGGGCGGATCATGAGCCTGCGCGCGCGCGAAGGCGGCGCGATCGATCGCAACCAGCCGCTGCGCTTTTGCTTCGACGGACGCGAATATGTCGGTTTCAAGGGCGACACGCTCGCATCCGCGCTGCTCGCCAACGGCGTGCGCGTCACTGCGCGCAGCTTCAAGTATCACCGTCCGCGCGGCATCGTCGGCGCGAGCTTCGAGGAGCCGAACACGCTCGTGCAGCTCGGCGCCGGCGCGCGCACCGAGCCGAATCTCAAGGCGACGCAGATCGAGCTGTTCGACGGTCTGCAAGCGCGCGCGGTGAACTGCTGGCCGAGCGCGCGCTTCGACGTGCTCGCCGTCATCCGCCTGTTCAAGGCTCTGATGCCGTCGGGCTTCTACTACAAGACCTTCCTCTGGCCGGGCTGGAAATGGTTCGAAGGGATCATCCGCGCGGCGGCCGGTCTGGGTCACAGTCCCACCGAGCCGGATCCCGATCGCTACGACAAGCGCTACGAGAGCGTCGACCTGCTCGTCGTCGGCGCCGGCGCTGCCGGCATCGAGGCCGCGGCCGCAGCGGCGAACGCGGGGAAGCGCGTCACGCTCGTCGACGACAAGCCCGTCGCCAAGGCGCTCGAAGGCGTTTGCGTCCTCGATCGCTGCACCGCATTCGGCTACTACGATCACGATTACGTCGTCGCCGTTCAGCGCCTGTCCGATGCGAGCGTCCGCCAACGTCTCTGGCATTTCCGCGCGAAGGAAGTGGTGCTGGCGACCGGTGCCGTCGAGCGTCCGCTGGTGTTCCCGAACAACGACCGTCCCGGCGTGATGCTCGCGAGCGCGGCGCAGGAATATCTGCAGCGCTACGCGGTGCTGCCGGGCCGGCGCGCGGTCCTGGCCACCAACAACGACAGCGTTTACACCACCGCGCTGAAGCTGCTCGACGCCGGGGTCGAGATTGCCGCGATCCTCGACGTGCGCGCCAATTCGTCGGCGAGCGGGATCGCCGAGCTCGCGAATCGCGGCGTCGCCGTCGAATGGAAGTGCGCGCCGACCAACACGATCGGCAAGGCGATCACGTCGGTGGAGTGGCATCGCGTCGATGAGAACGGTCGCGCGCTGCCCGGCACGGCGAGGTTCGCGACGTGCGATTGCCTGCTGGTCTCCGGCGGCTGGAATCCGACCGTGCATCTGTTCTCGCAGTCCGGCGGCGGCCTGCGCTACGACGAAGGCGTTCATGCGTTCGTGCCGAATCATTCCGTGCAGCGCACGCGCGCGATCGGCGCCGCCGCGGGTGCGTTCGATCGTGATCACGAGGTGCAGCCGCTCTGGAGCGTCGACGTGAGCAGCCTCGGCCGCGCGCCGGCGTACTCCTGGGTCGATTTCGCGAGCGACGTCACCGAAGGCGACCTGCGCCTCGCGGTGCGCGAGAACTTCTCCGCCGTCGAGCATCTGAAGCGCTACACGACGACGGGGATGATGGCCGATCAGGGCAAGACGTCGAACGTCAACGCGATCGGCATCCTCGGTGGCATCGTCGGCAAGGCGCCCGGCGACGTCGGCACGACCAAGTTCCGCCCGCCGTTCGATCCCGTCACGTTCGGCGCGCTGGCAGGCGCGAACGTGGAAGCGTTCTACCAGCCGCTGCGCCGGTTGCCGACCGACGCGCTGCTGCGCGAGCTCGGCGCGAAGATGGAGGACTACGGCGGCTGGTCGCGCCCTGCGTATTTCGCGAATGCGGGCGAGCGTGAAGCCGACGCGTTCGCGCGCGAAGTGAAGCTCGTGCGCAACGGCGTCGGCATCATCGACTACTCGCCGCTCGGGAAGATCCTCGTGCACGGTCCCGACGCCGCGACGTTCCTGCAGCGCATCTACGTCAACAACGTGAAGACGCTGAAGCCCGGCTCCTGCCGCTACGGCCTGATGCTCGGCGAAGACGGCATCGTGATGGATGACGGCGTGCTGACGCGCTGGGACGAGCAGACGTTCCAGGTCGGCACGACAAGCGGACACGCCGAGCGGGTCACCGACTGGCTCGAGGAGTGGCTGCAATGCGAGTGGACCGACCTCGACGTGATCGTCGAGCCGGTCACGACGCAGTGGGCGACGGTGATGGTCGCGGGTCCGCGCTCGCGAGCATTGCTCGAGCGCGTCGTGGGTGACATCGATCTCTCTGGCGCGGCGTTCCCGCACATGACCGCGCGATCCGGCCGCTTCGGCGACGCGCCGGCGCGCATCATGCGCGTGAGCTTCACCGGCGAGCTCTCCTACGAAGTGAGCGTGCCGTGGCGGCAGGGCGCCGCGCTCTGGCAGCGACTGCTCGAGCTCGGCAGGGATCTCGGCGCGGCGCCGTTCGGCATCGAGGCATTGATGGTCATGCGCATCGAGAAAGGATACCTGCACGTCGGCACCGAGACCGACGGCGCGACGATGCCGCAGGACATCGGCTTCGCGGAGATCATCGCGAAGAAGGCGGAAGACTTCGCGGGCCGCCGCTCGACGATGACGCCCGAGGGCCTGCGCTCGAATCGCCGGCAGCTCGTGGGTCTTGCGGCGCAAGACCAGCAGACGCTGTTGCCGCCGGGCGCGCACGTCGTCGCCGGCGGCGCCGACGGCAAGCGCCGCTCGCAAGGCTGGGTCACGTCGTCCGTGCACAGCCCGACGCTCGGCCGGCCGGTCGCAATGGCGCTGATCGAGAACGGTCGCGCGCGCATGGGCGAAGGCGTCGAGGTGTACGACGCGATCCACCAGACGTCGATCGCCGCGACGATTGTCAACGCGGCCGCATACGATCCGGAAGGGAAGCGCCTCCATGTCGAGTGAGCCGATCGTGGATCACGCGCAGCTGCGGATCGTCGAGGAGCGCTCGCTCCAGTGCATCAGCGTCCGCAAGTCGCGGCGCTTGCAGACCGATCCGAGCGCGCTGCCGAGCGAGCCGAATGCGCTCGAAGGAACCGCGGAGCAGGGCAGCGTTCGCATCGAGCCGCACGCGTGGTTGATCACTTCGTCGACTGCCGGCGCGCATGGCGCGCCCTACGGCTCCAGTTCTGGAATGCTCGTTACGGAGATCTCCGATCGGCTTGTCGCCTTCCGCATCACCGGACCACGCGCGACTGACATCATCGCGGCCGGTTGCGATCCCGCGATCGTCGCCTCGGGTCGCTTCGCGCGGACGCGGTTCGCGTCGTTGGCGACGGCGATGATCCAGCGCTGGGCGACCGACGACTATCGCGTGCTGGTCGACGTGAGCATCGCGTGGGCGTTTGCCGAGTGGCTGCGCCGGACGGCGACGCTCAGCGTGCTTCCGCCAGCTTGATCGCGTCGAGATCCGCGCGCACGTAGCGCGTCGCAATCTGGAACAGCACGAGACCGACCACGAAGGTCGCGAGCATGCTGCACAGCGCATAGCGCAGCGCCTCGGCACCGGCGATCGGCTGCAGCGCGTCGCTGATCACCCCGACCGCGAGCGGCCCGATGCCCAGCCCGACGAGATTGAGCGCGAGGCTGAAGATGGCTGCGGCCGTTGCGCGGAATTGCGATCCCGCGAGCGTCTGCGACAACGCCATGCCCGGCGCGATCCACAGGCAGGCGATGATCGTCGCGGGGATCGAGAGCGCGAGCCCGAGATTCGCGCTGGGGGAAAGCAGCAGCACGAGATAGATCGGTACGGTGCCGCCGAAGCCGAGCATGAACAGCCACAGCGGCCAGCGCGCATCGCGCGTAGACAGCTTGTCGGACAGCCAGCCGCCCGCGAGGATGCCGATCACGGTGCCGGGGCCGCCGGACAGCGCGAGGATGCCGCCGATCTTGGTGCCGCTCATCGCGTAGTTGCGCATGAAGAACGCCGGGATCCACGCGGAAAGTCCGTACGAGCCGATCGCCGCGATCGCCAGGCCAATCGTCATGTAGACGTACGACTTGCGCGATCCCAGCACGCGCAGCGCGGCCTCGATGCTCACGGTCGGCGCGGCGTGCGATGCAGCCGCGCGCAGCGCCTGCGCCGGCTCCCGCAGCGTGAGGTATGCGAGCAGCGCGACGATCACACCGGGCGCGCCCATGATGGCGAACACCGCGCGCCAGCCGACCCGATCGCTGAGATAACCGCCGAGCGCCATGCCGAAGATGATGCCGAGGCCGGAAGTGACCGCGACCGCCGAGAATGCGCGTGCGCGGACCTGCGGCGAGAAATAATCGGCGATCATCGCCGACGTGCTCGGGCCAACGCCCGCTTCGCCGATGCCGACGCCGATCCGCGCGAGCAGCAAGGTCGCAAACGACGTGGCATTGGCGCATGCCACAGTCATGATCGAGAACGCCGCGATCGCGCCGCTGATGACTTTCACGTGATGGCCGCGATCCGCGATGCGCGCGAGCGGCACGCCCATGAGCGAGAACACGACGGTGAAGGCGAGCCCGGTGAGCAAGCCCGCCTGCGAATCGCTGAGCGCGAGATCGCGCTTGATCGGCTCGAGCAGGATGTTGACGACGTTGCGGTCGCTGTAGTTGAGCACGTTGGCAGCCGACAGCACGACGAGTGACCACGTCAGATAGCCGCGCGAATAGCTCATGCGAACACCACCGTCTTGCTGCCGTTGAGGATGACGCGATGCTCGGCGTGCCATTTCACCGCGCGCAGCAGCACGCTCGCTTCGGTCTCGCGCCCGATCTCGACCATCTCCTCGGGCGAGGTCGCGTGCGTCACGCGCCGCACGTCCTGCTCGATGATCGGGCCTTCGTCGAGATCGGTCGTCACGTAGTGCGCGGTGGCGCCGATGATCTTCACGCCGCGCGCGTGCGCCTGGTGATACGGCCGCGCGCCCTTGAAGCCGGGCAGGAAGGAGTGATGGATGTTGATGCACTTGCCTTGCACCTGCGCGCACATCTGCGGCGACAGGATCTGCATGTAGCGCGCGAGCACCAGCAGATCGACCTTCTGCTCGTCGGCGAGCTTGAGGATCGCCTGCTCCTGCGCCGCCTTGTTGCCGTCGCGGATCGGCAGATGGTGGAAGGGGATCGCGTACCACTCGGCGAGGCTCGCGTAGGTCTCGTGATTGGAGACGATGCTGGTGATGTCGGCGTGCAGCGAGCCCTGTCGCCACGCGTGGAGCAGCTGCTGCAGGCAATGGCCGTGCTGCGACACAGCGATCATGATCCGTGGCTTCTGGGACAGATCCGAACAAATGGCTTGCAGGGAGAACTGCTCGATCGCGGGCTGCAGGATCGCCATCAGCTGGCTCTTCGACGTCGCGCGCTGCAGGCGCACGCGCATGCGGATGAAGAACAGGCCGGTCTCCGGATCGCCGAATTGCGCGGCCTCGCGGATGTCGGCGCCGGCCTCGAGCAGGCGCTGCGTGATGGCGGCGAGGACGCCGATGCGGTCGGGGCAGATGAACTGGAGCGCGAACTCGGTCATGGCCCGATCTTAGGCCACACAATACAGATGTGCCAAGTATGCAGGCGGCCCGTGTCGCTGTTGCAAGATACAGAAATGTATTGTAGCGTCGACGTGGATGCAGGCTGCGGGTGCGACGGGGATGACGCAGTTCAAATGGAAGGGGACGCTGGTGGCGGTGAGCTTCGCGGTCGCCATGCATGCGCGCGCGCAGGACGCGGCACCGCAGCCGGATGCAACGCAGGCGCCGCCCGAGACGCTGCCCACCGTTCCGGTGCAGGTGTCCGAGCCGCAAGAGCCGGTGCCCGCGTCGACCGAGCCCGACGGCGCCACCAAGCTCGAGGATGTCGTCGTCACCGCGACCAAGCGCAAGGAAGCCTCGCGCGAGGTGCCGATCAGCATCAACGCGTTCCGCGGCGACGATCTGGAGAAGCGCGGATTCAAGTCGCTTGCCCAGATCGTGCAGTTCTCGCCCGGGGTGACGCTGAACAGCGGCGAGAATGAAGACGGCAACTACCTGTCCATCCGCGGCATCTCGGCCGATTCCCGCAACAACATCTACACGCGGCCGACTGGCCTGTTCCTGGAGGATGTGTCGCTGACCAATCCGTCCGTGCTCTCGGTGCTCGCCGATGTCGAGCCTTTCGATCTGCAGACGGTCGAGGTGCTCAAAGGCCCGCAAGGCACGTTGTTCGGTGGCTCGGCGCTGTCGGGCGCGGTCCGCTACGTACCCAATGCGCCCCAGCTGCACGTGACGCAACTCAAGCTATCGGCGAGCGGCGGCAGGATTGCCGACAGCGAGAGCTTCGAGCGGGAATACGGCGGGATGGTCAATGTACCGGTCGGCAGCGTGATGGCGATCCGCGGGACGGGCATCTACCGCAAGACGCCCGGCTGGATCGACGAGCCGGACAACGGTCGCACCGACACGAATTCATCGCGCCGGGTGCAGGCGCGCGGCGCCGTCCTGCTTCAGCCGCTGGACCGCTTGTCGATCGAGGCGAGCTACTTTTTCCGCGAGCTGCACGTCGCGGCGAGCCAGGTCGAGACGGACGTCTCGGCGAGCACCCGGGAGAACTCGCGCCACGCAACCCCCACCGACTCGCGCGTGAAGCTGTATGGCTTGAAGGGCATCTGGGGTTTCGGCTTCGCCGATCTGATGGTGCTGGCCAACCAGCTCGAGCTCAAGAGCACGAGCGTCACCGATCTCACGCCCTCGCTCGCCCTGTCGAGCACGCCCGTGGTGGCCTACGAGCCGTTCGTCAGCAGCGCAAAGCAGCCGACGGGCGAGGTTCGACTGGTCTCCCGCGAGCCGGTGTGGGGGATCGACTATGTGATCGGCCTGTTCTACATGCATTCCGACCAGCACCTGGCGCTGAACACGATCGTGACCACTGCGGCCGCGACGGCGCTGCCCGACCAGCTGAACCCCGTGTTCGATGCGATCCGGACTCTGCTCAATCGGCCGGGCTTCGCGTTCACGGAAGTCTCCGACACCGCGCTGATCGACGCGCTCGCGATCGAGAAGGCGGCATTCGTCGATCTCAAGCGCACGTTCTTCGACACCGTCGAGCTGGATCTCGGCGGCCGCGTCTACGATCAGAAGACACACGGCATCGACAGCGCCGCCGAACAGGGCATCATCCTTCCGGACACCAGCGACGCCGTGCCGCTGCCGGAGACGGTGGCCTCCGTGCTCGCGCCCATCGACACGATCCAGATCGATCGAGGCTTCAATCCGAAGCTTGCGCTGACCTGGAGGCCGAGCCGCAAGCTCTCGGTGTACGCGTCGGCGGTCCGCGGCTTCCGCTTTGGCGGCATCAATGGCGTGACCGGTTACGAGTCCACCGCGCTGGGCATCCCGCTGACGTTCCATTCCGATCACCTGTGGAACTACGAGGTCGGCGTGCGTACCGATTGGCTGAAAGGCAGGCTGATCGCGGATGTCACCGGCTTCTACATCGACTGGAAGCAGCCTCAGATCCTGCAGCTCAAGCAGGGCATTCTCGGCTACACCGACAACGTCGGCGCCGCACGCAGCCAGGGCGTCGAAGGCAGGATCGCCGCATTGCTGCCGTGGAATTTCTCTGCCGACGTGAACGGCGCGTACGTCGATTCGCGCACGACCGAGGCGTTCACTTCGGACAAGGGCGACGTGGGTCCGGGGACGCGCATGCCGGCGACGCCGTTCGTCAGCGCGTCGGGCGTGCTTTCGCAGCGCTCGAGCCTGGCGGGCTTCCAGTTCATTGGCTCCTACTCGCTGTCCTATCGCGGACCGAGCCACAACATCCTGCAGAACGACGTCCCGCTCCCGGGGTTCGTGCTGCACAACGTTTCGCTCAACATCACGAGACCGGACTGGAAGTACCGGCCCGAGATCAACTTCAGCGTCACCAACCTGTTCGACAAGCACGTCGCGGTGTTCGGCCTGACCACGCCGGGCGCGCCGATCTATGTCGGCAACCAGCCGCGTGCGATACGCCTCACGCTGAGCCTCAATTACTGATGATGGATCCGTCGCACTGGCCGCAGGATGAGGTTGCGCAGCTTCTCGAGCGCACGCGCACGGGCGTGGACATTTCGGTGCAGAAGGGCGAGTCGTCCGGTTCGATGGTGGTCGGGTCGACCGGGCCGTTCGCGCAGTACGCCGGCAGGAAGGCGATCGAAGCCGGCGGCAACGCCGTCGATGCCGCGATCGTCGTCGCGACGACGCAGGTCACGCTCGCGGCGGGCTGCTGGGTGAGCTTCGCCGGCATCGCGACGATGGTCGTCTACGATCCGGCCACGCGGCAGACGCATTCGATCAACGGACCTTATCGCACGTTTGCCAACGAGACTGACGCGACGACGATCCCGACGGCGCCGACGCCGTCGGGACGCACCGCGCTCGTCCCCGGATTCTTCGCGGCGGTGTTCGCCGCGCATGAGCGCTTCGGGAAATTGTCGTGGGCGGACGTCCTCGCACCCGCGATGTGGCTCGCCGAGAACGGCATCCCGGTCGGCGACATCCTGCTCGGTGGCATGACGCTCCGCCGCGCGCAGCTCGGACGCGTGAAGGAAACGCGCGAGTTCTTCTTTCCAGAGGGCGATGATCCCTGGAAAGCCGGCGGCTGGTTCAGGCAGCCCGCACTTGCCCGCACGTTGCGCAAGCTCGCGGAGCTCGGCCCCGATCACGTCTACAAGGGCGAGTGGGCGGAAGCGTTCGCGGCGCAGGTCTGCGCGGACGGCGGCAAGGTCACGCGGGACGATCTCGCAACCTATGCGCCGATCTGGAGCCGTCCGCTCCGCGGCAACGTGTTCGGCCATGAGCTGCACACCGTCGCGGCGCCCGATTTTGGCGGCGCCGCATTGCTCGAAGGATTGAAGCTGCTGGAGCGGCTCGAGGTCGGCGACCCGACCCGCAGCCCCGAAGCGTTGTACTGGCTCGTCCAGGTTCTCCTGCAGACCTCGGGCAATACGTGGATTCCGCCGGAGCAGCGCGTCGGCGACGAGCACATCGAGCGCTTCGCGCGCGCGATGAGGGCCAGGGGCGCCGCCGATCGTCCGAGCAAGATCGTCGACGGATCGCATTCCGACTACGTCGTCGTGGTCGACGCTGGCGGCATGGCCGTCGCGATGTGCCATTCGATCAACACGCCGATGTGGGGCACGACCTGCATCACGGTCGGCGGCATTCCGATTCCGGACTCTGCGTGCTTCCAGCAGCAACAGCTCGCGCTGGTGAAGCCAGGCTCTTATCTGCCGAACCCGATGAATCCCAGCATCGCCTTCAAGGACGGCGAGCCCGTGCTCGCGTTCTCGTCGATCGGCATCGGGCTCGTGTCGACGACCTTGCAACTCGTCCACGCGATGCTCGGCCTCGGCTATTCGCTGCCCGAAGCGGCCGATCTGCCGCGCCTGCACGGCAGTGACATGCGCAGCGGCGACTCGGTGACGTCGGGCTCGGCCGACAGCAAAGGGGGCGCGAAGGACCTCGCGCTTTCGCTGGCGGAGATCGTCGCGCGTTTGCAGCGCGAGCAAGGCGATCCGCGCGATCTCGGCTTGCGCTTCGCACAGGCGCTGCCGCTCTGCATCGAAAACGGCTTTGCCGCGGAAGTCATCGCAGGCGCCCGGGCGAAGGGCGCGAAGCTCGTCGCGATGCCGGTCGAAGATCGCGCGATCTCGCGTGGATACTGGGGCGCGATCTCGCGCGATCCGCAAACCGGCACGCTCCGGGGTGCGCGCACGCCCGGCGCGTCGGGACTCGTACAACCTTGTTGAGGGAAAGCTCATGCATCAGGACCTGAACCGCTACATCGTCAATCCCGGCCCCAAGGAGCCCGTCGAGAATCTGCGCGCCGCGGTGACGACCGACTCCGCGATCGTCACCGAGACGATGGTGAAGGTCTTGCGCAACGGCGGCAAAGCCGCCGACGCCGCGATCGCCGGCGCGCTGGTGCAGGCGGCGGTCGAGCCGTTCATGACCAATCACGCCGGCCTGGTGACGTTCCTCTATTACGAAGCCAAGACCGGCAAGATCCATCAGCTCGACAGCCTCGGCGGACATCCATCGGGCTTGCCGCCGTTCCGTCCGGTGCCGCCGGGCACGGGCCCGTACGCAGCGATGCCGCCGTCCGCGATCATTCCGGGCTTCATGCCGGGACTGAAGGAGATCCATCGCAAGTTCGGCACGAAGAAATGGTCGGAGCTGTGCGAGGACGCCGTCGCGTGGGCGGAGCGCGGACACATGGTGTCGACCTTCGAGTACGGCGTGAACATCTTCGGCGAGAAGTTCATCACCTATTTCCCCGAAGGCCGCGACTTCTATCAGCCGAAGGGCTACTTCCCGAACGTCGGCGAAGTATTCGTGCCGCCGGGCATGGCCGACACGCTGCGCAACGTGGCGAAGCACGGCCCGGACTACATGATCACCGGCGGCTGGGCGAAAGCGTTCGTGAATAAGGCGAACGAGATGGGCTGGAAGATCACGGGGAGGCACATGACAGAGACGCCGCCGCGCTGGGTGGAGCCGATCCGCTACAAGCATCACGAGTACGAAGTGGTGAGCCTCGGGCCGCCGCAGGCGCAGGGCATCTTCATCGCCATCGTGCTCGGCATCCTCAAGCACCTCGGCATCCGCAGCATGAAGCCCGGCTCCGCCGAGCACTGGTGGGCGATGGGTCACGCGCTGCGCCAGGGCCAGCGCCATTGGGAATACGTTCAGGACGACACCATCTACGGCGTGCCGCGCGACGAGCTGCTCGACGACGACTATCACGCGCATCTCGCCAAGATGATCCGCACGTCGCGGCCGAAGGTCGATCTCACGCAGCACGTGAAGCTCACCGGCGAGATGCCCGGCGGCTCGATCGGCGACGTCATGTCGCTGTTCTCGAACGGCGGCAAGCCGCGTCGGGCCGACTCGTTCGGCAAGCAGCCGAGCGGCTCTTGCGAGATCGCGGTCGTCGACTCCGACGGCAACTGGGTGCAGATGATGGACACGCTACAAGGCTCGGGCATCCCGGGCATGGTCATCGGCGGCATCCCGATGGTCGGCAGTCACGCGACGTTCGGCGCCCTGCAATCGCCGATGGACACGACGCTGGTGAAGGGCGCCAAGGCGCGCTGCATCATCGGCAACACGCTCGTGCTGAAGAAAGGCAAGCCGGTGTTGTCCGCGGGCTCGCCCGGCAACGTGCATTGCACGGTGCCGCAAGTGCTCACTTACGCGCTCGACTTCAAGATGAAGCCGTACGACGCCGTCGATGCGCCGCGCATGCTGCCGATGACCGACGGCCGCGCGATCACGGTCGAGGATCGCCTGAAGCCCGGCGTGCTGGAGAACCTCTACAAGCTCGGCGTGAAAGTGACCGTCACGCCCGGCTACGACTATCACATGGGCTCGTTCTCCGTGATCGCGCGGGAGGACAACGGCAAGACTTACACCGCGATCGCCGATCCGCGGCGTTGCGCGGTCGCGGACGGCATCCGATGAATCCTGCCTACGCCGAGCTCGAGCGGCATTACGCGCTGATCGGCAAGCTCGGGGGTGCGGGCAATCTGCTGTTCTGGGATCGCAACGTGGTGATGCGTCCCGGCTCGGCGCCGGCGCACGGCGAGATCGCGGGCGCGCTGGTGCAGGTCGCGACGGAGAAGGCAGTCGATCCGCGCATCGGCGAATGGCTGCTGCAGGCGGAGAAGGCCAACGGCTTGTCGGCGTGGCAGCGCGCGAACGTCGTCGAGATGCGGCGTCACTACCGGCATGCGACGTCGGTGCCGGTCGCGCTCCTCACGCGCAAGGCGCGCCACAGCGCGGTCCTGAATCAGACGTGGCAGAAAGCGCGCGCCGAGAAGAATTTCGCGCTGTTCGCGCCGGGTCTCGCGGAGATGGTGCAGATCATGCGCGAGATCGGCGAGCACAAATCGAGGGCGCTGGGCGTGAGCCCGTACGACGCCCTGATCGACGAGAACGATCCGGGCGTGACCTGCGCGATCGTCGACCGCGTGTTCGATCAGCTCGGCAAGGCGCTGCCCGGAATCCTCGACGAAGTGCTCGCGAAGCAGTCGTCGTGGAAGGTCCTGCCGTGGCGCAAGGATCACGACCCCAAGGCGCAGCAGGCGCTGTGCGAAGCGTTGATGAAGCAGATCGGCTACGACTTCAATCACGGGCGGCTCGACGTGACGCCGCATCCGTTCGCGATGCCCGGCGTGCCGGGCGACGTGCGCATCACCACGCGCTACAAGGAAGACGATCTGCGCTGGGGCTTGCTCGCGACGCTGCACGAGACCGGGCACTCGCAGTACGAGTTCAACC
The DNA here is from genome assembly GCA_035650495.1 of Nevskiaceae bacterium. Classification (GTDB taxonomy): domain Bacteria; phylum Pseudomonadota; class Gammaproteobacteria; order Nevskiales; family Nevskiaceae; genus DASRHK01. The sequence goes on along the minus strand of DASRHK010000119.1, from coordinate 12,213 downwards.
TGCCGCGCGAGTGGAGCTATCAGCCGGTCGGCGTCGCGCGCGGCGCGACGCTGCACGAAAGCCAGTCGCTGATGCTCGAGATGATGGCGTGCCGCTCGCTCGAGTTCATCGGCTTCGTCGCGCCGATGCTCGCGGCGAAATTCGGCCCGGATGATCCGGCGTACGCGTTCGACAACGTGCGCATGCACTACCAGCGCATCCAGCGCAACTTCATCCGCGTCGAAGCCGACGAGGTCGTCTATCCGCTGCACGTGATCTTGCGCTATCAGATCGAGCGCAAGCTTCTCGACGGCAGTCTCGCGGTGAAGGATCTGCCGGGGGCGTGGAATGAAACGATGAAGAAGCTGATCGGCGTCGTGCCGCCCGACGATGCCGCCGGCTGCATGCAGGACGTGCACTGGACCTTCGGCATGTTCGGCTACTTCCCGAACTACGCGCTCGGCGCGGCGGCGGCGGCGCAATTGTTCGAGGCGGCGACGAAGCAGGACGCGAGCATCCTGCCCTCGATCGGCAAGGGCGACTTCGCTGCGTACTTCGCGTGGGCGAAGGCCAACGTGCACCAGAAGGCGTCGAGCGAGTCGCTCGATCAGATCATGACCGGCGCGACGGGCAGCACGCTCTCGGCCGACGCGCTGCTGAGGCATCTCAAGCAGCGCTATCTCAATCCCTGAGGGGAATCCGATGAATCGCGAGACGACCGTAGTGAACTTGTCCCCGGTGAACTGGCCGACGGGCGAGTACGAGCAGCTCATGGCAGCGCAGAGCGTCGATCGCACCAAGGCCGGCGAGGCAACCGGCAGCAAGGGCGCTGTGACCGTCGCTTACAACGGACTCGCCGCGCGTGCGGGACTCGAAGCGCTGAAGCAGGGCGGCAGCGCCGTCGACGCCGCGCTCACCGCGGCGCTCGCGCAAGTCGTGCTGACCGCGGGCGCGCCGATCAGCTTCTTCGGCATCATGTCGATGGTCTGCTACGACGCCGCGACCAACAAGGTCGTGACCATGAACGGCGAATGGAACACGGTGAAGGGCGAGACCGAGCCGATGACCATTCCCGGCAGCATCGCGTTCGGCTCGCTCGAGGCTTTGAAGGGCTCCGGCGCGCCGAGCGGGCGCACCGCGCTGGTCGGCGGCTTCATGAAAGGCGTCGAAGCCGCGCACAAGCGCTTCGGCAAGCTGCCGTTCGCCGCTCTGTTCGAGCCGGCGATCTACGTCGCCGAGAACGGCATGCCGGTCAATCCGCTCGTCGCGCAGGCGATCGACATGCGCAAGGACGATCTGTCGCGCCTGCCGGCGACCAAGGCAGTCTTCACGAAGAAGGACGGCTCGTTCTATCAGGAGGGCGATCTCTTCAAGCAGCCCGAGCTCGCGAGGACGCTGCGCAAGATCGCAGCCGACGGCAACGCCGATCACATGTACAAAGGCGCGTGGGGGGAGAAGCTGATCGCTGCGCTGAAGGCCGACGGCGGCAAGATGACGATGGAGGACCTCGCCGCGTACGAGGTGCTGTGGAGCGATCCCGCCGTGTGCGAGCTCGCGAACGGCTATGCGCTGCACATGAGCCAGGCGCCGAATCTCGGCACCGCGAATCTCGTCGAGGCGCTCAACCTCGCCGAAGTCGCGAACCTCGCCGCCGACGGTCCGTGGTGGAAGTCGGGCAAGTCGCTGCGCAAGGCTTCCGAGATCACCCAGCAGTTCGGGGTGGCGTTCCTGCCGGACGCGCTGCTCGGCCAGATGTACGCGGGACTCGACTTCTCGTTCGACGGGCGCCTGAAGAAATCGCACGCCGAAGAGCTGTGGAAGCGCATGGAAGCCGGCGTGAAGATGGCGCGCTTCAAGCCGCGCGGCATCCAGCATTCCGACGACGTCGTCGCCGTCGACGCCGCCGGCAACATGTGCGCGATCACGCACTCGATCAACTGCGTGAACTGGGGCAAGACCGCGATCTTCGTCGACGGCATCTCGATCGCCGACGCGGCGTCGTACCAGCAGGCGCAGATCGCGCGCGTGAAGCCCGGCGAGCGCCTGCCCGCGCCGACGGAGCAGGGCATCCTGTTCAAGGACGGCAAGCCGCTGCTCGCGTTCGCGTCGATGGGCGCCGGCCTCCATCACCGCTCGTTCGCCTGCCTGTTCAGCGTGATGAAGTTCGGCATGGGCGTCGTCGAGGCGATCGACGCGCCGGATTTCTACATGCCGAAGTACGACTTGAAGACGATGGAAGTGACGCTCGCCGTGCCGGAGAAGCGCTTCGACCACAGGGTGCTCGACGATACCGGCTTCAAGTGGGAGGAGGTTCCGCTCGAGGAAGCGCGTCTCGGCGGCGAGGGCAAATGGGTCGCGATCTCGCGCGATCCGAAGAGCGGCAAGCTCGAGGCGGGCTCGCACAATCGCAACAACAGCGCGGCGGTGGCGTACTGAACATGGCGAAGCTCATCTTCGAGAACGCGAACGTCTTCGACGGCGACAGCCCGAAGCTCGCGAAGAACATGTCGGTGCTCGTCGAGGGCAACGAGATCCGCAAGGTTTCGCGCGATAAGATCAGGGCGGAGGGCGCGCAGCGCATCGACTGCGCCGGCAAGACGCTGATGCCGGGCCTCATCGACAACCACGTGCACATCTACATCGAGTCGCTGAAGCTCACGCCGCCCGAGCCGCCGATGACCTATCGGGCGCAGTACGCGAACAAGTTCGTGACGCACATCCTCTCGTGCGGGTTCACCACCATCCGCGACGTCGCCGGCGGCGATCGCGGCATGGCGATGGCGCTGCGCGACGGCTTCCTCACCGGTCCGCGCTATTTCTACGGCGGGCTGTGCCTGTCGCAGACCGGTGGCCACGGCGACATGCGCACGCCGGATCAGGCGCCGGATTACTGCACGTGCGGAGCGGAGCTCAACTTCCTCGCGCACATCGCCGACGGCGTCGACGCGTGCATCAAGGCGTCGCGCGAAGAGCTGCGCAAGGGCGCCAGCCACATCAAGATCATGGGCTCGGGCGGCGTGATGTCGCCGACCGATCCGCTCGACAAGCCGCAGTACTCGGAAGCGGAAATCCGCGCGATCGTGCAGGAAGCGTCACGCCGCGGCGCGTATGTGTGCTCGCACTGTCATCCGCCCGACGCAATCCGCTTGTCGGTCGAGTACGGCGTGCGCTCGATCGAGCACGGCACGCTGATCGACGCGCCGACGGCCGGCTTCGTCGCGAAGAAAGGCGCCTACGTCGTGCCGACGATGGCGGTGATCCAGGCGCTCACCGACGACGGCCCCGAGATGGGCATGCCGGTCGAATCGCAGGAGAAGCTCAGGCGCGTGCACGAGCAGGCGGTGCGGGGCCTGGAGATCATGAAGCGCGAGGGCGTGAAGATGGGCTTCGGCACCGATCTGCTCGGCTACCAGCACGTGCGCCAGGGCATCGAGTTCACGATCCGGCGCCAGGTGCTGCAGCCGATCGACATCCTTCGCTCCGCGACCTCGATCAACGCGGAGATCCTGCAGATGAAGGACAAGCTCGGCGTGGTGAAAGCGGGCGCGCTCGCCGATCTGCTCGTCGTCGACGGCAATCCGCTGGAGAACATCGAGCTGCTCGCCGCGAACGGCAAGCACCTCAGCCACATCGTGCTCGATGGAAAGCTGGTGAAGGGCGCTTAAGCCGCGCCTCAGGCTTCCACGGTCTCTTCGCGCGTCGCGGCCACGTGGCTGCGCACGAACGCCGCATAGCGATCCATCCACTGCTGCAGGAACTTGCGGCTGCCCTCGCCGATGTTGCCGGACGCGTCGATCAGCTCGTCCGTCCACCGGATGAAGGCTTCCGGCTGATTGAGCGTCGGCACGTCGAGATACGCGAGGATGTTGCGCAGGTGTTGCTGCGCGAGCGCAGTGCCGGTCGCGCCCTGGGTCACGCCGATGATGCCCGCGGGCTTGCCGGCCCACGCGTTCTGCCCGTACGGGCGTGAGGCGTGATCGAGCGCATTCTTCAATACGCCAGGGACCGAGCGATTGTATTCGGGCGTCACGATGAGCAGCGCCTGCGAGGCGCTCACTTCGGATTTCAGCCGCCGGACCGCCGCGTGCGGATTGGCGTCGTCGTCCTGGTTGTAGAGCGGCAGATCGCCGATCCGCAGATGCTCGAAGGAGAACTCGCGCGGAGCGAGCTTCTCGAGCGCCTTGGCGAATCGCCGGTTGAAGGAATCCTTGCGGAGGCTGCCGACGACGATGCCGATCTGGATCTTTTCCATCTCAACTCCTGAGTGGATCTGCAGGGTTGAGACGTCATTTCGTCGGCAGCAGTTCCTTCAGCGCGCGCCAGCCGCCGTCGACCGAGTAGACGTTGGTGTAGCCCATCTTCTGCAGATTGTCGGCGGACAGCGCCGAGCGGAAGCCGCCGCCGCAGTACAGATAGAGCGGCTCGCTCTTGTCGGGATGCTTGCCCTCGATGTCGCGCTCGAGGATGCCCTTGCCGATCCACTCGGCACCTTTGACGTGACCGGCGGCGAACTCGCTCTCCTCGCGCGTGTCGATCAGCTTCGCCCTCGGGTCCGCCTTCAGGATCGCCGGGATTTCGCGCGCATGAACCTGCTTGATGCGCGACTTCGCGTCGTTCACCAGGGCGAGGAATCCGGGGGAGTGCGCAGCCATGTGGGGCTCCAGGTTGACAGCATGTAAGATTACTAGGGCGCTGAGGAGCGCAACAACAAAGAGAGTCGATGGAGCGTCCGGGGATCTTCATCACAGGCGCCGCGGCCGGCATCGGTCGTGCGACCGCGAAGCTGTTCGCGAGCCGCGGCTGGTTCGTCGGCGCTTACGACATGAACGCCGCGGGACTCGCGGCTCTCGCAGCCGAGCTCGGCAGCGGCAATTGCATCACCGGAAAGCTCGACGTCACCGACGCCTCCGCGCTCGCCGACGCGCTCGAGGCATTCTTCCAAGCGGCCGGCCGGCGCCTCGACGTGCTGTTCAACTGCGCGGGCATCCTGTCCGTCGGCAACTTCGAGGACATCCCGCTCGCGCGCCATCATCTGATCGTCGACATCAATCTCAAGGGCGTGCTCAACGGCTTCCATTGCGCGCTGCCGTACCTCAAGCAGACGCGCGGCGCGCGCGTGGTCAGCATGGCGTCGGCGTCCGCCGTCTTCGGATCGCCGGCGTACGCCAGCTATTCGGCGACGAAGTTCGCGGTGCGCGGACTGACCGAAGCGATGAACATCGAATGGGCGCGTCACGGCATCACGGTGATGGCGGTCTGGCCGATCTTCGTCAACACCGCGATGGTGACGGAGATCGAGCAGCCCGAGAGCTTGAAGAAGATGGGCGTGCATCTACAGGCGTCCGACGTCGCCAACGTGATCTGGCGCGCCGCACATCGGCCGCGCTGGCTGCCGCGCGTGCACTGGTTCGTCGGCGCGCAGACCTGGTTCCTGTGGATGGCGACGCGCCTGATGCCGGTGTGGATGATGCGACTGACCACGCGTCGGGTGACGGGCTACTGATGGCGCGTCCGCTCGTCCTCGTCCATGGCATGTGGTGCACGAGCGCGACGCTCGAGCGCCTGCGCGCGCTGCTCGCCGAGCGCGGCTACGACGTGCGCGTGCCGGATCTGCCCGCACACGAAGTGGGGAAGGTGCACGACGGCGTCGGCAGCAAGAGCCTGCGGGAGTACGTCGACTTCCTGGAGCGCTATGTGCGCGAGCAGAAGTTCTCGCAGCCGCCGGTCGTGGTCGGGCACTCGATGGGCGGCTTGCTGGCACAGCAGCTCGCAGCGCGCGTCCAGCCGTTCGCGCTGGTGCTGCTCACGCCGGCGTCGCCATCGGGCATCGTCGCGCTCGCGCTGTCGAACATCGTGGCGTTCTGGAAGACGTTCTCCACGCCGGCGTTCTGGCGCAAGCCGCACAAGCCGAGCCGCGAGCGCTGCGCTGCGAGCGTCTACAACCACACGCCGCGCGAGCGGCACGACAGCTATTACGCGACGCTGGTGCCGGAGTCGGGGCGCGCGCTGTTCGAGATCGGCTTCTGGCCGCTCGATCGCGGTCGCGCCGCGGCCCTGGACCCTCGCGCCATCGTCTGTCCGGTGTATGTGGTCAGCGCTGGACACGACAAACTGACGCCACCCGGGATCGTACGCAAGGTCGCGGGACTCTATGGCAAGACAACGCTGCGCCACTATCCGGCCCGCGGGCACTGGGTCATCGACGACGAGGACACCGAAGAGATGGTCAACGAGATCCTGTCCTGGCTGCGGCCGTTCGAGGCGCGCGCCGCCCGCCTGGGGGCGTCGCATGCGTAGCCGCGCATTACTCGCAGCGCTGCTCCTCAGCTTTGGCGCCGGCGCCGCCGATCCCGTCGGCGAAGCGATCGACGCCACCGCGCAGACCAACCAGGCGAACAAGGCGTCGCAGCAGCGGATCAACCAGCTCGACGATCAGACCCGCGCTGCGCTCGAGAAGTACCGCAACGCGCTGGTGCAGGCGCAGCAGCTCACGGCCTACGCCGCGCAGATGGAGAAGCTCGCGCAGGCGCAGGACGCCGAGCGCGCGAATCTCGAGAAGCAACTCGGCGAAGTCGACGTCACCGCACGCGAGCTGCTGCCTTTGCTCGGTCACATGGTCGACAGCCTCGAGAAATTCGTCGGGCTCGACCTGCCGTTCCTCAAGGCCGAGCGCAACGAGCGCATCGCCGCGCTGCGCAAGATGATGGACGATCCGGACAGCCCGCTCGCGGAGAAATATCGCCGCGTGCTCGAGGCGTACACGATCGAGGCCGAGTACGGCCGCACGCTCGGCGCCGAGCGCGGGCAGGTCGGCGATCGGCAGGCGGATCTGCTGCGCGTCGGCCGCGCGGCGCTGTTCTATCTCACGCTCGACGGCGACGAAGCCGGGCGCTGGGACGCGAAAGCGAACAAGTGGGAAGTGCTGCCGGGCAAATATCGGAAAGAGATCCGGCGAGGCTTGAAGATCGCGCGCGAGACCGCGGCGCCCGACTTCATCAACCTGCCCATGCCTGTGGCCGAGAAAGCGTCATGATCTCCCTGTCCCTGCGGGAGAGGGCCGGGGTGAGGGGCGTTGTTGCTGCTTTCATGTTGCTCGCCGCGCCGCTCGCCCACGCCTCCGGCCTCGACGATCTGCTCAAGCAAGTCCGCGAGAGCGCGCAAGCCGCTGCGCGGCAGAACGCCGAGCGCGAGCAGCGCTTCCTCGACGATCGCAATCAGCAGGCCGAGCTGCAGAAGCAGGCGGAAGGCGAAGCGGCTGCCGCGCAGAAGCGCGCCGACGCAGCGAAGGCGAAGTTCGAGGCGAATCAGAAGGCGCTCGCCGACATCAAAGCGAAGATCAACGCCAAGACCGGCGAGGACGCGCAGGTCTACGCGGCGGCGCGTCAGACCGCGGCCGATTTCCGCGCGGCGACGATCAACTCGTTCGTCACCGCGCAGCTGCCGGATCGCATCAAGTTCCTCGACGGCTTGCAGCACAGCGAAGGCGTGCTCGGCACCGATCAGCTGCAACAGCTGTGGGTCGTGCTACAGGAGGACATGACCGAAACCGCGCACTCGGTGCACTTCCCGGCGGAGATCATCAACGCCGACGGTGCGAAGGAGAAAGCCGAGGTCACGCGCGTCGGCGCGTTCGCCGCGTTCAGCAAAGGTCGCTATCTCTCCGTGCAGGCCGACGGCGCGATGGTCGCGCTGCCGCGCCAGCCGAAAGGGAAGTTCACCTCCGAGGCGAAGGACTTCGAGGACGCGAAGGAGGGCGCCGAGCCGATCCTGATCGACCCGACGCACGGCACGCTCCTCGCGCAGGAAGCCGAGCGCCCGACCTTGATGGAGCGGATCGAGCAGGGCGGCGTGGTCGGCTACGTGATCATCGTCGTCGGCATCGCGGGCGCGCTCGCGGCGGCGTTCCAGCTGTTCTATCTCATCGCCGTCGGTCGGCGCGTGTATCAGCAGCTCGATCAGCTGGAGCAGCCGTCGGCCGACAATCCGCTCGGTCGCGTGCTCGGCACGTTCAGCGGCGCGCTCGCCAAGGTCGAAGAGGACGCCGAAGTCGTCGAGCTTCGCTTGTCGGAAGCGGTGCTGCGCGAAGTGCCGAAGCTCGAGCGCTTCCAATCGTACTTGCGGCTCGCGGTCGCTGCAGGCCCGCTGCTCGGTCTCGTCGGCACCGTCACCGGCATGATCCTCACGTTCCAGTCGATCACCGAATCCGGGGCGGGCGATCCCAAGCTCATGGCCGCCGGCATCTCGCAGGCGATGGTGACGACCGTGCTCGGCCTCGGCATCGCGATCCCGCTGCTCTTCGTCAACGCGCTGCTCTCGGCGCGCTCGCGCATCATCGTGCAGATCCTCGACGAGCAGTCGACCGGCATGCTGGCGCGCCGCCTGGAGGCGCAGCGTGCTTGATTCGATTTTCGAAGCATTGATCTCGCCGTTCGTCTCGATCGACGAGTTCATCGCCGCCGGCGGCTGGGTGCTGCCGTGGATCTTCCTCGCCGGCCTGATCATGTGGACGCTGATCATCGAGCGCTACTGGTTCTTCTTCCGTGTGCTGCCGCGGGAGAAGCTGGAGATGCTGCGCGAGTGGAAGTCGCGCGCGAATCACAAGTCGTGGGCGTCGCGGCACATCCGCCAGGAAATGATCTCTCGCGCCAACGCGCAGATGCGCGCGACGCTGCCGCTGCTGAAAGTGCTCGTGCCGATGTGTCCGCTGCTCGGGCTCCTCGGCACCGTCACCGGCATGCTCGAGGTGTTCGACGCGATGGCGGCGAAAGGATATGCCGACGCGCGCACCATGGCCTACGGCGTCTCGCACGCGATGATCTCGACGATGGCGGGACTGGTCGTGTCGATGTCGGGCATCTTCTTCGTCGGCCGCTTCGTCACGCGCGCGCGCGTGCAGACCGAGCTGCTTGCCGACGCGCTGAGCTATTGAGATGAGAACGCGCCGTCACACCGAGCCCATGGAAGAGACCGGCATCGATCTCGCGCCGATGCTCGACTTCGTGCTCAACCTGCTCATCTTCTTCATCATCACCAACACGTTCATCCAGGAAGCCGGCATCCACGTGAACCGGCCGACTGCGAAGACGGTGCAGCGCCAGCAGAACAACAACATCGTCGTCGCCGTCTCGAAGGACGGACAGATCTGGATCGACAAGCAGCACGTCGACATCCGCACGCTGCGCGCGAACGTGCAGCGCCTGCGCGCCGCGAATCCGCAGGCGAACGTGATCATCCAGGCCGACACCGACGCGCGCGCCGGGCTGATGGTCGAGGCGATGGACCAGGCGCGGCTCGCGGGTGTCAAAGACGTGTCGATCGCGGCGACGCCGAAGTAGCGCTTCGATGTTCCCCCGGCTGTTCATCCCGTTCTCCATTGCGTCGCTCATCACGCTCGGGCTGTTCCTGCTGATGGCGTGGATGGTGAAGCCGCCGCGCGGCGAGGGCACGGGGCCGTCGCACACGATCGAAGAAGTGAAGATGGTCGACCTCGCCAAGGACCAGCCGCCCGACGAGCAGGTGCCGCAGCCGCCGCAGCTGTCGCAGGCGCCGAGCTCGCCGTCGGCGCTGGCGACGCCGCAGCTCCCGGCGCTCGCGAACATGACGGCCCTGCCGATGGACGCCAACGTCGCCGTGCCGGTGAACATGAGCGGCACCGGCTTCTCGCTCGGCAGCGGCGCGTTCTCCGGATTCGGCAAGGGTGCGGGCTCCGCCGCAGGCGGCGGTGGTGGCGGCGGGCAGGGGTTCTCGGGCAAAGAGCTGATCCCGCTGTCCACTGCGCGGCCTCAGATCCCCGAGTGGGCGTTCAAGCGCGGCATCGAAGGCTGGGTCGAGTGCTCGTTCGTCGTGCTGCCGAACGGCCACGTGCGCGACGTGAAGATCGTCGACGCGCAGCCCAAGGGCGTGTTCGAGGCCGCGGCGATCGAGAGCATCTCGAACTGGATCTACGCGGAGTACCCGAAGGCGCGCCAGGTGAAGCAGCGCGTCGAGTTCAAGCTTTCCGACTTCCAGTACAACTGGCAATGACCAATGCCTCGTCGTCCCCGCGCAGGCGGGGACCCGGTGTTCGCAACTGGATTCCCGCCTTCGCGGGAATGACGATTGCTCTTGCTGCGCACGCCGATCAATACCGCAGCGAGGTGCGCGAGCTGCCCGGACAGGTTTCCGAAGAGAAGCCGCAGGTCGACGAGCAGAAGCTCCTGCAGCAGACGACCGATCCGTACGCGAAGGCGCTGATCCTGCGCGATCTCGCGACGCAAGCTGCCGACAAGAAGGACTACACGGCGGCGGCGAAATATCTGCAGCAGGCGATCGCGACGAGCGGGCTGTCCGGCCCCGCGCAGGACGAGATGAAGAAGGTGCTCTCGCAGCTGTACATGGCGAGCGGCGACCCGGACAAGATCATCGAAGGACTTTCGGGCCGCGCGCGCGCGAATCAGCTGTCGCCCGACGAGCTCGCGGCGCTCGGCAGCGCCTACGTGAAGAAGAAGGACTACAGCCAGGCGATCCCGCTCTTGAAGCGCGCGCAGGCGACGCATCAGGGACCCGGCAACGCAGCGGCGATGCTGTCGCTGATCGCCGCCTATATCGCGACCGGTCAGCAGAAGGATGCGTTGCCCATCGCCGAGCAGCTCGTGCGCGTCGCGCCGAACGTGCGCGAAGCCTGGCTCAATCTCGCAGCGCTGCAGATGAAGGCCGGCAATCGTGAGCGCGCGCAAGCGGTGATGGAGCTCGCGCAGCGGCAGGGCTATCTGAAGGAAGAGAAGGAGCGGCTGCAGCTCATCAATCTCACGGCGCAGATCGGCGCGCCGTTCGAGGCAGGATCGCTGCTCAAGAGCTGGCTCGACTCCGGCGAAGTCGCGCGCAACGCCGACAACTGGAAATTCCTCGCCGCGACGTGGAACGCCGCGCGCGAGCGAGCGCTGTCGATCGCGGCGCTGAAGGAGTCGTATCGACTGGCGCCGTCGAGCGAGCTGCTCACGCAGATCGGCCAGCTCGAGCTCGACCGCGAGCATTTCGCCGACGCCGAGCAAGCGCTCACCAAGGCCGCGGCTGCGGGCGCGAAGAGCGGGCCGGTGCTGATGCAGCTCGGGCTCGCGCAGTATCAGCAGGGCAACGTGCAGGGCGCGGCGAAGTCGTTCAAGGAAGCGCAGACCTACGCGGCGACGCGCGCGCAAGCCGAAGGCTGGCTCAAGTTCCTCGATTCGCCGAGCGCGGCAGAAGTCGCGCAGACCTTCGCGGGCAAGCACAAGCCGCCGAAGGAGATGGAGGCGAAGCTGTCGACGCGCCTGACCGGCAAGCCGATCGTCGTGACCGACGCGAGCTCCAGCGGCGGAGCCACGCCGTCGACGGGACCGCTGCAGCTCACCGGTGAGTTCACGCCGGTCGGCGCCGAGCGCGCGGGCACGCCGGAAGGCTCGATTCCGCAGTGGACCGGTGGACTCACGCGCGAGCAGTGGCCGTCGACGTTCAAGCCCGGCGGGCGGCTCGCCGATCCGTTCGGCAACGAGAAGCCGATCTTCGTGATCACCGCGCAGAACTACAAGCAGTACGCGGCGAAGCTGTCACGCGCGCATCAGGCGCTGTTCGCGAAATATCCGGACTACCGCATGCCGGTGTATCCGACGCATCGCACGGCGAGCTATCCGCAGGCGATCTATGACGCGAGCCTCGCGAACATCGGCAAGGCGAAGCTCAGCGGGTCCGATGCGCTGGAAGGCGCGCGACTCGGCTTCCCGTTCCCGCGGCCGCAGAACGGCGTCGAGATCATGTGGAACCATCGCGTGCGCTATCGCGGCGACACGCTGCAATCGACGACGGGGCAGGCGGTGGTGATGCCCGATGGCGAGATCCGCGATCAGTCGAAGGGCTTCTTCCGCATCATGGCGCGCTACGGCAACGTCGCCAATCCGGCGAACATCGCGCAAGAGAACATGCTGCTCAAGGGCATCACCTTCACGTCGAAGAACGGGCGCAGCGCCGACTACGTCGTGCTGTTCCACGAGACAGCGAACTCGATCAAGAATCCGCGGCGGCTGTGGGTCCTGATCGTCGGCGCGCACAAGTTGCTGCGCATCCCGCCGGTCGGCTACGACTTCCCGATGCCGGGCACCGAAGCGATCGCACTGGTCGACATGATCGACATGTACAACGGCCCGTTCGATCGCTACGTGTGGAAGCTCATCGGCAAGCGCGAGCTGTATCTGCCGTACAACGCGTATCGGATCTCCGACGGCC
>DASRHK010000118.1:0-4632 GCA_035650495.1 Nevskiaceae bacterium | reverse complement strand
GCGCTCGGCTTCTACGCAAACCCCGCGCAATACACGCCGATCAAATCGATCCGTCTCGCCGCCGACGTCGCCGAATCCGAGCGCACGCCGATCGAGCTCTTGCGCACCGACACGCTGACGTTCGCGTCGTATGTGGAATCGCGCCGCTATCGCCGCGAGGAATGGTTCATCGACCCGGTCGGGCACGTCGAGGTGTGCAACGTGCCGCTGCCGGCACGCACGCCGGCGAAGTAGTGATGGACTACGAGCGCGTCGTCTCCAGTTCGGTCAGCGCCTTCGAATCGTGGCGCCTCAAGCCCGCGCCGCAGCGCGGCGAGATCGTCCGCCAGATCGGTGAGGAGTTCCGCAGGCACAAGGACGAGCTTGGCCGCCTGATCTCGCGCGAGATGGGCAAGATCCTCTCCGAAGGCCTGGGCGAAGTGCAGGAAGTGATCGACATCTGCGACTTCGCCGTCGGCCTGTCGCGCTCGATCGCGGGACTGACGATGCACTCGGAGCGTCCGCAGCATCGGATGTACGAGCAATGGCACCCACTCGGCCCGGTCGCGGTGATCACCGCCTTCAATTTCCCGATGGCCGTGTGGTCGTGGAACGCGATGATCGCCGCGGTCTGCGGCGACACGATCGTGTGGAAGCCGTCGCCGAAGACGCCGAAATGCGCGCTCGCCGTTCAGGAGATCGTCGACCGCGTGCTCGATCGCAACGCCGCGCGCGGCGTGATGCAGACGATCATCGGCGGCAACGACGTCGGCGAGCGCATGGCGAACGATCGGCGCTTCCCGCTGGTGTCGTTCACCGGATCGGTCGCGGCGGGTCGCCAAGTTGCGGCAACCGTCGCGAAGCGCCTCGGACGCTGCCTGCTCGAGCTCGGCGGCAACAACGGCATCGTGGTGATGGACGACGCCAATCTCGATCTCGCCGCACGCGCGATCGTGTTCAGCGCGGTCGGTACGGCGGGTCAGCGCTGCACGACGGCGCGGCGCTTGTTCCTCCAGCGCAAGATCGCGGCACCGTTGATCGAGCGGCTCAAGAAAGCGTACGCGTCGCTGAAGGTCGGCGATCCGCTCGAGGACGGCGTGCTGGTCGGTCCGCTGATCGACGCCAACTCGGTCGCGGCGTTTGAACGCACGATCGCGGCCGCGCGCGCGGAAGGGGCGACGGTGATCTGCGGCGGCAAGCGCATCGATCGACCGGGCCACTTCGTCGAGCCGACGCTGATCCGCTCCGACAAGCCGCTGAAGATCTCCTGCGACGAGACGTTCGCGCCGATCGCCTTCATCGTCGAGTTCGACTCGCTCGACGACGCGATCGCGATGCACAACGCGGTGCCGCAAGGATTGTCGTCGTCGATCTTCACCAACGACCTGCGCAACGCCGAGCGCTTCCTGTCCGCCGCGGGCTCGGACTGCGGCATCGCCAACGTGAACATCGGCACCTCCGGCGCAGAGATCGGCGGCGCGTTTGGCGGCGAAAAGGACACCGGTGGCGGTCGCGAGTCGGGTTCCGATGCCTGGAAGGCCTACATGCGCCGCCAGACCTGCACCATCAACTACGGCGATCAGCTGCCGCTCGCGCAAGGCGTCAAATTCGACGTGTAGCGGGGCATGTCACAAATCGCCCGGCTGGCTCGTCTTGTCTTTTAGACCCACGAGGTGATGCGTGAAAAACCTGATCTGGAACCTGATCGGCGTCTCCCTGGCAGCGAACGGCCTGTTCATGCTGTTCGCCCCGCTGCCGTGGTACGGAATGACGCCGGGCGTGGTCGAGACCGGGCCGTTCAATCCGCATTTCGTGCGCGACATCGGCTGCGCGTATCTGGTGGCCGGCGGCGGATTGCTGTGGCTGCTTCGCGACCAGCGTGCCTGGCCGGCGGCGATGGCGAGCGGCGCGTTCCTCGCGCTGCACGCGGCGACGCACGTCTGGGATTTCGCGCTCGGCAAGATCGAGCTCGCGCATTTCGCCTCCGACCTCGTGCTGGTCATCCTGCCCGCCGTGCTGGTGCTGCGCATCGCATGGCTGCGGCGCAATCCAAAACCAGCATGAGGAATTGAGCAATGTTGCGATGGCTGATGCGGCGTCAGATCGACGCCTTCGAGAAGAGCTTCGGATACGACGTGAGCTATCTGCGCGAGATGCTCGACGCGAGCCCGCGCGCGCTGATGCGATTCGGGCAGGTGATGAAGCTGTCGAATCATCGCGAAGACGCGCCGCTCGACGCGTGGTACGCGGCGAAGCTCGCCGCGACGATGCACGAGGACTGCGGACCGTGCACGCAGCTGGTCGTCGACATGGCCGATCGGCACGGCGTCTCGCCCGCCGTGCTGCGCGCGATCGTCGCGGGCAATCCCGACGCGATGCCGCCCGACGCCGCGATCGCCTGGCGCTTCGCGGAAGCGACGCTCGCGCACGACCTCGCCGCCGATCCGCTGCGCGATGAGATCGTCAAGCGCTGGGGCAAGCGCGCGCTGGTGACGCTCGCGCTCGCGATCACGTCCTCGCGCATGTATCCGACGGTGAAGTACGCGCTCGGTCACGGACGCGCCTGCGCGCGCGTGCGCGTGGGTGGCAGCGAAACTGCGGTGCCGCATCCTGCATGAGCGAAGCGTTCGAAGCGCATCGGCGTCATCTGACCGGGCTCGCCTACCGCATGCTCGGCTCGATGGCCGACGCCGAGGACATCGTGCAGGAGGCGTTCCTGCGCTGGCAGGCCGAGCGTCGGGCCGACGTGCGCGAGCCGCGCGCGTTCCTGTCGAAGATGGTGACCCGCATGTGCCTCGACGAGCTGAAGTCCGCGCGCGTGCAGCGCGAGGAATACGTGGGACCGTGGCTGCCCGAGCCGATCCTGGACGATTCCGCGCTGTCGCCCGAAGCCGCCACCGAAGTCGCCGCCGATCTCTCCGTCGCGCTGCTGCTCGCGCTGGAGCGACTGTCCCCGCTCGAGCGCGCGGCGTTCCTGCTGCACGACGTGTTCGACGTCGATTTCGCCGAGATCGCCGAGACGCTCGGCCGCAACGAAGCCGCGTGCCGCCAGCTCGCGGCGCGCGCTCGCGCGAACGTCGCCGCGGCGCGACCGCGCTTCAAGCCGAGCGAGGATGAATCGCGACGCCTCGCGCAAGCGTTCATGGCCGCCGCCGCGAGCGGCGACACGAAAGGTCTCGCGCAGCTGCTCGCGCAAGACGCGGTGTTCTACTCCGACGGCGGCGGCAAGGTGCGGGCGGCGATGCGGCCGATCCTCGGCGCCGAGCGCGTCGCGCAGTTCATCACGGCGGTGCTGCGCCAATATCCGCAACCGCCGCGATCGGTGCGCTACACGCACATCAACGGGCTGCCGGGATTCCTGATCGAGACCTCGGACGGTCTATTGCAGACCAACGCCTTCGACATCCGCGACGGCAAGATCGCTGCGATCTACTCCGTGCGCAATCCGGACAAGCTCAAGCACCTGCGCCATTAGGCGTAGTTCCAAGGAAGAGCCCGTACGCCGGATTGCCGGTCTCTTCGGCGTATTCGTAGCCGAGCCGGTCGAGCGTGCGCTTGCACTCCGCGCGCTCGCGCTTAGGCACCTGCAATCCGCACAGGACGCGGCCGTACGCCGCGCCGTGATTGCGGTAGTGGAACAGCGAGATGTTCCAGCGCGTGCCGATCGCGTGCAGGAAGTCGAGGCATGCGCCGGGGCGCTCCGGGAACTCGAATCGATACAGCACTTCGTTCGGCAATCCAGGACAGCGGCCGCCGACCATGTAGCGCACGTGCACCTTCGCCATCTCGTTGTGCGACATGTCGACCGCGGGATAGCCGTCGTCGCGCAGCGTCTTCAGGATTGCGTCCTTCGACTCGTCGCCCAGCTTGATGCCGACGAAGATGTGCGCTGCCTTCGGCGACGAATAGCGATAGTTGAACTCGGTGATGACGCGCCGCCCGAGATGGCCGAGGAAGCGCTTGAAGCTGCCGGGCCGCTCGGGGATGGTGATCGCGAGCAGCGACTCGTGCGCGTCGCCGAGCTCGGCGCGCTCGGCGATGTGGCGCAGGCGATCGAAGTTCACGTTGGCGCCGGAGATGATCGCGCACAGCGTCTTGCCGCTGACGCCATGATCGACGACCCATTTCTTCATGCCGGCGACGGCAACCGCGCCGGCGGGCTCGGGCAGCGCGCGGCATTCGTAGAACACGTCGCGGATTGCCGCGCAGATCTCGTCGACGTCGACGCGCACCACGGCGTCGACCAGATGACGCGCGACGCGGAACGGCTCCTCGCCGATCTGCTTCACCGCGACACCGTCGGCGAACAATCCGACCTGCGGCAGCACGACACGACGTCCCGCCCCGTAGGCGCGCGCGAAGCAATCCGAGTCGTCGGGCTCGACCGCGATGATCTTCACCGACGGCCGCAGCGCCTTGATGTAGGCTGCGACGCCCGCGAGCAGCCCACCGCCGCCGACCGGGATGAACACGGCGTCGAGCGCCTCGTTGCCGATCTGCTCGAGGATCTCGCGTCCGACGGTGCCCTGCCCTGCGATCACGTCGGGATCGTCGTAGGGCGGGACCATGGTCAAGCCTTTCTCGCGCGCGAGCTGCTTGGCGTAGTCGGAGGCTTCGTCGTAGGTGTCGCCGTGCAGGATGGCCTTGCCGCCG
>DASRHK010000117.1:0-3822 GCA_035650495.1 Nevskiaceae bacterium | reverse complement strand
AGCTGCCAGGGTCTGCCGCACGATGAGACGGTCGCGTCGTTCTCGAGCCCGGCACCCGCGGCCACCAAGGCGCAGAACATCCACGTGCACACGCTGGGCAAGGACGGTACTGCCGCGGCGGACGCGACGATGGACAACTACAGCCTCAACATCCCCGGCCTCAACATCAATGCCACGGGCATCGGCGCGCACGCGCGCGCCACCTGCGACATCGGCTCGGGCACGACGACGGCCAGCGGGCATTCGAACTTCGGCAGTCTGACCATCAACGGCCAGTCGACGACGGCGGCGATCAACAAGCGCATCGACATCCCCAACGTCGGACGCATCGTGATCGACGAGCATCGCCATTACGCGAACCAGATGAAGGTGAACGCGCTGCACATCACGCTCGACAATCCGGCGACGCCGATGAGCGGCGACATCTACGTCGCCAAGGTCAACGCGAAGGTGGTGTGCAACCCGTAAGGGTCGGGCGCTACAAGGGCGGCGACGCGTGCGCGCGATGGAACTCGAGGATGCGGCGGTACTGATCCGGGTTCTTCACGTGCACGACGTCGCCTTCGCGCGGGAAGTGCCAGTCGTACAGGCGTGACAGCCAGAAGCGCAGCGCGGCCGCGCGCAATGCCTGCGGCCAGAGCTCGCGCTCGTTGCGCTCGAGATCGCGCCGCGATCGATACGCGTCGACCATCACGACGTAGCGCGACGGATTGAGGTGACCGTCGGGCTCGGTGCACCAGTCGTTGACGGTGACCGCGAGGTCGTAGAGCCACGCGTCGTTGCACGCGTAATAGAAGTCGATCACGCCGGTCAGGCGCTCCTCGACGAACAGCACGTTGTCCTTGAACAGATCCGCGTGCACGACGCCTTGCGGCAGCGACGACCACGCCGTCGCCGCGTCTTCGGCGAGCGCGGATCGGATCAAAGCAGCGGTGGCGTCGTCGACCTTGGGCAGCAGCGCCTGACCGGTCGCAGCGCGCCACGCCGGGCCGCGCGGATTCGCGCACTGTCCGGCATACGACGCGGCGGTGACGTGCATCTCACCGAGCGCGCGGCCGACCGCCTGGCACTGTGGCAGCGAAGGAAACAGCACGCTCTGACCCGACAGCCGCCGCACCAGCGCCGCCGGCTTGCGGTTCAGCGTGACCAGGGTGCGACCGTCGCGCGTGTGCGCCGGCATCGCGCTCGGGAAGCCGCGCGAGGCGAGGTGATCCATCAAGCCGAGGAAGAACGGCAGGTCGTCGTAGTTCAGGCGCTCGAACAGCGTGAGCACCCAGCGCCCGTCGGTGGTGTCGACGAAGTAGTTGGTGTTCTCGACGCCTTCGCCGATGCCCTGGAAGCCGAGCAGCTCGCCGACCGGATACTGGCGCAGGAACTCGACGAGCTCGACGTGCGAGACCTTCGTGAAGACCGACACGCGATTCCCCGGAAGCGGCTGGACCGGCGCCAAGTGTACCCGGCAGTGAACTTGCCGCGGGGTCGGGGCGCCTAAGCAGCATGTCCCTTCGATCGATCCTGCTGATGGCGGCGCTGACGCTGTGCGGCTGCGTCGGCGGCGAGCGCATCGCGCTCGATGCCAAATCCCCCGCGCCCCCGCAAGACCTGCCGCTCAAGCCGGTCGCGCTGGCGGTGTCCGACGATCGCGACGAGGTGAAGCGCTTCGAGAAGAAGGAGTGGTTCCTCGGCGAAGCGCCGTCCGGCGACAAGGACCTGTCGAACCGCCAGCTGGTGCCGCTGCACACGCAAGTGCGCAACGATCTCGCCGACGAGCTGAAGTCGCTCGGCTTCGACGTGGTTTCGGAGAACGACGTGCCGAAGGTCGCCGTGTCGCTGCGCGACTGGTACTTCGACGCCGACACGCGCAAGCTGCGCTATCGCGTCGAAGCCAAAGTGCTGCAGAACGCGGACGGCCAGACGCTCGCCCAATCGATGCTGCAGGAAGACGAGCCGATCGGCGGCGCCGACGAGAAAGCCGCGAAGGCCGAGCTCAAGCGAGCCTACGAAGCGATGATCCACCGCCTCGTGCGGGAGAATCCGACGGTGCTCGCGGCGCTGCGGCGTTGAACGCCGGCGCGCATGGCGCCCTACAGGATCACTTGCGCCAGAACACCGGCGTGAACACGACGAGCAGCGTGAAGATCTCGAGCCGGCCGAGCAGCATCGCGAAGGTGAGCAGCCATTTCCCGGGCATCGACACCGGCACCATCGTTGCGTTGACGATGCCCAAGCCGGGTCCCGTGTTGTTGATGCAGGTCGACACGGCGGAGAACGCGGTGAGGAAATCGAGGTTGCTGCTGAGCAGCATCAAGAGCAGCGTCATGAACGCGACGACGGCGACGTAGGTCGCGAAGAAGCCGGTCACCGAGGCGATCACGCTGTCGCCGACACGCCGGTGATTCAGCTTGATGGTGAGTTCCGCGCTCGGGTGCACCAGCCGCACGAGCTCGCGCACGCCCTGCTTGAACAGCAGCAGGACGCGCACGGCCTTGAAGCCGGCGGCGGTGGAACCGGCCATCCCCATGAAATAGGTCGACAGCATCAGCAGCACCGGCACATAGCTCGGCCAGTGCGTGGGGTCGTCGGTCGCGAAGCCCGCGTTGGCGCCGAACGCGACGGTCTGGAACAAGGCGCGGCGGAACGCGAGCTCCCAGTCGCCGTGGTACGCGCCGTAGCCCGCGAGCGGCACGGCCACGGCGGCGATCAGCATCAGCGCCATGGCGGCGAACACGCGGAATTCCTCGTCCTGCCAGTAGATCTTCAGCCCGCCGCCACGCAGCGCGAGGTAGTGCAGGCCGAAATTGATGGCGCCGAGCAGCGTGAAGAAGGACACCACGTATTCGAGGAGCGGATTGTTGAAGTAGCCGATCGAGGCGTCGTGCGTGGAGAAGCCGCCGGTGGCGATGGTCGACATGGCGTGGCAGATCGCGTCGAACCACGACATTCCGGCAAGGTGGTACGCCAAGGTGCAGACGGCGATGATGCCGACGTAGACCAGCCACAGAGCGCGCGCGGTCTGGGCGATGCGTGGCGCGAGCTTGGCGTCCTTCATCGGGCCGGCGGTCTCGGCCTTCACCAGCTGCATGCCGCCGACGCCGAGCATCGGCATCACCGCGACGGCGAGCACGAGGATGCCCATGCCGCCGAGGAAGTGCAGCTCCGCGCGATAGAAGTTGAGCGCGTGCGGTAGGTGGTCGAGACCGACCGCAACCGTTGCGCCAGTGGTCGTCAGCCCCGACACCGACTCGAACACAGCATCGGTCCAGCCGTTCCACGCGTCGGTCGCGATGCGCAGCGGCACGGCGCCGACGAAGCCGAGCACGGTCCAGAACAGCACGGTGATCAGCACGCCGTCGCGCACGCGCAGATCGCCGTGCGCATGACGCGCCGGCAGCCAGACGATGAATCCCGCCGCGAGCACGATGACGAAGCCGAGCGCGAACGCCGTCTCCGCGCCGTCGCCGTAGCCGAGCGCGACGCCGAGCGGCGGCAGCATCGAAGCCGAGAAGAACATCAGCAGCACGCCGATCACGCGCTGCACCACCGCGCGCTGGTCGTAGCTGCGCGGCTTCACCACGCCGTTGTGCGGGCTCAAAGGTGAGCTCTTAGAGGAATCCGACGCCGACCTGGAACAGCTTCTCCACGTCGCGCGTGTGCTTCTTGTTGACGATGAACAGGATCACGTGATCGTCGCCTTTGATCACGGTGTCGTGGTGGGCAATGATCACCTGTTCGCCGCGCACGATCGCGCCGATGGTGGTGCCCGGCGGCAGGCTGATCTGGTCGAGCCGCTTGCCGACCACGCGCGAGCTGCCGGGCGTTCCG
>DASRHK010000116.1:0-5300 GCA_035650495.1 Nevskiaceae bacterium | reverse complement strand
CTCGTGCGCGATGCCGGCGGCGAGCTGGCCGAGCGACTCCATCTTGTGCGCGTGCCGCAGCTCGACCTCGAGCATCGCCACGTCGCGCTCGTCGAGCGGCACGCCCTTGCGCTGCGCGCGCTTCATGCGCGCCTGCCAGAGATCGTCGCGTGCGGTGGTCATGAAACTGCCGCCTGCATTTCCGTCGCGCGCATCGTGAGCGCGCGCAGCACGCGCACGATCGCTTCGGGCGTGAACGGCTTGGTGAGCCAGGTGGTCGCGCCGAGCCGCAAGCCTTCCTCGCGGCGGGCGGGATCGTCGTGCGAGGACAGCACAATCACCGGCGTGGCGATGTGCTGCGGCATCTGCCGCAGGTCGCGCAGCATCGCGAGACCGTCCATCTCCGGCATGTTGACGTCCGCGAGCACCGCATCGAGGCGGCGGCTGCGCGCGATCTCCAGCGCCGAGCGCCCGCCCGATGCCGGCAGCACGTTGAAGCCCGCGCGGCGCAGCGTCATGCCGAGCACGTCGCGCATGATTCCGCAATCGTCGACGACGAGGACGTTGCGCATCGCGATTACCCGAGCACCCGCTTGATGGTGGCGATCAACTGCTCGGGGTTGAAGGGCTTCACGATCCAGCCGGTCGCGCCGGCGGCCTTGCCTTCCTGCTTCTTGTCGGTGCCGGCCTCGGTGGTGAGCATCAGCATCGGCGTGAACTTGTAGCCGGACAGGCCGCGCAGCGCGCGGATCATCGACAGCCCGTCCATGTTCGGCATGTTGACGTCGGCGAGCACCAGGTTGAACTGCTCCTTCTGCGCGGCCTCGAGCCCCTTGGCGCCGTCCTCGGCTTCGGTGACGTCGAAGCCGGCCTGCTTGAGGGTGAACGAAACCATCTGGCGCATGGACGGCGAGTCGTCGACGGCGAGGATGCGGGTCATGTGCGTGCCTGCAACTGAAGCGCGTCGGTGACGCCGAGCGTCGTTGCCGCGCTGTGAAGAGGATCGGAGACGCCGCGCCAGCGCATCGGCGCCGCGCGGGACTGGCGCTCGCGCGCGAAGGCGGCGAGCAATTGCAGCGGCGCGGTGGCGATCTGCTGGACGGCGCTGCCGTCGAGCTCGATCGCGCCGGACATCGCAGCGAGCGAAACGAGGTCCTGCTTGAGCGACGCCGCCTGCTCCATGCCGAGGAGCGCGGGCAGCACGAACACTTCCGCAGTCATCGACCGACTCCGGCAAGGACGTCGCTCGGCATGGGTGCACTCTCCGTCAAAGGCACTGCGCCAGTGACGGTTATCGGCGCGGGAAGCTGAAACTTGAGGGGCATCGGAGCGAATCGATCAGTGCGGCGCGTGCAAGTCCTGTTCCGCGGCCGGCGGCTTCGGCGTCCTGCCTCTCGCCGCACTTCCGCCATCCGTGGCGGTCGCCGGCAGCTCGAGCAGGCGCGCGCTGTCGATCTGGAACACCAGCGCGCCTTGGCGCGCGAGCACCTTGCGCACCGGCAGCGACGCCTCGGAGGTGATCATCGGCGGCGCTTGGAGATCGGTGTCGGTCACCGCCACGATCTCGCCGACGCGATCGACGGCCACGCCGACCTGCTGCGGCTTCAGGTCGAGGATGATCACGCGCGCCGCCGCGCTCGACGGTCCCGGCGGCAGATCGAAGCGCCGCCGGAGATCGACGACGGTGACGATGTTGCCGCGCAAGTTGATGACGCCGAGCACGCACTCCGGCGCGCCGGCAGTCGGGGTGATGTCTGGCACGCGCAGCACTTCCTGCACTTCGAGCACGTCGAGCCCGTAGAGCTGCCCGTCGAGCTCGAAGCTCACCCAGCGCTCCACGCGCTCCGGCGCGACCTGCTCCTGGCCTTCGACGACCGCGCTCATGGCGCCTTCTCCACCGTGCGCTCCGGGGCATTCCCGCCGAGGATCACGATGACCACGCGGCGATTGCGATTGCGCCCTTCCGCGGTGGTATTGGTCGATGCGGGACGGAACTCACCGTAGCCCTGCACCGTCATGCGTGTCGGATCGATGTCGCTCATCATCACGCGCACCACGCTCGCGGCGCGCGCGCCGGAGAGCTCCCAGTTCGACGGGAACTGCACGTTGTGCACCGGCACGTTGTCGGTATGCCCTTCGACGCGGATCTTGTACGGCAGCGGCTTCAGGATGCCGCCGACCTGATGCAGCACGGGGAGCGCGGCGTCGGCGAGCTGCGCCGATCCGCTGGCGAACAGGATGTCGGTCTTGATCTCGATCTCCACCCAGGTCGCCGACTTGCGCACGACGACGAGGTCTTCCTTGATCAACCCGGAGAGCGCGCTCTCGATGTCGCCGGCCATGTGCGAGAGCGCTTCGTTCTGCTTCTCGCTCGCGTTGAGCCCGGTGCCCGACACGGCAGGCATCAGCGTCTGGATCTGCTTCTGGATGACCTTCGGCGGCTCGTGCAGGTTCTTCAACGGCAGCGTCGGCGGCTGCGGCCGCTCCGCCGGCTTCATGTTGAGGTACTGCGCGCCATCGGCGCCGTGCTGCACTTTCTGGCCGAGCTGGATCGGGCGCATCGACTTCGGCGGCCCGCCGAACGCCGTCGCCAGCGAATCGGACAGCACGCGGTACTTGCCTTCGTTCACCGACGACACGGCGTACATCACGGTGAACAGCGCGAACAGCAGGGTGACGAGATCGCCGTAGGGGATCGCCCACGCCTCGTGATTGGTGTGCTCTTCGTGGTGCGCTTTCTTGGCCATCAGTGCAGATAGCCCTTGAGCTTGGACTCGATGTTGCGCGGGTTCTCGCCCTTGGCGATGGCGATGAGGCCTTCGACCACCATCTCGCGCGCCTGGGTCTGCGCCTTGATCACCGCCTTGAGCTTCGCCGACACCGGCAGGAAGAACAGGTTGGCCGAGCCGATGCCGTAGATGGTGGCGACGAACGCGGCCGCGATGCCGTGGCCGAGCTTCGAGGGATCGGCGAGGTTCTGCATCACCGCCATCAGGCCGAGCACCGCGCCGATGATGCCGAGCGTGGGCGCGTAGATGCCCATGCCCTCCCACATCTTGGCCGCGGCGTTGTCGTGATGCTCCTTGCTGGCCACCTCGACCTCGAGGATCGTGCGGATGGTGTCGGGCTCGGCGCCGTCGACCAGCATCTGCAGTCCCTTCTTGATGAAGTGATCGGATTCCTTCGCGGCGATCGGCTCGAGCGAGAGCAGGCCCTGCTTGCGCGCGCTGCCGCTCCACTCGACGATCTTCTTGATCGTCGCGTCGGGATCGAGCGCCGGCGGGCGGAACACCCAGCGCAGGATCTTCATCGCGTGACGCACGATCGCCATCGGCGTGTGCACCAGGATCGCGGCGAAGGTGCCGATCAGCACGATCACGAACGCAGCCGGATTGACCAGCGCGGAGACGCCGCTGCCTTTCAGGATGCTGCCACCGATGATCGCGATGAGTGCGAGGACGATGCCGGTGATCGTGAGTTTGTCCATGTTCGCGGGCGCCGGGAGCGTTTCGCTCCCCCTGCTTTAACGGCCGCTAAACGCTGGACTTGAGGACTCCGGACATGTCGAGAATCAATGCCACTGCGCCGTCGCCGGTGACGGTCGCGCCGCTGTAACCCGGCACGCCTTGCAGCATGGCGCCGAGCGGCTTGACCACGATCTCTTCGCGCCCGAGGACCTCGTCGACGACGAGCCCGAACGCGCGGCCTTCGGTCTGCACGTGCACGACCAATGGCTGCACTGGAGCTTCGCGCATCTCGGGAAGCCCGAGCCAGCGGTCAAGAAATACCAGTCGCAGCACGCTGCCGGCCCGCGGCAGCGCGGGTCGCCCTTCGACGCGAACGACTTTTGCAGCGTCGAGCGCGAACACGTCCTGCACGGCGCCGAGCGCGATCGCATACGCGCGCTTGCCGCAGCGGACCATCAGCGCCGGCAGGATCGCGAGCGTCAGCGGTACCGCGATGCGGATCGTCGAGCCCACGCCCGGCGCGGAATCGATCGTCACCGAACCCTTGAGATCGGTGATCTTGCTGCGCACGACGTCCATGCCGACGCCGCGTCCGGAGATGTCGGACACCTCGCTCTTGGTCGAGAAGCCCGCGGCGAAGATCAGCTCGAGGCATTGGTTCGGCGTGAGCTTCGCGGCGGCGTCGCGCGTGAGCACGCCCTTCTCCACCGCCTTGCGGCGCAGCACTTCCGGATCCATCCCGGCGCCGTCGTCGCGCACGGTGATGACGATGTGATCGCCTTCCTGCGCGGCGGTCAGCGCGACGTGGCCTTCCGCCGGCTTGCCGCGCTTGGCGCGCACTTCGGGCGACTCGATGCCGTGATCGATCGCGTTGCGCACGAGATGCACCAGCGGATCGGCGAGCGCTTCGACGAGATTCTTGTCGAGATCGGTGTCCTCGCCGGACAGCGTCAGCGTGACTTTCTTGCCGAGGCTGCGGGCGACGTCGCGCGCGAGCTTCGGGAATCGCGAGAACACCTTGCCGACCGGCTGCATGCGCAGCTGCATCGCGGTGATCTGCAGGCCGCTCGTCACCTGGTCGAGCTGTCCCACCATGCGATCGAGCTCCTCGTCGCGCGACTTGCCGCGCCTGAGCTTCATGCGATTGCGCACGAGCACGAGCTCGCCGACGAGATTCATCACGCGATCCAGCCGCGCGGTGTCGACGCGGACGGTGGTTTCGGCGACGGGGGTCGATGGCGATGCGGGCGCTGATTTCGGTGGCGGCGCGGGCGCAGCTGCAACCGGCTCCTCCACTTTCTTCGGCGTCTTGCCCGGACCATGCAGCTCGTCCAGCAGCGCCTCGAACTCATCCTCGGTGATCGTGTTGCTTTGCGCGCCGGGCTTGTCTTGCGCGGCGTTGCGCAGCGCCTGCAGCAAATCCGGCGTCGGCGACGGCGGCGACTGGTTGTCGGTGAGCGCCTGCATCGATTCCTCGAGCACGCTCACAGCCTTCATCACAGCGTCGATGCGAGACGCGTCGGCGGCGATCTTGCCGTTGCGCATCGCGTTGAACACTTCCTCGGCGATGTGGCAGAGCTCGACCATGCCGTCGAGCTTCAGGAAGCCCGCGCCGCCCTTGATCGTGTGGAAGCCGCGGAAGATCGCGTTGAGCAGATCGCGATCGGCCGGGCGCTGCTCGAGCTCGACGAGCTGGCTGCCGAGCTTCTGCACGATCTCGCCGGCTTCGATCAGGAAATCGGCGCGGATGTCTTCCTGGCTGTCGATGGCCATGACTAGAGGATGACAGCAGCCCTCACAAACCGAGACTAGATAAGAGATCGTCCGCTTCGTTCTGGCTCGCGGCGGGCTTGC
>DASRHK010000115.1:0-12298 GCA_035650495.1 Nevskiaceae bacterium | reverse complement strand
CTGCAACCGGCACGGCATTCTTCTCATCTTCGACGAAGTCATCACGGCCTTCGGCCGCATGGGCGCAGCGACCGCCGCCGAGCGCTATGGGGTGACACCCGACATGATCACTTTCGCCAAAGGCGTCACCAACGGCGCCGTGCCGATGGGCGGGGTGATTGTCAGCGACGCGATCCATCAGACGTTCATGCAGGGGCCGGAACTTGTCATCGAGCTGTTCCACGGCCACACCTATTCCGGCCATCCGCTCGCCTGCGCCGCGGCGCTCGCAACGCTCGACCTTTATCGCGACGAGGACCTGTTCGCGCGCGCAAAAAAGATGGAGCCGGTGCTGGAAGCGGCCGTGCACGATCTGAAGGGCGCGCCTTTCGTGACCGACATCCGCAATGTCGGCATGGCGGCGGGCATTGACCTTGAGCCCGATCCTGCGGCGCCCGGCCGGCGCGGCTACGAAGCCATGCAGCGCTGTTATGCCGAAGAAAACTTGGTCGTGCGCGTTTCCGGCGACACTGTTGCGCTGGCGCCTGCCCTGATCGCCACGGCCGATGATATAACCCGGATTGTGGATGGAGTGCGCAATGCGCTGAAACGCGCAAATTAGAACGGAAATTGCGCCATGCTGGCAATCAGGAGACTTTTTCTTCTGCTCTTTGTTCTTGCCGCTCCCCCGCTCTTGACGGCGGGCCTTTATGTTGGAAGTCAGTATCTGCTGCGCGTGACCAACCGCACCATTGATCCCAGGGTGCTCACGTATGCGGCGGTTGTCGAATTCGTCGTCTTCTTCTGGGTTGCGATCCTGGAAGCAAGATCACGGTGGTCGGCATAGGCAAACAAGCGAAGAGGGCACAATGCGCATCGGCGTTCCAAAGGAAATCAAGAACCACGAATATCGTGTCGGAATGACGCCGGCCGCGGTGCGCGAGCTGACTTCGCGGGGCCATCAGGTGTTTGTCGAGACGAAGGCGGGCGATGCCATCGGCCTGCATGACGACATGTACACCCGCGTCGGCGCGAAGATCCTGCCCAACGCGGAGGAAGTGTTCGCCGGCGCCGACATGATCGTGAAGGTGAAGGAACCGCAGCCGCAGGAAATCAGGCGCCTGAAGCCCGGCCAGACGCTGTTCACCTATCTGCATCTGGCGCCCGACCCGGAGCAGACCGAGGCGCTGGTCGAGTCCGGCTGCGTGGCCATCGCCTACGAGACAGTGACCGATGCCCGCGGCGGCTTGCCGCTGCTTGCGCCGATGAGCGAAGTCGCGGGCCGCATGTCGATCCAGGCCGGCGCGCACGCGATGGAGAAGGCGCAGGGCGGCAACGGTGTGCTGGTCGGGGGCGTTCCGGGCGTGGCCCCGGCGGAGGTCGTGATCATCGGCGGCGGAGTGGTCGGTTATAACGCAGCACGCATCGCGGTCGGCATGGGCGCGAACGTGACGATCCTCGACCGCTCGCTGCCGCGGCTCGCGTGGCTCGACGACAGCTTCGGCGGCCGCCTGACGACCGTCTTCTCGACGCGTGACGCGGTCGAGCAGTACGTGAGCACGGCCGATCTCGTCATCGGCGCGGTGCTGGTGCCGGGCGCCGCGGCGCCGAAGCTCGTCACGCGCGAGATGCTGAAGCGCATGAAGCCCGGCGCCGTGATCGTCGACGTCGCGATCGACCAGGGCGGCTGTTTCGAGACCAGCCGGCCGACCACGCATCAGCAGCCGACCTACGTCGTCGAAGGCATCGTCCATTACTGCGTCGCCAACATGCCGGGCGGCGTGGCGCGCACGTCGACGTTCGCGCTGACCAACGCGACGCTGCCGTTCGCGCAAGCGCTCGCCAACAAGGGTTATCGCAAGGCGCTGCTCGACGATCCCAATCTGCGCGAAGGGCTGAACGTGCATCTCGGTCAGATCACCTACAAGGCAGTCGCGGAAGCGCTCGGCTACGACTACACGCCGACGCACGAAGCGCTGAAGCCTTGGTGGCAGCATCCCGACCACTGAGGTCGAGGTCGGCGATCCGTTGGGAGGAAGTTGCGGCAACCATGCATAGGCGTGCCGCGCGCCCCGTCGGTTCACTCGCTCGCTACACATTGGGAGATGTCGCGTCACGAGACGCCCGTGCATGTCGGACGTATTCAGCGGAATCGGGATTTGCCGATTCACGGGTCCTAGGTATGACCTCGCTGCGGCGCCGAAAAGTTCCGACGGATTTCTCATCCGCAGGATCGCGTCTTGCATGCATCCCGATGGCGCGGGAGGAATTTACCGGGTGACGTGAAATTCCGCCGCATGTCGCCGACGGATTGCGTGCGCGGTGTCGCATCACTACAATCTGCGGCCCTTCCGCGATAGCTCAGTCGGTAGAGCAGCTGACTGTTAATCAGCGGGTCGTTGGTTCGAGTCCAACTCGCGGAGCCAAACCGTAGCAAGCGCCTGCCGTCGCAAGACGCGCGGGCGCTTGTTTTTTACGACAGGGCCGAACCCCGCGCCCGCCTAGGATTTGTAGCATCATGGGTGCACGGGCGGGGGGCCCTAGTAATGACAACAATGACTCAGTCGGCCGGGACTGTCGGGTCCGGCTGGCTTCGGCAATTCTTCAAGCGCATCCTGCGCGCCACCGGCATTCTCGCGTCCTGCAGGCGCCTGTTCCTGCGTCACTCGCTGGTCGTGTCGCAGGCCGGCCAGGATTTCCTGATCTGGGCGGAGGCGTTCAACGAGAAGCGCAATGGCTTCTTCCTGGACATCGGCGCGTTCGACGGCGTGCACGTCAGCAATACGTTCCTGCTCGAGAAGCGCTACGGCTGGCGCGGCATCTGCGTCGAAGCGAACCCGGAGCGGTTCGCCGATCTCAAGCGCAATCGCAGCTGCACCTGCATCGACGTCTGCCTCGATGCGACGGAGGGCGAAGTCGAGTTCGCGCTGCGCGAGGAGCTCGGCGGCATCGCGGGCCTGAACCAGGACAGCCGCGCATCGGGTCCGGCTCCGATCATCCGACTGCCGACGCGTAGGCTGATCGACGTCCTGCGCGAGCACAACGCTCCGGCGGTGATCGACTACCTCTCGATCGACGTCGAAGGCGCCGAAGACCGCATTCTGCTCGGCTTCGATTTCAAGGCGTATCGCTTCAACACCGTCACCATCGAGCGGCCGTCGGAACAGTTGCGGGCGGTGTTCCGCGACAACGGCTATCGACTGGTCAAGGAGATCCCCGGCCTCGACTGCTTCTACGTGCACGAGCACTTCCTGCACGTCTACCTGAACAACATGTACGAGTTCTACTGCAAGCGGCATTTCATCTTCCGCTGGACCTGAAAGCCATCCGCGCGGGTCAGCTGGCGGGGGCTTCGGCCATTCCGAACCGGCGGCGCAGCCGACCGGTCAGGTTCTCCATCGTCAGATAGAACGCGGGCGTCACGTAGAGCGTCAGCAACTGCGACGTCAGCAGGCCGCCGACGACCGCGATGCCGAGCGGCTGGCGCGCTTCACCGCCGGATCCGTAGCCCAGCGCGATCGGCAGCGTGCCGAGGATCGCTGCGACCGACGTCATCATGATCGGCCGGAACCGCACCAGGCACGCCTCGATCATCGCGTCGCGTGCGGCAGCGCCTTCGCGACGTCGCGTGATGGCGAAGTCGATCATGATGATGCCGTTCTTCTTCACCAGGCCGACCAGCAGGATGAGCCCGACGAAGCTGAACACGTTGAGCTCCGCACCGAACACCCACAGCGAGATCAGCGCGCCGATCGTCGCGAGCGGCAGCGCGGTGAGGATCGTGATCGGATGCACGAAGTGCTCGTAGAGGATGGCGAGCACCATGTAGATCACGAGGATGGTGAACAGCAGCAGGATCGGCAGGTCGACCGTCGATTGCTTGAACGTCTGCGCGGTACCCGAGAAGAAGCCGGTGACCGTGCCCGGCAGGACTTCGCGCGCGAGCTGCTCGATGCGTCCCGTCACTTCGCCGAGCGAGACACCGGGCTCGAGATCGAACGAGATGGTGATGGCCGGCAGCTCGCCCGCATGATTCACCGACAGCGGGCCGACGCCCGGCGTCACCGTCGCGACCGCGCCGAGCGGGACCAGCTTGTTGTCGGCGGTCGGCACATACAGCGCGGCGAGCGCGTTGATGTCCTGCTGGAACTGCGGGTCGATCTGCATCAGCACGTCGTACTGGTTCGACGCGGTGTAGATCGTGCTCACTTTCTCCGCGCCGTAAGCGGCATAGAGCGTGTCCTGCACGTTGGACACCGGCACGTTCAGCGCCGACGCGCGATCGCGCAGGATGTTGACGTTGATCTGTGGGTTGGCGAGCTCGAGGTCGCTGTTCGGGTCGCGCAGGCCGGGGATCTGCTCCATGCGCTGCGTCATCGTCGTCGCTGCCGCCGACATCGCCTGCATGTCGTCGCCCTGCAGCACGTACTGGTAGTTGGAGGTCGAGCGCCCGCCGCCGATGCGGATCGCCGGCGGGTTCTGCAGCAGGAGCTGCATCCCGCCGACGGCGGCGACTTTCTTGCGCAGGCGCGCGATCACCTGATCCGCCGTGATCGATCGCTTGCTCGGCGCCTTCAGGCGCAGGGTGACGCGACCGGAGCTGCTGCTGTTCACGCCGCCGGTCCCTTGACCGACCGATGAGATCACCGCCTCGACGTCGGGGTCCTTGCGGATGATGTCGACGACCTGGCGCTGCATCTTCACCATGTCTTCGTAGGCGACGCCTTCCGGCGCGCGGGTCGTGCCGCTGATGACGCCGGTGTCCTGGGTCGGGATGAAGCCCATCTTCACCACGCCGAACATCGCGAGCGTCGCCACGAGCGTCGCCACCGCGATGATCAGCATGGTGCCCGTGCGATCCATCGACCACTCGAGGCTGCGCGCGTAGGCGTCGCGCATGCGATCGAATTGCCGCTCGAACCACTCGGTCACGCGACCGCCGGCGAGATGCGCGTGCTCGCCGAGGAATCGCGAGCAGAGCATGGGTGTCAACGTCAGCGAGACGACTCCCGAGAGCAGGATCGCGATCGCAACCGTGATCGCGAACTCGCGGAACAGCCGTCCGACGACGCCGCCCATGAACAGGATCGGGATGAACACCGCGACCAGCGACAGCGTCATCGAGATCACCGTGAAGCCGATCTCGCGGCTGCCGATCTCGGAGGCTTCCTCGCCGGGCACGCCTTTCTCGCGATGCCGCGTGATGTTCTCCAGCACCACGATGGCGTCGTCGACCACGAAGCCGACGGAGAGCGTCAGCGCCATCAGCGACAGGTTGTCGAGCGAGAAGCCGCAGAGCTGCATCAAGCCGAACGTGCCGATCAGCGACGAGGGCAGCGCGAGCGCTGCGATCAGCGTCGCGCGCGTGTCGCGCAGGAACAGGAAGATCACGCCGATCACGAGGAGGATCGACAGGATCAGCGTGAGCTTCACATCCTCGACCGACTGATTGATGAAGTCGCTGCGGTCGTAGACGAGATCGGTGCGCGTGTCGCCGGGGCCGAGCCTGGCGAGATCGGGCATCAGCTCGCGCACCGCGTTGGCGATCTTCACCGTGTTCGAGCCCGGTTGCCGCGTCACGGCGACGACGATCGCGGGCCGCCCGTTGAACTCCGTCTGCTGCTTGTCGTTGGCGATGCTGTCGACCGCAGTGCCGACGTCGCGCAGCCGCACCGGAGCGCCGCTGCTGTAGGCGAGGATCAGGTCGTTGTACTGCTGCGCGTTGCGCAGCTGGCCGTCGGAGGCGACGGTGTAGCTGCGATTCGCACCGTAGAGCGTTCCGCCGGGCTCGTAGCTGTTCCCCGCGGCGACCGCGTTGCGCAGCTGGCTCATCGACAGTCCGCGCGCGGTGAGGGCCCGCGGGTTGACGTAGATGCGGGTGGCGTAGCGCTTGGAGCCGAACACCTGCGCCTGCGCGACGCCTTCGAGCTGCGACAGTCGATCGGCGACTCGTGTCTCGGCGTAGTCGTCGAGCACGGTGAGCGGAACCGTCGTCGCGCTCATCGCGATGAACATGATCGGCGAGTCGGTCGGGTTCTGCTTGCGCAGGGTCGGCGGCTGCGGCATCGAGGTCGGCAGCGCACGCAGCGTCTGCGAGATCGCGTTCTGCACGTCCTGCGCGGCGGCGTCGATGTCGCGCTCGAGCGCGAACTGCAGCGTGATGTTGGTGCTGCCGGTCGAGCTCGTCGACGTCATCGAGTCGACGCCGGGGATCTGCGTGAACGCGCGCTCGAGCGGCGTCGCCACGGTCGCGGCCATCGTGGTCGGATCGGCGCCCGGCAGATTTGCCGAGACGCTGATGGTCGGGAAATCCACGGACGGCAGCTCTGCGACCGGCAGCGTGCGATACGCGAACCAGCCGAACAGCACCAGCGCCGACATCAGGATCGTCGTCGCGACCGGCCGGCGGATGAAGATCCCGGAGACGTTCATTGGGCAACGGGCTTGCTGTATTCGCGCTTCTCGGCGTCGTCGGTCCTCGCGCCCTTCCGGGCAGGCGGGCCGCCGTGAACATTCGCGCCGGGAGCGAGTCCGCGCGGCGGGCGCGAGACGATGATCTCGCCGGGCTTCAAGCCGTCGGCGATCACGACATCGCCGCCGACTTGTCGCGCGACCGTCACGTTGCGCAAGGCGACGACGCCTTTGTCGTCCACCGTGAAGACGTAGGCGCCGTCGGCGCCGGCTTGGACGGCCACTTCCGGCACGAGCACGACGTCGGGATCGACCTTGAGCGTCAGCGTGACGGTCACGAACGCGCCGGGCCACAAGCGCAGCGCGGCGTTGTCGACCTCGGCCTTGAGACGCACCGTCCCGGTCGTGGCGCTGACCGCGTTGTCGACGAACACCAGCTTGCCTTTTCCGAGCACGTCGCTCGACTGCTCCGTGTTCACGCGCGCAGCGACGTCCCCGTGCGCGAGCGCGTCCTGCACCGCTGCCAGTTGCGTTTGCGGGATCGCGAAGTCGATCTGTACGGGATTGAGCTGGTTGATCACGACGATGGGCGTCGCGTCGGAAGGGCTGACGACGTTGCCGACCTTCACGGCGAGGCTGCCGGTGCGTCCCGCGATCGGCGCCGTGACCTGCGTGCGATCGAGATTGACCATGGCCTGTTGCACGGCTGCCTGATCGGCCTCGACCACAGCGCTTGCCTGGGCGGCGGCGGCGCGCGCGGTCTCGATCTCCTGCGCCGATGCGTATTCCTTCTGCGCGAGCGGCGCCAAGCGGTCGTATTGCGACTTCGCCGACTCCGCGGCCGCGCGATCGCGCGCGAGCTGCGCCTTGGCTTGCGCGACGGCGGCTTGATACGGCGCGGCGTCGATGTCGAACAGCTTGTCGCCGACTTTCACGTCGGCGCCTTCCGTGAAATAGATGCGCGTGAGCGCGCCGCTGACTTGCGCGCGGACGTTGACGCTCTGCGGGCTCAGGACCTGTCCCATCGCGGAGAGCTCGAGCGGCGCGGCCCCGAGGCGCGCTGCCGCAGTCTCGATCGGCGCTCGCGGCGTGTGCGGCACCAGCGCGCTGCGGTCGGCCTGGATGCGCCACCAGATCAGCCAGCCGAGGCCGATCGCGGCGAGGACGATGAGGACGCGTCTGCGCGTCATTGTTTTTCTCCGGAAGCGGGGGCCGACAGGCCGCCCGCGTCATGCCCCAATTGCGAAAGACTCTGATACCAGTTGATGCCGGCCTGCACGTCGGCGATGCGCGCCTGCGCGAGCGCCTGCTCGGTCGACAGCACTTCGAGGATGCTCGACAGGCCGGTCTTGTAGCGCGCCTTGATCGCATCCGCAGCTTGCTCGGCGGCGCGCAGCTGCGCGCGCGCGGCGTCGAGAGCTTTGCGCGAGGTTTGCACGTTCTGATACGCGACCCACACTTGCTGCTCGACCGAGAGGCGCAGGGTTTCCGTGTCTGCTTGCGACTGATCGACCGCGGCCTTGGCTTGATCGATCGCGCCCTTCACGGAGAACCCCGAGAAGATCGGCAAGTCGACGCGCAAGCCGCCGCTGTACGACGTCGCCGTGCCGCGGCCTTCGATGGTGGTGCGCGATGCGGTTCCCGATGCGCTGAGCGAGGGCCAGTTGTTTGCGCGCGCTTCGCGGACTGCGGCTTCAGCCGCTTGCTCGCGCGCTTTCGATGCGAGCAGCTCCGGCCGCGCATCGCGCGCACCTTGCAGCATTTCCTGCACGGTCTGCGGCGGCAGCTCCGGATTTTCCGGCGGATGCCATTCCGCGAGCTGCACCACGGAGTCGGGTGCATAGCCGAGCGCGACCGCAAGCGCGCCTTCGGCGACGACGCGCGAGCCTTCGGCTTGCTGCAGCGTCGTCGTCGCAGCCGCGAGCGCCGCTTGTGCCTGATAGACGTCACCGATGGTCGCGACGCCGCTCTTGCGGCGCGCGTCGGCGGCGTCGGCATTGGCTTGCGCTTCGTCGCGCGACAGTCGGCTCGCGAGCTCCACGCCGCGCGCACCGATCACTGCGTAGTACGCCGACTCGACGGTCAGCATGAGATCAGCGATCGATTGCGTCTGCGTGAGTCGCTGCGCGACCGTCTCGGCGTGCGCGCGATCGATGCCGCCGCCGCGGCCACCGAAGTCGAGCAGCAGCCAGTTGAAGGTGACGCTCGGACCGTAGCGCGTCTGCCACGGGACCTGCGTGCCCTCGAACGCAAGCTGCTTCAGGCGCTGCGCGCTGTAGCTCGCAGAGATGGTCGGCCAGTAGCCGGCGCGCGCGATGGTCTCCGCAGCTTCGGATTGACGCACCAGCGCCCACGCCGAGCGCGTCGACGGGTTGTTGCGCATCGCGAGATCGGTCGCTTCGACGAGCGTCAGCGGCTTGTCGGGCAGGGGCTCGGCCGCCTGCGCAGCCGCGCAAGCGAGCAAAGCGATCGCCATGACTACGATCCGGGGGGCCATCACCCCCACATGATAGGGGGAGCGGCGTAACGAAACGTTACGCGATCGCTGCGATGCGCTCGAGGCAGCCCTTCAGGACCTTGTCGCTCGTCGCGAACGACAGGCGCAAGTGACCGGGCGCGCCGAACGCAGAGCCCGGCACGACCGCGACCAGCGACTGCTGCAGCAGCTGATCGGAGAGCGCGAGGTCGTCCTTCGCGCCGAGCTTCTTCATCAGGCCCTCGACGTTCGGGAACGCGTAGAAGGTGCCGTCGCCCGGAAGACACTTGATGCCGGGAATCTTGTTCAAGCCTTCGACGAGCATGTCGTGACGCACCTTGAACGCCTTGCACATCTCGGCGACGCAGGACTGATCGCCGTTGAGCGCGGCTTCGGCCGCGACCTGCGCGATCGAGTTCGGATTCGACGTCGATTGCGACTGGATGTCGGTCATCGCCGTGATCAGCTTCGCCGGACCGCACGCCCAGCCGATGCGCCAGCCGGTCATCGAGTAGGTTTTCGACACGGCATGGATCACGACCGTGCGCTCGTAGAGATCCGGACATGCGTTGATGATGTTGCTGTACGGCTCGCCGGTCCACAGGATCTTCTCGTACATGTCATCCGTGGCGATCAGGATCTGCGGATGCTTGCGCAGCACTTCGCCGAGCGCGGTGAGATCGGCCTTGCTGTACGCCATGCCCGACGGGTTCGACGGCGAATTGAGGAAGATCATCCGCGTCCGCGGCGTGATCGCGGCCTCGAGCTGCGCGGGCGTGATCTTGAAGCGCGTCGCGGCGGTCGTGGCGATGATCACCGGCGAGCCGTCGGCCAGCAGCACCATGTCCGGATAGCTCACCCAGTACGGCGCCGGGATGATCACTTCGTCAGTCGCGTTGAGCAGCGCCTGGCACAGGTTGTAGCAGGACTGCTTGCCGCCGTTGGAGACGAGGACCTGGTTCGGCTTGTAGTCGAGCGCGTTGTCGCGCTTCATCTTGGCGATGATCGCGGCCTTGAGCGACGGCGTGCCGCCGACGGCCGTGTACTTGGTGAAGCCCTTGGAAATCGCGCCGACGGCCGCATCTTTGATGTGCTGCGGCGTGTCGAAGTCCGGCTCGCCGGCGCCCAGCGACAGCACATCCTTGCCTTGCGCCTTGAGCTCGGCCGCCTTCGCGGTCACGGCGAGCGTAGGAGAGGGCTTGATGCGGGTCGTGCGCTGCGCGAGGGTCGGTTCCATGTCAGCAGGGGCGATTGCGCCCGTGGCAATGAGTTAAACGGCGCGCGATGATACTCGGTCCACTGCATGCGTTCTAGCAAATGAAAGAAGCCCCGCGGGAAACGCTCGATCTCATCCGTCGCAAGCACCGCTCCGACGACAAGTTCCACCTGAAGGCCGACTGGGAGCCTGCGGGCGATCAGCCGGAGGCGATCAAGGGCCTCACCGAAGGCCTGAACGACGGACTGGCGCATCAGACGCTGCTCGGCGTCACCGGCTCGGGTAAGACTTACACGATCGCGAACGTGATCCAGCGCGTGCAGCGGCCGGCGCTCGTGCTGGCGCCGAACAAGACGCTGGCGGCGCAGCTCTACGGCGAGTTCAAGGAGTTCTTCCCGGAAAACTCCGTCGAGTACTTCGTCTCGTACTACGACTACTACCAGCCCGAGGCCTACATCCCGTCGACCGACACCTTCATCGAGAAGGACTCGTCGATCAACGAGCACATCGAGCAGATGCGCCTGTCGGCGACCAAGGCGCTGATGACCCGTCGCGACTCGATCATCGTCGCATCGGTCTCCGCGATCTACGGCCTCGGCGATCCGGAGAGCTACTTCCAGATGGTGCTGCACCTCGTGAAAGGCGAGCGCATCACCCAGCGCGATCTGATCAAGCACCTGACCTCGATGCAGTACACGCGCAACGAGGTGTCGCTGGAGCGCGGCACGTATCGCGTGCGCGGCGACGTCATCGACATCTATCCCGCCGAGTCGGACGAAGCTGCCGTGCGCGTGGAGCTGTTCGACGACGAGATCGACGCGCTGTCCTTCTTCGATCCGCTCACCGGCGAGGTGCGCAGCAAGGTGCCGCGCCTCACCGTGTTCCCGAAGACGCATTACGCGACGCCGCGCGAGAAGATCCTGTCGGTGCTCGACGACATCCAGGCGGAGCTGCGCGATCGGCTCGAGGTCCTGAAGAAGGGCGGCAAGCTCCTCGAAGCGCAGCGCCTCGAGCAGCGCACGAATTTCGATCTCGAGATGATCCGCGAGATCGGCTACTGCAACGGCATCGAGAACTACTCGCGCTATCTCTCGGGCCGCAGGCCGGGCGAGCCGCCGCCTTGCCTGTTCGATTACCTGCCGACCGACGCGCTCGTCGTCGTCGACGAGTCGCACGTCACTGTGCCGCAGCTCGGCGGCATGTATCGCGGCGATCGCAATCGCAAGGAGACGCTGGTCGAGTACGGCTTCCGCCTGCCGAGCGCGCTCGACAACCGGCCATTGCGCTTCGACGAGTTCGAGAAGATGGTGCCGCAGCTCATCTTCGTGTCGGCGACGCCGGGCCCGTACGAGCTCGAGAAATCGCAGGGCCAGATCGTCGAGCAGGTGGTGCGTCCGACCGGTCTCGTCGATCCCAAGGTCGACGTGCGGCCCGCGAGCTCACAGGTCGACGATCTGCTCGGCGAGATCCGT
This sequence comes from Nevskiaceae bacterium, assembly GCA_035650495.1. Classification (GTDB taxonomy): domain Bacteria; phylum Pseudomonadota; class Gammaproteobacteria; order Nevskiales; family Nevskiaceae; genus DASRHK01. The sequence continues at coordinate 744 of DASRHK010000115.1, read as the reverse complement.
CTGCGCGTCGAGAAGCAGGAACGCGTGCTCGTCACCACGCTCACCAAGCGCATGGCTGAAGACCTGACCGATTACCTGCACGAGCATCAGGTGAAGGTGCGCTATCTGCACTCCGACGTGGACACCGTCGAGCGCGCGGAGATCATCCGCGATCTGCGCCTGGGCGTGTTCGACGTGCTGGTCGGCATCAATCTGTTGCGCGAAGGCCTCGATCTGCCCGAGGTGTCGCTGGTGGCGATCCTCGACGCGGACAAGGAAGGCTTCCTGCGCTCGGATCGCTCGCTGATCCAGACCATCGGTCGCGCGGCGCGCAATCTCAACGGCACCGCGATCCTGTACGCCGATCAGAACACGGGCTCGATGCAGCGCGCGCTGGAAGAGACCAATCGGCGCCGCGAGAAGCAGGTCGCGTACAACAAGGCCAAGGGCATCACGCCGAAGGGCGTGCAGAAGCGCGTTGCCGACGTGATGCACGCTGGCTACGAGCAGATAACGGAGGTGCCGTCGGTGAAGGCCGCCGAAGCGGTCGCGCAATATGCCGCGATGCCGCCGGAGCGGCTGGCGAAAACCATCGCCAAGCTCGAGAAGGAGATGCAGAAGCACGCGCAGAACCTGGAGTTCGAGCAGGCGGCCGCCAAGCGCGACGAGATCCGCAAGCTGCGCGAGATGGCGTTCAAATCGGCGGCCTGATAATCTTGCGCCCCTTCGCAGGCGCGTAGCTCAGCTGGTTAGAGCACCACCTTG
>DASRHK010000114.1:0-17921 GCA_035650495.1 Nevskiaceae bacterium | reverse complement strand
GCTGAAGTCGCGATCGCGCTGCATCGCTTCGCGCATGCCCTTGCGATCGTAGCGATGGAACGCATCGCCCTCGACGATCTGCGCCCTGATCTTCTCGCGGCGGAAGATGTGCTGGAACGAATTCATCACCGTCGTCGTGCCCGCGCCCGACGAGCCGGTCACCGCGATGATCGGGTGTTTCACAGACATGTTGTTGAGGACCGGTTAGAGCCGGACGGCGGGACGAAACAGGCTGCGTTCGTTGAACAGCGGCGAGACGTACGGCTTGTCCTCGCCCGTGTCGTAGTCGCGGTGGTAGCGCTCGATGCGCTCGACTTCGCCGGCGGTGCCGAGGATCGCGGGCGTGCGCTGATGCAGCGACTCGGGCTGCACGTCGAGCAGCGACGCTCGGCCCGTGCTCGCGCGGCCGCCGGCCTGCTCGATCAGCATCGCGAGCGGATTGGCTTCGAACATCAGGCGCAGGCGTCCGTGATGGTTCGGCTCCTTGCTGTCGCGCGGATACATGTAGACGCCGCCGCGCACGAGGATGCGATGCACCTGCGCCACGGTCGAGCCGATCCAGCGGATCTTGAAGTCTCGCGAGCGGACGTCGCTGCAGCCGGCGCGGCATTCGCGCACGTAGCGCTCGACCGGCGGCTCCCAGAAGCGCTCGTTGGTCGTGTTGATCGCGAGCTCGTCGATGCCGTCGCTCACGTGGAGATCGGGATGCGTCAGCAGGAAATTGCCGGTCTCGCGATCGAGCGTGAAGCCGTGCGTGCCTTTGCCGACCGTGAGCACGAGCATCGTCGACGGGCCGTACAACGCGTAGCCCGCGGCGACCTGCGCCTTGCCGGGCTGCAGGAAATTCTCGAGCTGCGGCTTGGCGCGGCGATCGTGACGCAGCACCGCGAACGTGGTGCCGAGCAGGCCGTTCACGTCGGCGCTCGACGATCCGTGCAACGGGTCGAACATGAGCAGGTAAGGCCCGCGCTCGAACTCGTCGGGGATCAGGTACGGCTGCTCCATTTCCTCGGAGGCCATGCCGGCGAGCAGTCCGCCCCATTCGCAATAGCGCAGCACGGTCTCGTTGGCGAGCGCGTCGAGCTTGCGCTCCGACGGCAGCTCCGATTGCTCGAAGTCGCCCCAGTCGCCGCCGAGCGCGCCTTTCGCGGTCATCGCGGCGATGGCCTTGATCGCGGCCGCGACGTCGACCAGCAGCGCGGACAGGCTGGCGCCGTCGGTGCCGCGGGTCTGCTCGATCAGGAATTTCGACAGCGTCGTCCGGCGCAGGTACATGGCTACTGCCTCGAAGACCATCGGCTAGTGGGTGACCGGTTTTGCTTGGACTGCCGGACCGCGTTCCTCGTTCCTCGCGCGGAATACCCGCGAGGCCCGGATGTCTGCGGCGTCGATCAGGGACAAGGTGTCGACGTCCGCCGACGCATTTCCCTTCAGCGCGGCCTGGAACACGCGGTTGGCCTGGCGCAGGCGCGCACGGTCGAGCGCGTTGCGCACGGATCGCGCATTGGCGAAGTGCGGCTGCTCCTTGCGCTTGCCGATGTACTCGCGCATCGCAGCGATGGCGGCCTCGTCGAGCTTGTAGTTCATCGAGCTCGCCATCATCTGCGCGATCGCCAGCAGCTCGTCTTCGGAGTAGTCCGGGAAATCGATGTGATGCGCGATGCGCGAGGACAGGCCGGGATTGCTCTTGAAGAACGTGTCCATGCGCTCCTTGTAGCCCGCGAGGATCACCACGAGATCGTCGCGCTGGTTCTCCATCACCTGCAGCAGGATCTCGATCGCTTCCTGTCCGTAGTCGCGCTCGTTCTCGGGTCGATACAGGTAATAAGCCTCGTCGATGAACAGCACGCCGCCCATCGCGCGCTTCAGGACTTCCTTGGTCTTCGGCGCCGTGTGCCCGATGTATTGGCCGACGAGATCGTCGCGCGTGACCGAGACGACGTGGCCTTTGCGGATGTAGCCGAGCCGATGAAGGATCTCCGCCATGCGCATCGCGACCGTCGTCTTGCCGGTGCCCGGATTTCCCGTGAAGCACATGTGCAGCGACGGCGCGGTGGCTTCGAGACCGAGCTGCGCGCGTGCTCGCGACACGACGAGGAATGCAGCGATCTCACGGATGCGCTGCTTCACCGGCGCGAGCCCGATCAATTCCTGATCGAGCTGATCCAGCACCTCCTGCACATTGGCTTCGTGCAGGATGGCGTTGAGGTCGATCGTCACGTCCTCAGCCATTCGACGCTGTAGCGCTGCATGCGGCCCGGCCCTTCCTCGCGACGCAGACGGAAGCCCGGCTCGACCGCGGGCCGGTTGACGATGAACGACATGCGCGGCGTTTCCCATCCGCGCGTCGCGTCGAACGCAGTGACGCGGATGTAGTGATCGGGAAACGTCTTGCGACAGCTCTCGATCTCCATCAGCGCGCCGGCGGCGTCCTTGAGATCGAACATCGGGATGCCGAACATTTCCCAGTAGGTGTTGCGCGGATGCGGATCGTCGGTGTATTCGACGTTCACCGCCCAGCCGTTCTTGAGCGCGTACTCGATCTGCGCGTGGATCTGCTCGTCGGAGAGATCGGGCAGGAACGAGAACTGTCCCTGCGTGATGCGATTGCCGTGGTTGGTCATCATGGTTGAATCTCCTAGGCGCTCGCGGTTGCGGTGGGAAGGAAGTCGGCCGTGTCGGTCGACTGATAGTTGAACGTCACGTCCTTCCACACTTCGAGCGCGGAGCGCAGCGGCTTGCACCACTTCGCCGCGTTCTCGAGGATCTGCGGACCTTCGTTCCAGATGTCGCGGCCTTCGTTGCGCGCGAGGATCATCGCTTCGAGCGCGACGCGGTTTGCGGTGGCGCCCGCTTGAATGCCCATCGGATGTCCGATGGTGCCGCCGCCGAACTGCAGCACGACGTCTTCGCCGAGATACGTCAGCAGCTGATGCATCTGTCCGGCGTGGATGCCGCCGGAGGCGACTGGCATCACCTTGTTGAGCGATGCCCAGTCCTGATCGAAGAAGATTCCGTGCTCGAGGTTCTGCGTGATGCGCGATTCGCGCAGCGTGTCGTAGAAGCCGCGGATCATGTTCGGATCGCCTTCGAGCTTGCCGACCACGGTGCCCGCGTGCAGGTGGTCGACGCCGGCCATGCGCATCCATTTGCAGATGACGCGGAAGTTCATGCCGTGATTCTTCTGGCGCGAATACGTGGAATTTCCCGCGCGATGCAAGTGCAGGATCATGTCGTTCTTGCGCGCCCACTTCGCCATCGACTGGATCGCGGTGTAGCCGATGACGAGATCGATCATGATGATCGCGCTGCCGAGCGACTTCGCGAATTCCGCGCGCTCGTACATGTCTTCCATCGTTCCGGCAGTGACGTTGAGGTAGTGACCTTTCACTTCGCCGGTCTGGGCCTGCGCGCGATTCACGGCTTCCATGCAGAACAGGAAGCGATCGCGCCAGTGCATGAACGGCTGCGAATTGATGTTCTCGTCGTCCTTGACGAAGTCGAGGCCGCCCTTGAGTGCTTCGTAGACGACGCGGCCGTAATTGCGGCCTGACAGACCGAGCTTCGGCTTGGTCGTCGCGCCGAGCAGCGGTCTTCCAAATTTATCCAGCCGCTCGCGCTCGACGATGATTCCCGTCGCCGGTCCCTGGAACGTCTTGAGATACGCGACCGGGATGCGCATGTCCTCGAGGCGAAGGGCTTTGATCGCCTTGAAGCCGAAGACGTTGCCGATGATCGAGGCGGTGAGGTTCGCGATCGAGCCGGGCTCGAACAGATCGAGGTCGTAGGCGATATAGGCGAAGTGCTGCTGCTCGGTGTTCGTGCCGGCGCCGGTGTTGGGCACGGCGTCGACCCTGAACGCCTTCGCGCGATACAGCTCGCAGGCCGTCAAGCGATCGGTCCAGACCACGGTCCAGGTTGCGGTCGACGACTCACCGGCGACGGCCGCAGCGGCTTCTTCCGGCTCAACGCCATCCTGCGGCGTGATGCGGAAGAGGGCGATGACGTCGGTGTCCTTCGGCTGATAGTCGGGCTGCCAATAGCCCATTTCCTTGTATTTGAGGACGCCCGCGTCGTAGCGGCCGCGCGGCTTGGGCTGGTCTTCCTGTTGCGGCTTCGAGCGCGCCTTCGGGAAGGCCGGGGTCAGGACCTGATTCATGGGATGCCTCGGGTTTGGCGACGAAACGACCATATCCGGCGCTTGAGTTAAACGGAAGTCACGATTCCTTATCTTTCAGTTAAGCTAATCCTTATGCTAAACGTGACGGTCCGCCAGCTTCAGGTCTTCGCCACCGTGGCGCGGCACCTCAACTTCGCGCGGGCTTCCGAGGAGCTCCACCTGACGGCCCCGGCCGTGTCGATGCAGGTCCGCGAGCTCGAGAATCAGGTCGGATTGCCCCTCTTCGATCGCCGCGGCCGCAAGGTCTCGCTGACGATGCCGGGCGAATATTTCCTCGTGCACGCGCGCCGCGTGCTCGGATCGCTGCGGGATGCAGAAGATCTCATCGCGCGATTGCGACAGGCCCAGACAGGCAACGTCGCGATCGGCATGCTCTCCACTGCGAAATATTTCCTGCCGCGCCTGCTCACCGGATTCCTCGCGGATCATCCCGGGGTCGAGGTGAAGCTGATCGAGGGCAATCGACAGGCGCTGGTGGAGAGCCTCCAGCGCAACGAGCTCGACATGGCCGTGATGGGACGACCGCCCAAGGAGCTCGACACGATGGCGGAGCCGTTTGCTGAGCATCCGCTGGCGATCGTGGCCTCGACGCGGCATGCGCTCGCCAAGCTCGCGCGCGTGCCGGTCGATGCGCTCGCCCGCGAGCCCTTCATCATCCGCGAGCAGGGCTCCGGCACCCGCATCGCGATGGAACAGTACTTCCGCGAGCACCGCATCTCGCCGCCGCGGATCATGGAGATGGCGAGCAACGAGACGATCAAGCAGGCCGTGATCGCGAACATGGGCCTGTCGTTCCTGTCGCTGCATACCGTGAGCCTCGAGTTCTCGTCGGGCCTGCTCACGGTGCTGCAGCTTCCCGGTCTGCCGATGACCCGTCACTGGCATCTGGTCCGCGCCCGAGGCAAGACGCTGTCGCCGCCGGCGTCGGCCTTCCGCAATTTCCTGCTGGAGAACGCGGAGCGCTTCCTCGTCGAGCACCTTGCGTGAGCGTCGGCTCGATGCGGCTGGCGAGGCATTTGAGGTAGCATCTTCAAGGTCATAACCAGCGCGTCCGCGGCGACGGGCGCGCGGACTTGGGGGCGGAAGTGAAGCGCAATCGACTTTTCGGGAACCTCGTTCTGGGCGCGGCATTGCTCGCGTGCGGTCCGGCTTGGGCGGCATTCGGCGACACCGACACCACGTTCGGCTCGCCGGCCACGCCGGGTTTTGCCATCCACAATCTCGGCGGCAATGGCGACAGCGCCCTCGACACGGTCACCGGCGCCAGCGACCGGCTCTATTCCCTGGGCATCACCTGCGAGCCCGGGACGTGCCAGGCGTCCAACAAGCTGGTCGTGACGCGCTACGACGCCGACGGCCATGTCGACACGACCTTCGGCAACGGCGGCGATCTGCAAGTCGCGAGCAACGTGCAGACGTTCGACTATCGGCTCGAGGTCGACGACAAGAACTCGCAGATCTACGTCGCGACGGTCATCTGCGACGGCACCGCGTGCGGCGTGTTCGTCGGCCGTCGCAATTTCAACGGCACGTCCGACACGACCTACGGCACCAACGGCACGGCTTCATTCACCACCGCGACCAATCGCCCGGCAGTTCTGCAGCTCCTGCTGCAGAACAACGGCAAGCTGCTCCTGCTGATCGAGCACGACACGGTCGACAACAGCGAAGCGACGACCGCGACGCGATTCAACATCGTGCGATTGAATCGTGACGGCACGCCCGACACGAGCTGGGGCAGCGACGCGAGCATCGACGTCTCCACGCCCGGCGGCTGCGATCTCGGCCCGAACATGATGCTCGGGCGCGATCCGGTGCTGTACGTCACGGCCGCCAAAGCGTCCACGTGCGCGGGTCCGTACACGCCCGTGGTGCGGCGCTTCAATCCGGTCGGCAACAAGGACACGAGCTTCGGCACCAACGGCGAAGTCGCGAGCAATTTCGGATTTGCAGGTGATGTGGTCGCGCTCGTCGCGCAGGAGCAGAGCGACGGCAAGATCGGCTATGGCATCGGCGCGTTCACCACGAGCGGCCTGGCCATCGACATGCTGAAGCTCAACAGCGACGGCACGCAGGACCCGAGCTTCGTGCCGCAGCACGGCAGCTGGACGCCGACCCAGGGCTTCACGCCGGAAGGCAACGCGCCGTTCCAGTCGGACGGCAAGCTCATCTTCGCCGGACGCTACGCCGCTGTGGGCTCGAGCAACTCCGATGAGGCGCTCACGCGCATCCAGGGCTCTTCGCTGTTCGCGCATCCGCCGCGCTTCGGCACCGGCTTCGGCGAGCCGTTCGTCGGCTTCCTGACCGCGTCCACCACCGTTCCTGAAAGCGTCGGCACCGTCACCGTGACGCTGTCGATGACCGAGGCGACCGATCACGCCGTCACCGTGCCGTTCAGCCTCGGCGGCAGCGCGACGCGCGGCGTCGACTACAACGTATCCTCCAACGCGTTCGTCATCCCGGCCGGCGCGACCAGCGCGACGGTCGCGGTGACGATCGCCGACGACGACGTCGAGGAGTTCGGCGAGAGCATCTTGTTCGATCTCGGCACGCCCGACGGCGCGCTGTCCACGAGCAATCACAACACGTTCATCATCGACGTCGAGGACAACGACCTCACCGACAAGCCGGTGAGCGTCCCCGACGATGGCGGCGCCTTGCCGCTGGAACTGCTGCTCGGATTGCTCGGACTGGCCGGCCTCAAGCGCGCCGGATTACGCCGCAGGTAATAGCGCAGCTGCGATCGGCGCGCCAGAATGCGGGCGCATGGAAATGCCCGCGTCCGATCTGCCGTCCTTCGGTCTGCTGCTGCGCGACTGCCGTCGCGCGCGCAAGCGCTCGCAGCTCGACCTGTCCGTCGACGCGGAAGTCTCGCAGCGACATCTGTCCTTCCTCGAATCCGGCCGCGCGCAGCCGTCGCGTGAGATGGTGCTGCAGCTCGCGCAAGCGCTCGACCTGCCGCTGCGCGAGCGCAATCGCCTGCTGATGTCCGCCGGCTTCGCCGGCATCTATCCGCAGCGCAAGCTCGACGCGAAGGACATGCAGCCGGTGCGTCAGGCGCTCGAGATGCTGATCAGGCATCACGAGCCGCTGCCCGCGATCGTCGTCGATCGCGGCTGGAACCTGTTCATGGCGAATGCCGCGGTGCCGCGCCTGTTCTCGCTGATGGGCGATCTCGAGGAGGTGTGGAAGCGCACGTGCGGCGACGGGCCGCGCAATATCCTGAAGCTCATGTTCCACGAGCACGGCATGCGCCCGTTCATCCGTAACTTCGCCGACATCGCGCCGCCGCTGCTCGCGCGCACGGCGCGCGAAGCGCTCGAGCATCCGCAGGTGCACGAAGTCCTCGAAGAAGTCTTGCGCTATCCGGGCATCCCGGCGCGGTGGCGATCGATCGACATCCACGCCGCGGCGCTGCCGGTGCTGCCGTCGGAGCTGCACGCCAACGGCGTCACGCTGCGGATGTTCTCGATGATCACGACGTTCGGCACGCCGCAGGACGTGACGACCGACGAGTTGCGCGTCGAGAGTTTTTTCCCCGCCGATGCGCAGAGCGAGATGCTGATGCGCAAGATCGGCGCCGGCTAGGCGATCAGTCCTCGATTCCGAGTTCTTTGATCTTCCGCGTGAGCGTATTGCGGCCCCAGCCGAGTCGTCGCGCCGCTTCGATGCGCTGACCGCCGCACTCGCGCAGCGCGGTCTCGATCAGCGCGCGCTCGAAACGCGGGCCTGCTTCGGCGAGCAGATCGCTGCGATCGTTCGACAGCTGCAGCTGGATCCAGTCGCGCAGCGCATCGTCCCACGCGACTTCGGCGGAGGCGGCGCGCGGCGGCGGCTCGGTCGCCGGATGCGGGCGCAGGCTCGGCGTCGACTCGGCGACAGGCGCGATCGTCGCCGGCGCCGGCGATCGCAATTCCGCGGGCAGGTCCTGCAGATGGATGTCGAGGCCGGGCGCCATCACGGTGAGCCAGCGGCAGGTGTTCTCGAGCTGACGCACGTTGCCGGGCCAGTCGAAGCTCTTCAGCGCGGACAGCACGTCGGGACGCAGGCGCTTGGGCTCTGCTTTCAGCTCCTGCGCGGCGCGCGCGAGGAAGTGGCGCATCAGCAATGGCACGTCTTCGCGACGCTCCCGCAGCGGCGGGATGCGGATGCGGATGACGTTCAGGCGGTGATAGAGGTCTTCGCGGAAGCGGCCCGCCTTGACCAGCGCGTCGAGATCCTGGTGCGTCGCGGCGATCACGCGCACGTCGACCGACAGCGGCGACACACCGCCGACGCGATAGAACTGTCCGTCCTGCAGCACGCGCAGCAGGCGCGTCTGCAGATCGGCGGGCATGTCGCCGATCTCGTCGAGGAACAGCGTGCCGCCGTCGGCTTGCTCGAAGCGGCCTTTGCGCTGCGCTTGCGCGCCGGTGAACGACCCCTTCTCGTGGCCGAACAGCTCGGACTCCATCAGGTCCTTGGGGATCGCCGCGGTGTTGATCGCGATGAACGGCTTGTCCTTGCGCGCGCTCGTGTCGTGCAGCGCGCGTGCGACGAGCTCCTTGCCGGTGCCCGATTCGCCGGTGATCAGCACGGTGATCTGCGATTGCGACAAGCGCCCGACCGCGCGGAACACGTCCTGCATCGCGGGCGCCTCGCCGATCAGCATCGGGCCGGCGGCACGCGATGGCTGTGACGATGCGATCTCCGCGCGGCGCTTGGCGGCGCGGCGCACGAGATCGGCGACGCCGTCGACGTCGAACGGCTTCGGCAGGTACTCGAACGCGCCGCCCTTGTAGGCTGCGACCGCGGCGTCGAGATCGGAGTGCGCGGTCATGATGATGACCGGCAGCTTGGGGTGCGCCGTTCGCACGCGCTCCATCAGCGCGAAGCCGTCGATGCCGGGCATGCGGATGTCGGAGATGAGCACGTCGGGTGAGTGATCCTGCAAGGCGTCGAGGAATTCGGCCGCGCCCTGGAACGTCTGCACGGCGATCTGCTCGCGCGCGAGCGATTTCTCGAGCACCCAGCGGATCGATTCGTCGTCGTCGACGACCCACACGGAGATCGAAGCGCTCGGCGCGGCAACGGTGCTGTTCATTGCTGGAACGGGACCAGGATGGAGAAGGTGGTGCAGCCGGGACGCGATCGGCACTCGATCGCGCCGCCGTGACTCTGGATCAGGTACTGAGCAATCGGCAGGCCAAGTCCGGTGCCGCCGGCGCGCGTCGTCACCATCGGGTAGAAGATCTTTTCCTGCATCTCCTCGGCGATGCCGGGGCCGTCGTCCTCGATGTCGATCTGCGCGACGACGCGATGACGCTGCGATGCGATCGTGACCTGCCGCTTCGCGCGCGTGCGCAGCGTGATGCTGCCCTTGCCGTCGATCGCCTGCAGCGCGTTGCGCGCGACGTTGAGCGCAGCCTGGATCAGCTGCTCGCGGTCGGCCTCGAGCTCGGGGATCGACGGATCGTAGTCGCGCACGACGCGCACCGCCGAGGTCGCTTCCGCCTCGATCAGCCGGCGCACGTGCTCGACCACTTCGTGCACGTTGATCAGGCTCTTCTGCGGCGCGCGGCTCGGTCCGAGCATGCGGTTGACCAGGTTCTGCAGCCGGTCGGCCTCGCGGATGATCACGCGCGTGTACTCGCGATGCTCGGCATCCGGGAATTCGCGCTCGAGCAGCTGCGCTGCGCCGCGGATGCCGCCGAGCGGGTTCTTGATCTCGTGCGCGAGCCCGCGAACGAGCTCGCGCGACACCTGCTGGCTCGTCGCGAGCCATTCGTCGCGCGTGCTGCGCAGATGGCGATCGACGGCGACGGCTTCCATCAGGATCCAGGGCTTGCCGGCGTGGATCGGCGTGGCAGTGAGATCGACGGTGATCGGCTCGTCGCCCACGCGCTGCAGCCGCAGCTCGCGCTCGATGAATCCCGCCCCGGTGCGATGCGCTTCCTGCAGACGCGACTCATGCTCCGCGAAGTGCGGGATGGCGGTCGCGAGCGGCGCCGACAGCGCGTGCCGCCGGCTCACGCCGAACAAGTGCTCCGCTCCGGCATTGAGATAGGTCACGTGCAGTTTTTCATCGAGCGCGATCACCGCGCCGGAGAGGCTGTCGAGAACCAGCTCGGGCCTCACCCGGCGCAGCGGGCTGAATTTCATGGAGAAGGGGAAAGCAAGGAGCGGGCCACGCCCCAGAGTAGCGCGGACGCGCGCTACGCGCACCAAAAAGGTGCTAAACGCCCTCTTTCAGGGATTTTGTCAGCGGCGGTGGCGGCGGGCTGACCGCTGCCGGGGCTGGCGGTGGCGCGGCCTTCGAAGCGCTTGGCGGCGGCTGGCCGGCTGCGCTCTGGAGATGAACGATGACGGGCTCGGAGCGCGACAGCTCGCGCCCCGCGTCGTCCACGACGGCGACCGAGATCATGTGATCGCCCTTGTCGGCGCCCTGATAGAGGAAGGCCGTCGATGCAGTCGGCGCCCGGTTCTGCAATTCGCCATCGAGGTAATAGTTGAGGCTCTGTCCGGCGGCCAGGGCCGGCAGCACGTTGACGTTGACGGTGAACTTGCCGCCGGCCTGGGCAAGCAGCGCGTCGGCGAGCGGCTGGGTGATCTCGACATGCGGCCCGCTGCCGCCGTAAGGCGCGCCGGAACGCGTGGCTTTCTTGCCGTTGGACAAGCCGTAGATCTGCAGCGCAGGGAGATCGGCGAGCTCCGCTGCGTTGTTGCCTACCGGCTTGTCACCGTAATGCGTGACGCCGTTGGCGTCCTTCCATTTGTAGACCTGCTGCGCGGGGGCAGCGGCGGCGGCCAGCAGGAAGCCCATCGCGAGAAGAAGACGCATGGCGGGCACCATAGCGGCGTCGAATCCGTTCGACAACCAATCTTAGCTACTGACGGCGTTCGCCGTCCGATGTGCGGCGATCAGCTCGGCATCGAGCTCGGCGGCGAGCCGCGACTTCTCGTAGACCCGTGCCACCAGCAATGCGAGCACGGTGATCCCGAAGCCGGCGAGAAGGTCGATCACGTAGTGGTAGCGCAGGTAGACGGTGGACACCCACAGCGCGGCGGTCGGCACGAGCAGGACCCAGAACCGCTTGCGGTAGTGCCAGAAGTCGAACACGAGCAGATACAGGGAAGCGGCGCCGTGGATGCTCGGGAACACGTCGATGTGATTGCTGCCGGCATTGATCACCGGAAGCATGAGGCGGGTCAGTGGGCCGCCATGCAGCGGCGTGAGCGACGGATCCACGTGCGGCCCGCCCGCAGGGAAGATGCTGTAGCCCGTGAAGCCGACCGCGTAGAGCGTGAACAGGCCGACGAAGCATTTGCGGAAGTTGACCAGATCGTCGCGCCAATAGTGATAAGGCCCGAACACGAGGTAGTAGAAGAAGAACAGGTAGGCGGCCATCATGAATTCGGTCAGCCATGCCGACTCGATTGGCGCGAAGTAGTGCGTCGCCGGTGCGCCGAGCAGCGCGATGTCGACTTGCGTGAGGACCGGGTCGGCATCGGGAACGCCGAGATGCCAGATCGCCTGGTTGAGCGTGAAGAACGACAGGCCCATCACGAACGGGTACCACAGCAAGCGCGCGCGCCAGCGCCGCGTCGTCGGATTGCGCTGGCACCACGGGATCAGCGCAAGGCCGACCAGCGTGTAGGCGCAGAACGTGAGCGCGCTCGGATCGAGCGGCCCGTCGGCGATCGCCACGCGCAGCGCGACCGAGAGCAGGAACGCGTTGAACAGAACCTCGTGCGGCAGCACTCTCGGCATGCCTTGTTTTCTCCTCCCCAAAACAAACGCCCCGCTTGCGCGGGGCGTCGGTGACAGGACGACGACCGCTTACAGCGAATAGTACATGTCGAACTCGATCGGATGCGTGGTCATGCGGAAGCGCGTGACCTCCTGCATCTTGAGCTCGATGAACGCGTCGATGAGATCGTCGGTGAACACGCCGCCCTGCTTCAGGAAGCCGCGGTTCTTGTCGAGATGCTCGAGCGCCATGTCGAGGCTGTGGCAGACGCGCGGGATCTTCGCGTCCTCTTCCGGCGGCAGGTGGTACAGATCCTTGTCCTGCGGATCGCCAGGGTGGATCTTGTTCTGGATGCCGTCGAGGCCGGCCATCATCATCGCGGCAAACGCGAAGTACGGATTCGACATGCCGTCGGGGAAGCGCACTTCGATGCGGCGGCCCTTCGGGTTCTGCACCCAGGGAATACGGATCGACGCGGAGCGGTTTCGCGCGGAGTAGGCGAGCATCACCGGCGCTTCGAAGCCCGGCACCAGTCGCTTGTACGAGTTGGTGGTCGAGTTGGTGAACGCGTTGATCGCCTTCGCGTGCTTCAGGATGCCGCCGATGTAGTACAGCGCGGTCTCGGAGAGTCCGCCGTACTTGTCGCCGGTGAACAGGTTCTTGCCATCCTTGCCGAGCGACTGGTGCACGTGCATGCCGGTGCCGTTGTCGCCGACGATCGGCTTGGGCATGAAGGTGACCGACTTGCCGAACGAATGCGCGACGTTCTGCAGCACGTACTTGTACGTGAGCATCTCGTCGGCCTTCTTCACCAGCGTGTTGAACTTGGTGCCGATCTCGCACTGGCCCGGCGCGGCGACTTCGTGGTGATGCACTTCGACTTCGATGCCCATCTCTTCGAGCGTGAGGCACATCGCGTTGCGGATGTCCTGCAGCGAATCGACCGGCGGGACCGGGAAGTAGCCGCCCTTCACCGGCGGGCGATGGCCCATGTTGCCGCCTTCGTATTCCTTGCCCGTGTTCCACGGCGCTTCTTCGGAATCGATGTGGACGTAGGAGCCCCACATACCCGAATCCCAGCGCACGCCGTCGAACACGAAGAACTCGAGCTCGGGTCCGAAGAACGCGGTGTCGGCGATGCCGGTGGACTTGAGATACGCCTCGGCGCGCTTGGCGAGCGAGCGCGGATCGCGACCGTAGCCCTGGCCCGTGGCGGGCTCGATGACGTCGCAGGTGAGGATGAGCGTCGGCTCTTCCGCGAACGGATCCATCTTCGCGGTGGACGCTTCCGGCATCAGGATCATGTCGGACTCGTTGATGCCCTTCCAGCCCGCGATGGACGAGCCGTCGAACATCTTGCCGTCGGTGAACACCGACTCGTCGACGGTCTTGGCCGGAACGGTGACGTGCTGCTCCTTGCCTTTGGTGTCGCAGAAGCGGAAGTCGACGAACTTCGCTCCCTTGTCCGAAATCATCTTGAGTGCGTCCTTCCCCGATGCCATTGGGCTCTCCTGGAACGTTTGGATTGAAACGATGGCGTTGCCGCGGGCGACCCGCGGCGTGCCCCGATGGTTAGCACGTTCTGTGCCACGACGGGGCGCGAAAAGCCGGGGCATGGTAGCCCAAAAAGGTGCGCGCGTCTTCGCCATGAAAGTGCGGCGAATGCGGAAATCGCGGCGCGCTCGCTATACTCGCGCCCCCATGACGTTCCAAGACCTGATCCTGAAGCTCCAGCAGTACTGGGCCAGCAAAGGCTGCGTGATCGTGCAGCCGATGGACATGGAGATGGGCGCAGGCACGTTCCACTGGGCGACGTTCCTGCGCTCGATTGGTCCGGAGCCGTGGAACGTCGCATACGTGCAGCCGTCGCGGCGTCCCACCGACGGCCGCTACGGACAGAATCCGAATCGCCTCCAGCACTACTACCAGTTCCAGGTGCTGATGAAGCCGTCGCCGCCGGATTTCCAGCAGCTCTATCTCGATTCGCTGAAGCTCGTCGGCTTCGATCCGCTGGTGCACGACATCCGCTTCGTCGAGGACAACTGGGAATCGCCGACGCTCGGCGCGTGGGGACTCGGCTGGGAAGTCTGGCTGAACGGGATGGAAGTCACGCAGTTCACCTACTTCCAGCAGGTCGGCGGGCTCGAATGCAAGCCGGTGTCCGGCGAGATCACCTACGGTCTCGAGCGGCTGGCGATGTACATCCAGAAGAAGGAGTCGATCTTCGATCTGGTGTGGTCGAACTCGGGCGGACGCGTCGTCACCTATGGCGACGTCTATCACCAGAACGAAGTCGAGCAGTCGCACTACAACTTCGAGCACGCGGACACTGCTGCGTTGTTCGAGCGCTTCAAGGTCGCCGAGGCAGAGTGCCAGTCGCTGATCGAGAAGGGGCTGCCGCTGCCGGCGTACGAGCGCGTGCTGCAAGCGTCGCACGCATTCAACTTGCTCGATGCGCGCCAGGCGATCAGCGTCACCGAGCGCCAGGCGTACATCCTCCGCGTGCGCACGCTCGCGCGCGCCGTCGCCGAGGCGTACTACAAGGCGCGCGAGCATCTGGGCTTCCCGATGCTCAAAGCGGCGAAGCAGGCGGCGGCATGATCCTCATCGGCATGTACGACTCGCCGTTCGTGCGACGCGTGGCGGTGACGATGAAGCTGCTGGGCATGGATTTCGAGCACAAGAGCTGGTCGGTCGGGAAGGATCAGGCGGAGATCCGGAAATACAATCCGCTGGGCCGTGTGCCGACGCTCGTGCTCGACGACGGCGAAGTGCTCACCGAATCCTCCGCGATCCTCGATCACCTCGACGAAATCTCCGGCGAGCGCGCGCTGCTGCCGCGCACGGGCGAGGCGCGACGTCGCGCATTGAAATTGATGGCGATCGCGACCGGCGCCGCCGAAAAGGGCGTGTCACAGGTTTACGAGCTCGCCTTCCGTCCCGAGATGAAGCGGCATCAGCCGTGGGTCGAGCGCTGCCGCCTGCAGATGCAGGACGCGCTCGCCGCGCTCGATCGCGAATGCGCGCAAGTGCTGGTGGGGCGCTGGCTGCTGGGGAAGAACCTTTCGCAAGCCGACATCACCGTCGCGTGCGCATCGACGTTCTGCCATGAAGCGCTCTATCTCGACCCCGCGAAGCTGCCGGGGCTCGACATCCTGACCGCGCGCTGCGAAGCGATGCCGGAGTTCCAGGCCACGCATCTCAAATTCATCCCGCCCGCCGCATGAGCGCGCCACTTCTCATCGAGATCGGCTGCGAGGACTTGCCCGCGCGCTACGTGAGGCCGCTCGCAAACGCGCTCGCCGAGGGCATCGTCAACGGCCTCGGCAAGCGCAACGTCGAGCGCGGAGCCTCGCGCGTGTTCGCGACGCCGCGTCGCATCGCGGTTCTCATCGATGGCGTCGCGACCAAGCAGGCGAGCCAGAAGATCGAGCGCAAAGGCCCTGCGGTCGCTGCCGCGTTCCGCGATGGCCAGCCGACGCCGGCGGCGCTCGGCTTCGCGAAATCCTGCGGTGTCGACGTGTCGGCGCTGAAGCAGGTCGACGGCAATCTCGTGTTCCGCGGCAAGCAGAAGGGCCGCACCACCGTCGAGCTGATCCCGGAGATCTTCGACGAAACCCTGAAGCAGATGGATCAGCTCGTGCCCAAGCGCATGCGCTGGGGCTCGGGTGACGAGACCTTCGTGCGCCCGGTGCAGTGGATCGTTGCGCTGCTCGGCTCGCGCGTTGCGCCGATCAAGCGCTTCGGCGTCGAAGCCGGTCGCAAGACGTTCGGCCACCGCTATCACGCGCCGAAAGCGATCTCGCTGAAATCGCCGGAGCGGTACGAGTCGTCATTGCGCGATGCGAAAGTGTGGGCGGACTTCGCTTCGCGTCGTGAAGAGATCAAGCGTCAGGTCGAGGCCGAGGCGCAGAAGCTCGGCGGCACGGCTCGCGTCAGTGAGGATCTGCTGGACGAGGTCACGTCGCTGGTCGAATGGCCGGTGGTGATCGCAGGACGCATCGACCGGCGCTTCCTCGAGCTGCCGTCGGAAGTGGTCGTCGCCACCGTCGAGACCAATCAGCGCTACTTCACGGTGTTCGACGGCGCCGGCAGGCTGCTGCCGAATTTCATCACCGTCTCGAACATCGAATCGCGCGACGTCAGCCAGGTGATCACCGGCAACGAGCGCGTGGTGACACCGCGCCTCACGGACGCGCTGTTCTTCTGGGAGCAGGATCTCAAGCAGCCGCTCGCGGCCTATGGCGCGAAGCTCGACGCGGTGACGTTCCAGAAGGATCTCGGAACCATCGGACAGAAAATCGCGCGGGTGAAGGCGCTCGCGACGCGGATCGCCGATCTGCTCAACGCCGACCCGAAAGCCG
Source organism: Nevskiaceae bacterium (assembly GCA_035650495.1). Lineage (GTDB taxonomy): Bacteria > Pseudomonadota > Gammaproteobacteria > Nevskiales > Nevskiaceae > DASRHK01. The sequence goes on along the minus strand of DASRHK010000114.1, from coordinate 1,647 downwards.
TCGCGCGCGCCGCGACGCTGTGCAAGAACGACCTCGTCACGCGCATGGTGTACGAGTTCCCCGAGCTGCAAGGGATCATGGGCGGCTACTACGCAGCCAAGGCCGGAGAATCCGCCGAGGTCGCGCTCGCCATCCGCGAGCACTATCTGCCGACGCAAGCGGGCACCGCGATTCCAGGTCATCGCGTCGGCCAGATCGTCGCGCTCGCCGACAAGCTCGACACGCTCGCCGGCATCTTCGCGATCGGTCAGAAGCCGACCGCGAGCAAGGACCCGTTTGCACTGCGTCGTGCCGCGCTCGGCGTGCTGCGCATCTGCATCGAAGGCAAGCTGCCGCTCGATCTGCGGGCGCTGCTGAAGCTGGCGCTCGAGGCGCAGCCCGCCGGCAAGCGCGACGACGCCACGCTGAAAGACCTCCTCGACTTCGTGCTGGAGCGACTGCGCGCCTACTACGCCGATCAGAACCTGCCGGTCGAGATGTTCGAGGCGGTGAAGGCGCTGGAGATCGCGAGCCCGCTCGATTTCGACACGCGCATCCAGGGACTGCGCGGATTCTGGGAGCTGCCGGCGTCGAAGAATCTCGCAGCCGCGCACAAGCGCATCCGCAACATCCTGCGCCAGGCCGGAGAGGGCGACATCGAGATCCGGACCGATCATTTCCGCGAAGCCGAGGAGCGCACCCTGTTCGAGTCGATGCGCGCTCTCGACGATCGCCTGAAGCATGCGACCGGCCATGGCAACTACATCGAAGGCCTGCGCTTCCTCGCCGAGCTGCAGCGGCCGGTCGATGCGTTCTTCGACAAGGTGATGGTCATGGCGCCGGAAGAGGACCTGCGCGCCAATCGCGTCGCGCTGCTGCGCCGCCTCGATCGCATGTGCCGCAGCATCGCCGACATCTCCTGCCTGCCGGGTCAATAAGCAGTAATAATTGGGGAATGGCGAGCGAGAACGAGCAGGTCATCTGGGAGGGCCATCCATCCCAGTGGACCAACTTCCCGGTGTACCTGCTGTGCGCGATCACCTTCTGGGCGGTGATCCCGATCTTCGTCGCGGTCTGGCACTGGCTCACCACGCGCTGCTTCGAATATCGAATCACCAACGAGCGCCTCATCGTCAAGCGCGGCGTGTTCTCCAAGCGCACCGACGAGCTCGAGCTCTATCGCGTCAAGGACACCTCGCTGGTCGAGCCGTTCTGGCTGCGTCTCGTCGGGCTCGGCCATATCGACATGACGACCTCCGATCGCACGACGCCGCTCGTGCGCATCGCGGCGGTGCCTGAAGCCGCGAGCCTGCGTGAGCAGCTGCGCCGCAACGTCGAGCGGATGCGCGCCGCGCGCGGCGTGCGCGAAACCGATCTCGGCGAGATCGTGCGATGAAGCTCGTCATCCTCGATCGCGACGGCACCATCAACGAGGATTCGCCCGACTTCATCAAATCCGTCGCCGAGTGGAAGCCGATCCCGGGCAGCGTCGAGGCGCTGGCGCGGCTGTCGCACGCCGGCTTCCGTGTCTTCATCGCGTCGAATCAGTCGGGCATCGGCCGCGGGCTCCTGGACTTCGATGCGCTGTTCGCGATCCATGACCGGCTGCAGCGCGCCGTGAGCGAGCTCGGCGGGCACATCGACGCGGTCGCGTTCGCGCCGGATCAT
>DASRHK010000113.1:0-32432 GCA_035650495.1 Nevskiaceae bacterium | reverse complement strand
GCGCACATGGTCGGCAATAAGCGCGGCTCGATCGTCAACATCTCTTCCGTCGATGGCATGAAGGGCGCGAACGGGCTCGGCGCGTACTCCGCGAGCAAATGGGGCATCCGCGGGCTCACCAAGGTCGCGGCGATGGAGTTCGGGCACAAAGGCGTGCGCGTGAACTCCGTGCATCCGGGCGGCATCGACACTGCGATGGGCAATCCCTACGCCGAGCCGAAGGACAAGGTAAACCAGCGCTACACGATGGTGCCGCTGCAGCGCGTCGGCGATCCCGAGGAAGTCGCGCGCACCTCGCTGTTCCTCGCGAGCGACGACGCGTCGTATCTCTGCGGCGCGGAGATCGCGGTCGACGGCGGCATGGTGACGGGTCAGTACTACGTCGGCTTCCCGGGCGCGCCCGGCGTTTAGATGAGCGGACGCGCCGAGTCCGAGAACGTCTCGCCGACCGCTTACGCGACCGGCGCGTTCTGGTATCGCCACGGGCTTTCGCACAAGGGATTGCTGCTGCCGCAGTCGGCGCGCGCCGGGCGCAGCTTCAGCGTGCTGCGCGGGCTGGTGCGACTCTTCGGCGGCGGCTCGTTCACCGCGTTGATGCTGGCGCGACACAAGGGCATCGACGCGGTGCTGGCGCGCGCGATCGACGCGGGAAAGGTCGGACAAGTCGTTGAGCTCGCGGCGGGACTGTCGCCGCGCGGCTGGCGCTTCACGCAGAAGTACGGCGATCGCATCGAGTACGTCGAGACCGATCTGCCGAAGATGGTGGCGCTGAAGGAACGGCTGCTCGCGAAGTCGAAGCTCCATGGCCCGCGCCATCGCGTCGTCGCGGTGAACGCGCTCTCCGACAGCGGACCCGATTCGCTGGCAGCCCTCGCCGCCACGCTCGATCCCGGCAAAGGGCTGGCGATCGTCACCGAAGGCCTGATGAGCTATCTCGATCCCGACGCCGCGCGCGGCGTGTGGCAGCGCATCGCCGAAGTCCTGAAGCGCTTCCCGCACGGCGTCTATCTATCCGACATGTACCTGCGGCGCGATCGCCATGGCCTCGGCGCGCTGCTGTTCCGCGCGGCGATCCAGCGCGCGGTGCGCGGCCGCATGTTCGTCCATTTCGAGACGCCGGACGAAGCGGTTGCCAAGCTGACCGCCGCCGGCTTCGCATCGGTGACGCTGCACGAGCCGCGCACGATCCCGGAGACGCGCGAGCTCGGCGAGACGCGCGGCGGCGATCGCGTGCGGGTGCTCGAAGCGACCGTCTGAGGCAGGAACAGTCGCGGCGGGCGGCCGGTCTTATCCGGCGAGGTCGTCATGCCCGCCGGTCACCACGTCAAAGCCCAGCAGAAGGAAGAGCTGCCCCTGTCGAAGGCGGCGCAGATGCTGCTGGAGGAATGCCGCATGGTGCTGCCGGGCATCCAGGCGCTGTTCGGCTTCCAGCTCGTCGCGGTGTTCAACTCCGCGTTCGACCAGAAGCTCTCGCAGACCGAGCAGCATCTGCATTTCACCGCGCTGGCGCTGGTCGCGATCGCGGTGGCGCTGGTGATGGCGCCCGCGGCGTTCCATCGCCAGGCGGGCATCACGGAGATCACCGACACCTTCCTCAAGCTGTCGACGCGGCTGATGCTGTGGAGCATGTGGCCGCTCACGCTCGGCGTGTGCATCGACTTCTATATCGTGGCGCGCGTGCTGATCGGCGGTGCGCTCGCGCCGTGGGTGGCGACGGCGCTGTTCTCGATCTACGTGGGATTGTGGTTCGTGCTGCCGCGGACGCTCAAGCGGTTCGCGTCGCCATGATCTCGCGCAGCTGCGCGAGCTCCACCGGCTTCACCAGATGATGGTCGAATCCGGCGGCGGCTGATCGCGCGCGGATCTCCGGCTGGCCCCATCCACTCACGGCGACCAGCAGCATCTCGCTGCCCACGGTGGTCGCGCGCATCTGCCGTGCCGCTTCGTGACCGTCGACGCCGGGCATGCCGATGTCCATGAACACGATCTCGGGGCGGAATTCGGTCGCGGCCTGCACCGCAGTCTCGCCGTCGTAGGCTGCGCGCACGCTGGCCCCGAGCGTCTCGAGCGCGAGGCCGAGCATGGTCGCCGCCGCCTTGTTGTCGTCGACCACCAGCACGCGCAGTCCCTTGGCGCGATCGGGGGCGAACTTCGCGATGCGGCCGGCCTTGTTCACCGCCTGCGGCGCCGACTTGATCGGGATGCGCACGGTGAACTCGCTGCCAAAGCCGATGCCGTCGCTGTGCGCGGTGATGTTGCCGCCGTGCAGCTCGACGAGCCCCTTGGCGAGCGACAGGCCGATGCCGAGCCCGCCCTTGGTGGTGCCGAGCGCGCGATCGCCCTGCTCGAACGGATCGAAGATGTGGGGCAGCACGTCGGAGGAGATGCCGGCGCCGTTGTCGCGCACGCGGATGACCACCTCGCTGCCGGCGCGATGCGCCGACAGGCTGATGCAGCCGCCCTCCGGCGTGTACTTCGCGGCGTTGTTGAGCAGGTTGGCGACGATCTGCGCGAGGCGGACCGGATCGGCGTACAGCTGGACCGGCTTGTCGGGCAGCGAGACTTCCAGCCGGTGCAGCGCCGCCTCGATGTGCGGCCGCGCGAGCTCGACGCTGTTGTCGAGCACGGAGTGCAGGTCGACCGTCGCGCGACGCAGCTCGATCTTGCCGCGCGAGATGCGTGAGATCTCCATGAGGTCGTCGATCAGCCGCACCATATGGTCCACCTGTCGCTGCATCACCGAGACCATCTCGGCCGCTCGCGCGTCGAGATTCGGGTTCGCAGCCAGCATCTGCGCGGACAGCGACAGCGGCGCGAGCGGGTTGCGCAACTCATGAGACAGCGTGGCGAGGAAATCGTCCTTGCGCTTGTCCGACTCGTGCAGCTGCTGCTGGGCTTCCTTCAAGTCGTTGACGTCGGTGGTCACGCCGAACCAGGAAGTCACCCGGCCCAGGGCGTCCTTCATGGGCACGGCGCGCGTGATGAACCAGCGATAGGCGCCGTCGTGACGGCGATAGCGGGCTTCCGACTCGAGCTCCCGGCCGTCGTGCAGGGCCATGGTCCATTCGAGCAGCACGCGGGCGCGGTCGTCGGGATGCGGCTCCATCTCGGGCCACTCGTGGACATGCTGCTCGGGATCGATGCCGCAGTACTCCACCCAGCGCCGGTTCGCATAGGTGATCCTGCCTTCGGCGTCGGCGGTCCAGGCCATCGACGGCAGCATCTCCGCCATGAAGCGGAAGCGCTTCTCGCTCGCCTGCAGCGCTTCTTCCGCGCGGCGGCGGTCGGTGATGTCGATCGCCATGCCGCCGACCAGGCTGGCGCCTTGCGCCGACGGGATGGCGAACTTGCTGATCAGCGATTCGTGCACCTGGCCGTCGGGATGCCGCAGCCGCTCCGTGGTGGTGATGCCGGCCGGACTCGCGATGGCGTCGCGATCGTGCGCCTTGAACAGCATGGCGGTTTCCGGAGGGAACACTTGGTCGTCGGTCTTGCCGTGCACGTCGGCGCGGCTGCGGCCGAACGCTTTCTCGGCGGCATCGTTGACGTAGACGTAGCGACCTTCCGCGTCCTTGATCCATGCCAGCCCGGGCAGATGCTGCATGAAGCGCCCGAAGCGCTGCTCGCTCTCGCGCAAAGCCGATTCCGCGCGCACCACCTTGCGGTGCGCCAGCGCGTTCTGCATCGCGATCGCGGCGATGCGGGAGACGGCGGCGAGGAGCTCGACGTCGACGGTCGAGAATCCGCCCGGCTTGTTGTGGACCTGGAAGAAGCCGAGCACCTCGCGGTCGACGCCGATGATCGGCACCGACAGCGCCGAGCGGATCGCGAACCGGTCGCGCAGATCGACGCGGATCTGCGGATCGCGCGCCGCATCGTTGGTGAGGTACGGCACCTTGTGCTCGAGCAGCCAGCCGGGAAGTCCTTCCCCCTGGCGCCAGCAATATTCGAGGTCGATAGGGCCGTCGCGGCCGAAATACTTGTCGGCGACCATGCCGAACGCCGTGTGCCAGCCGGCACAGGCGAGCTCGGCGCCGACCAGCGCCATCGTTTCCTGCGCCAGCGCGTCGAGCAACGCTTCGAGCTCGAGCGTCGCGTGCAGCTTCTCGGAGAGCTTGAGCAGCGAGCGGACCGTCTGCTCCGCGCCGCGGCGCGTGGTCACGTCCTGGAACACGTTGATCGCGCCGACGACGTTGCCCGCCTCGTCCTTGATCGGGTCGATGTTCGCCAGCACGACGATGCGCGAGCCGTCGGGGCGCTCGAGGATCACCTCGCGATTGCGGATCGGCTCGCCGGTCGCGAGCACGTCGGCGCGAACCTGATCGGGATGGTTGAGCTGGCGGCCGTCGATCTCGAAGACCTTGCAGCGTCCCCGCGCTTCCTGAGCCTCCTCGATCGTGTGCTCCGGCGGCAATTGCCAGAGCTCGGCGGCGCGGCGATTGAAGTAGGTGATCTTGCCGGTGGCGTCGCAGGTGTAGACGCCGGCGGGCATGAGGTCCATGACCATGCGCTGCAGATGGTCGAGCACGCGCGGCTGTCCGGCCTCGGGCGTACGCGAAGCCCAGCGCGAAGCCATCGGAGTGTTGGGCGCTCCCACTGCGGACTCAGCCATTTCCCTCTCGATCCCTGAAGTTCCGACAGTCTACCCCCGGCAAAAGTTGCCCACGCCGGCGTCATTCAGGGTCAGTTCACGCGCGCCTGCTTCAATGGTGGCCGTGATTCGTGCGAGGAGCACCCCATGATGAAGATTCTCAAGATGATCGCTGCCGCCGCCGCCCCGTTGCTGGCCGCGGGCTGCGTTGCGGTTCCCTACGACGATGGCTACGACTCCGGCTACTACGGCGGCGGTGGCTATGCCTACAGCGCGCCCCCGGCCGTCGCCTATGCGCCGCCCGCAGTGAGCTTCCAGTACTACGACTACGACACGCACCCGCGCGTCTATCGCGAATACCACGAGGATCGCTATTACCGGCGCGATGACCACCGCGACAACGGGCGCAACTGGCACAGCGAGCATCGCAACGACCAGCGTCCGCGAACCGATCGCGATCATCGCGATCATCGGGATCATCGGGATCACAAGGATCATCGCTACTACGACGGACACTGAGGCCGCGCGCCCTACAAAGATATTTAGATATGCCGGCCGCGATCCGTAACATTGCGCGACTTCAATTCTCGATGGGGCGCGGTGAGCGATGGCTGCGATCGGCACGGAGCGGGTTCTCGACGTCCGCCACTGGAATGACACGCTGTTCTCGTTCAAGACGACGCGAGACAGCGCGCTGCGTTTCCGCAACGGCCACTTCGTGATGATCGGCCTGCCGGCGGCCGAAGGCCGGCCGCTGATGCGCGCCTACTCGATCGCGAGCGCGAACTACGAGGATCATCTGGAGTTCTTCAGCATCAAGGTCGAGAACGGCCCGCTGACCTCGCGCCTGCAGCACCTGAAGCCCGGGGACGACATCATCGTCTCGCGCAAGCCGACCGGTTCGCTGCTGCTCGACGACCTTCTACCAGGCAAACGGCTCTATCTGCTGGCGACGGGCACCGGGCTGGCGCCGTTCCTGTCGCTGATCAAGGATCCCGACGCCTACGAGCGCTTCGAGAAGATCGTGCTCGTCCACGGTGTCCGCCAGATCAGCGACCTCGCCTACCACGACTATCTGACGCACGACCTGCCGCGACACGAGCTCCTCGGCGAGCTCGTGCGCGAAAAGTTCGTCTACTACCCGACCGCGACGCGCGAGCCGTTCCGCAACAACGGCCGCCTGACCGAGCTGATCCAGAGCGCAAAGCTCTTCGAGGACATCGGCGTTCCGTCACTCTCCCCCGATGACGACCGCGTGATGATCTGCGGCAGCCCGACCATGCTGTCCGATACGCGAGAATTGCTCGACGCGCGCGGTTTCATCGTCTCCCCGCACATCGGCACGCCGGGGCATTACGTCTTCGAGCGAGCCTTCGTCGAGAAGTAAGCGCCGCTGATTGGGCGTCGTCGGGCGACGAGTCAGTCCCGGCGGGGACGCCTGTAAAAGCTCCTTTAGCTCGGACGGCGCCATCCCTGGCGCCGTACGCCCCGCCGGAACTGACTCGTCGCCCTCGTCGTACAGCGGCGCTCTCGTTCGGGCCGTCAATCAGGTTCGACCGGGGGCGTGCGTGGCCAGGGATGGCCGTGCACGAGCTCCAGGGAAGGAATTTTCAGGCGTCCCCCGGGCGGACCTGATTGACGGCCCCGCAAGCGTTCAATCCGCGAAAATCGCCCACGTAGCGAAATCGTCGGTGAAGTTCTCGAACCGATGCGGCACGCCGGCCGGCATGAAGAACACGTCGCCAGGTCCGAAGCGCTGGCGGCCGAGATCGCTGACGAACCAGCCGGTGCCGGAGATCACGAAGTAGACCTCGTCGCGCGTGTGCGGCTTCTGCGGGTCGGTGTCGAGCGGCTTGTAGTACTCGAGCTCGATGTGGCCGTGCTTGAAGATCGTCGCCCAGCGCTGGCCGCCGAGCTTCGACATCTGCTGCAGCGCGCCGGCTGCGGTGTGGTGCTCGCTCATGTCATCTCCGATGTGCATCGACAAGCTACACTCGGGCTCCGCGGTCGGTAAAGAGGAGCGTCGATGCCAAGAGCAACGTCGAAGCTTGCGGGCATGCTGTCCGTCGAGGAGCTGCGCAAGCGCGCCGACGCCGGCGCGATCGACACGGTGCTCGTGGTGTTCACCGATCACTACGGCCGCTTCATGGGCAAGCGCTTCGACGCGGAATTCTTCCTCGATGCCGCGACGAAGCACGGCGCCGAAGTTTGCGATTACCTGCTCACCGTCGACATGGAGATGAATCCGGTCGCCGGTTATTCGTTGTCGAGCTGGCAGACCGGTTACGGCGACTTCCACCTGCAGCCTGATTTCGCGACGCTGCGCGTCGCCGCCTGGCTCGATCGCTCCGCGCTCGTGATCTGCGACGTGCTGAATCGCAGGACGCACGATGCGATCGCCGAAGCGCCGCGCAGCATCCTGCGCCGGCAGGTCGCGCGCGCGGCGAAGCTCGGCTTCACCGCGAAAGCAGGCTCGGAGCTCGAGTACTACCTGTTCGAGACGGGCTATCGCGATGCGAACACGCAGGGCTACGAGAAGCTCAAGCCGGCGGGTTGGTATCTCGAGGATTACCACATGCTGCAAGGCGCACGCACCGAGCCGTATCACGCGGCCGTGCGCCGCGCGCTGCGTGATTCGGGCGTTCCGGTCGAGAACTCCAAAGGCGAATGGGGCAAGGGCCAGCACGAGCTCAACATCCGCTATGCCGACGTGCTCGAGATGGCGGATCGTCATGCGATCTACAAGCAATGTCTCAAGGAGACTGCCGATCGCATGGGGCTGTCGGTGACGTTCATGGCGAAGCTCGACGAAGCGCAAGCCGGATCGAGCTGTCACCTGCACCTGTCGCTCTGGCGCGGCGCGCACAGCGCGTTCCCGGGACGCAAGCAGCTCGGCGAGATCGCGTGCTCCGACACGTTCCGGCATTTCCTCGGCGGCTGGATCGCGCACGCGCGCGAGTTGATGGTCTGCTACGCGCCGACGGTGAATTCGTACAAGCGCTATCAGAGCCTGTCGTGGGCGCCGACGCGCATTGCGTGGAGCAACGACAATCGCACTGCCGGCTTCCGGATCGTCGGCTCCGGCGACTCTCTGCGCATCGAATGCCGCATCCCCGGCGCCGACTGCAATCCGTACCTCGCCTACGCTGCGGCGATCGCGTCGGGGCTCGACGGCATCGAGAACAAGATCGAGCCGCCGGCGGCGTTCTCCGGCGACATGTATGCAGCGGACGATCTGCCGCGCGTTCCGACGACCTTGCGCGAGGCCATCGAGCTGTTCGAGCGCAGCAAGTTCGCGCGCGAAGCGCTCGGCGACGACGTCGTCCGGCACTACCTGCACTTCTTCCGCACCGAGCAGGCGTCGTTCGACGCGGTCGTGACCGACTGGGAGCGCAAGCGGTACTTCGAGCGCATCTGATGTCGGCACCGGTCATCGGCATCACGACTTATCCTCGCGACGAGCGCGGCCGCTACAACTTGCCGGCCGAATACGTCGGCGCAGTCCAGCGCGCGGGCGGCGTGCCGCTGCTGATCCCTCCGGTTCCGGAGCACGCGACCCGCTATCTGGATCTCGTCGACGGCCTGATCCTCGCGGGCGGCGGCGACATCGCGCCCGAGCGCTATCGCGGCGACGTGCACGAGCTCAACTACGGCGTCGATGCGCAGCGCGACGAGCTCGAGATCGCTCTCGCACGCGAGATCGTGCGCCGCAAGCAGCCGACGCTCGCGATCTGCCGCGGCATGCAGGTGCTGAACGTCGCGCTCGGCGGCACGCTGATCGAGCATCTGCCAGCCGTGGTCGGCGACAAGATCGCGCACCGCAAGCCGCCGCGCGATCCGGTCCCGCACGCGGTGAAGCTGAAGGCAGGATCGCGGCTCGCGTCGATCATCGGCGTCACCGAGCTGCACCCGATGTCCTGGCACCATCAGGCGATCCGCGCGCTGGCGCCCGGATTGGACACCGTCGGCACTGCTCCGGATGGAACCATCGAAGCGGTCGAGATGAACGACGCGCCGTGGCTCATCGCCGTGCAGTGGCATCCGGAGCTGACGGCGCAACAGGATCCCACGCAGCAGAAACTGTTCGACGCGCTGATCGCGGCGACGAAAAAAGGAGCGAAGTGATGCGACTCAAAGACAAGGTGTGCGTGATCACCGGCGCCGGCAGCGGCATCGGGCGCGAATCCGTGCTGCTGTTCGTGAAGGAAGGCGCGAAGGTCGTCGCGGTCGATCTCAACGAGAAAGCGGCGCAGGACACCGCGCGCGACGCCGGCGGCAGCGTGACCGTGATCAAGGCGGACGTCTCGAAGGCCGCGGACTGCCAGAACATGGTCGCCGCCGCGGAGAAGAACTACGGCGCGTTGCACGTGCTGTTCAACAACGCCGGCATCATGCACAGCAGCGACGACACGGCGGAAACGACCGACGAAGCGATCTGGGACCTGACGATGAACGTCAATCTCAAGAGCGTGTTCCTCGGCTGCAAGTACGGCATCCCCGCGCTGCGCCGAGCGGGCGGCGGTTCGGTGATCAACACGGCATCGGTCGTCGCGCTGATGGGATCGGCTGCGGCGCAAGTCGCCTACACGGCGAGCAAGGGCGGCATCCTCTCGCTGTCACGCGAGCTCGCCGCTATCCACGCGCGCGAGAACATCCGCGTCAACGCGCTCTGCCCCGGACCGCTGCGGACGGAACTGCTGATGAAGTTCTTGAACACCGAAGCGAAGAAACAGCGTCGCCTCGTGCATCTCCCGCAAGGCCGCTTCGGCGAATCCGCCGAGATCGCGAAGGCCGCGCTCTTCCTCGCCTCGGACGATTCGTCGCACGTGAATGGCGCGACGTTCATGGTGGACGGTGGTTTGCACTCGACGTACATCACCGCGGAGTAGTCGGGTCAGCGAGCGGCGCATTGGCTTCGCCGGGGGACGCCGTAAAAGAAGCTTCCCTGCAGCTCGTAATCGGCGTCCCTGCCGATTGACGCCCCCGGCCGAAGCCAATGCGCCGCTCGTCCCCAGCCCGCCCTGGCGATGAGCGTCTCGCTCCTCGGACGGCGCTTCGTTTCCGGCGGGGGCGTACGCGGCCAGGGATGGCCGCGTCCGAGCTAGACGGAGCTTTTCAGGCGTCCCCCGCCGGGAATGAAGCGCCGGCCAATAGCGACCGCTATTTCTTCCTCGCCAGGATCGCCTCGATCTGATCCATGATCGAATCCATCCGCTTCGCCAGCGCCTGATACGGCGCCGGCGTTGCGAGATCGACGCCGGCTTTCTTCACCAGTTCGTACGGATAGTCCGACGCGCCGGCCTTCAGCAGATTCAGGTAACGATCGCGCGCGCCGGGCTGATTCGACAGGATCTGATTCGCGAACTGAGAGCTCGCCGCGATCGACGTCGCGTACTGGTAGACGTAGAACGGGCCGTAGAAGTGCGGGATGTAGGCCCACTCCACGCAGTCGACGTCGTCGATCTTCACGATGCCCTGCGCATCGCCGTGATAGCGCTTCAGGATATCGCCGTAGATCCTGGTGAGCTGCTCGCCGGTGAGCGCATCGCCCTTGTCGACGCGTGCGTGCACCTCGCGCTCGAAGTCCGCGAACATCGCCTGGCGGAAGAACGTCCCGCGCAGCTGCTCGAGCGCGGAGCCGAGGTAGTACAGCTTCTCGTCGTCGCTCTTCGCGCTCTTCAGCATGCTGTCGAGCAGCAGCGCCTCGTTGAGCGTCGAGGCGATCTCAGCGACGAAGATCGAGTAGCTCGAGGTCGGATACGGCTGCGCGTGGTTGGCAAGATCCGTGTGCATCGCATGTCCCCATTCGTGCGAGATGGTGGACACCGATTCGTAATCGTCGTTGTAGTTGATCAGCAGCAGGGGGTGCACGTCGTACGACGCGCCGGGGTCCATGTGCGCTCCCGGCAGCTTGTGCGGACGCGGATAGAGGTCCATCCAGCGATCGGCCAGCCCCTGCCTCACGCGCGCGACGTAGTCGTCGCCGAGCGGCTTCATCGCCTCGAGCATCATCTGCTTGCCCTGGTCCGCCGGGAATTTCAGGGAGCTCTTCACGATCGGCGGATAGATGTCGTAGTAATGCATGTCCGACACGCCGAGCATCTTCGCGCGCAGCTTGAAGTAGCGGTGCAGCGTCGGCAGGTTCGCGTTGGTCTGCTCGATGAGCATGTCGTAGACCGCGGGCGGCACGTGATTGGCGTCGAGCGCCTGTGATAGCGAATCCGGATACTTGCGCACGCGGCTGTAGACGGTGCTCTGCTTGAGCATCCCGTAGAAAGTCACGCCGAGCGTGTGCTCATACTCCTTCCACTTGCCGAAGAAGGTGTCCATCACTTTCCGGCGATCGTCGCGGTTCTGCACCGCTCGATATTTCGTGTAGCCCGCCTGATCGAGGTGCGCTTCCGTCCCGTCGGAGAGTTTCACCGTCGGCCACGGAAGGTCGGCCGTGGAAAGGATCGTGTAGGTCGATTGCGGAATGTCCGCGGTGAGGCCGAAGGTCGCGACGATCTGCTCGGCATTGGCGTCCAGGGTGTGCGGCGCGCGGCGGAGAATGTCGGCGAGCGGCTGCTTGTCGATCGCGAGCGACTTGTCCGCAGCCAGATACGCGTCGATCTTCTTCTTGCCGAGCTTCAGGATCTCCGGATCGCGAAAGCTCGTGACTTCCGCGGCGCTCGCGGCGAGCACGTTGAATCTCTGGCTGAGCTCTAGGCTCGATGACTTGGTCGTGTCCTCGTCGAGGAGCTCCTCGGAGTACGCCTGCAACCGGGAGAGACGCTTCTGCGCGTCCCAGTAGAGGTCCTCGCACAATTTGAATTTCGCGACGCCGTCCCCGAGATGGCCTTTGCACGCGCCGTACGCCTTGATCTGCGACTCGAGCTTCGTCGCATCGGCATTCCATTCGGCGGCGCCGGCGTAGACGTCGGTGAGCTTCCAGCGATCGGCTTCGGTTTCGGCAGCAGCGGCGCCGCCTGCGGCCAGCACGGCCGCAAGGATGATGATGCGCATCGATTTCTCCCCTGAATGTATTCGTGGAACCCCCTACGATGCTGCAGCAGCGAAAACGGTTGCAGCAAGCCCGCAAACCCGCGCAACCAAGGGCTTGGGCGGGGGGTCCAACATTCAGGGAGCATAAAGGTTGCGGGGACTACGCTGGCCCCTGAACTTTGAGGAGGTCTATCCAATGAAGACCGGTCTGCGAATCCTGCTGGCGGCCCTGGTGCTGTCGGCGCCGCTTGCCGCGAACGCCGGCGTGTTCGTGTCAGTGAACATCGCGCCGCCGCCACTGCTCGTCTACGAGCAGCCGCCGATTCCCGGCGATGACTACGTCTGGACGCCTGGCTACTGGGCCTGGGATCCGGATGTCGAGGACTACTACTGGGTTCCGGGCACCTGGGTGCTCGCGCCCGAGCCGGGCTTCTACTGGACCCCGGGCTACTGGGCGTGGGTCGACAGCTACTACGTCTGGCATCCGGGCTACTGGGGCCCGCACGTCGGTTATTACGGCGGCATCAATTACGGCTTCGGCTATTTCGGTCATGGCTACGAAGGCGGCTACTGGCGCGACAATCATTTCTGGTACAACCGCGCGGTCAACCGCGATGTCCACGTGACCAACGTCTACAACACGACGGTGGTGAACAATTACAACGACAGCCACGTCGCCTACAACGGCGGCTCCGGTGGCGTGCACGAGCGCCCGACCGCCGACGAGCAGCGCTGGTCGAACGAGCATCATCGCGAGCGCACCGACATGCAGGAGCGGCATCGCGACGAGGCGCGCCACAACCAGATGCAGTTCGCCAGCCGTGGCGACCAGGTGATCGCCGCGACGCCGCGTCCGGGCGCGTTCTCGGAGCACAACGTCGTGCGCACGCAGGTGCCCTCGAACTGGAGCCGCAACTCGGCGCGGAACAACGAAGGCCGCAATCGTGCGGAGACGCGTCCGCGGATCATGGACGATCAGCGCGACAACAATCGCAGTGACAACGATCGCAACGATTCGCCCGGTCGCGTGATCGATCGCGGTAGTCGCGACTTCGGCTCACGCAGCGCCGATCTCGATCGGCCGATGCAGCAGGAGCTGCCGCAGACGCCGCTGCACCGCGATCGCTCGAAGCCGACCACGACGCCCGAATCGCGGCCGATGCCCGACGTGACGCCGCGCGAGATGTCGCCGCGCCAGCGCGAGCCGGTCGAGCGCGCGCCGCACTACGAGCACATGCGACCGATCCCGCGCGACGACCAGCCGCAGCACGAAGAGCGCCCGGGCCGTTCCGAGCGCATGCAGATGCAGCGGATGGACCGACCGTCGCCGCAGCGCGAGGTCATGCAACAGCGCGAGCCCATGCAGCAGCGTGCGATGCCGCAGGTGACGCCACGCGCAGAGCGTCCGGCGCCGCAGGCTCGCGCTCCGCAGCACGAGGGACGCGAAGAGCGTCGCGAGCACGGCAACCTGCGCTAGCGCGATCGAGCAGGAAAAGAAGGGGCCGCGCGAGCGGCCCTTTTCTTATCCGAGGTACGCCTGTCCGCCGTCGAGCCCGATGCTCTGGCCGTTAACGTAGCGGCACTCCTCCGAGCACAGCGTCGCGACGAATCTGCCGATGTCGGCCTCGCAATCGCCGATGCGCTGCATCGGGACGGTCGCGAGGAACGCCGCGGCTTCCTGCGGGCGCTCGCGCGTCCACCACTCCATCGACGGCGAATTGGCGAGCGGGAGGATGCAGTTCGTCCGAATGCCTTCTCTCCCCCATTCGCAGGCGGCTGCGCGCGTGAGCTGACGGATCGCTTCCTTCACCGCGGCATACGCGCCATAGCCGCTCATGTCCCAGCGCTTCGCTGCGGCGGTGCCGAGATTGACGATGCAGCCGTTGCCTTTCAGGTGCGGATACGCGAGCTTCATGAGCCGGAACGTCGCGAGCGGGCCGGAATCCCAGCCGGCGGTGAATGCATCGTCGCTGACCTTGTTGAGCGGACCGAGCGGCACTTCCTGTGCGTCGTTGACCAGGATGTTGAGCGCGCCGAGCTGCTTCACCGTCTCGCCGACGGCGCGCGCGAGATCATCGGCTTTCTTGACGTCGCACGCGATGGCGATCGCCTTGCCGCCGCGCTTGCCGATCGCGGCGACCGTCGCATCGAGCTTCGATTTCGTGCGCGCTGCCACGGCGACCGCGGCGCCCTCCTCCGCGAGCGCGAACGCGATGCCCTGCCCCACGCCCTGTCCCGCGCCGGTGACCAGCGCGACCTTGCCTTTGAGCTTCATCGGATGTCCTTCAGAAGAGCCGCGGCAGGAACCGCGGCGTGCGCTTCACGTAGTCGGGATACTCGGGATACTTCGACGCGCAGATCGATTCCTTCAGGTTCGCGCTGCCCTGGAACAGCGCCATCAGCAGGATGCAGCCCGTCGCCGTCCAGTTGAAGCGGCCGGTCGCAGCGACGCTGAACAGGAAGAACACGACCCAGATCGACTGCTCGGCGAAATAGTTCGGATGCCGGGCGCGCGACCACAGGCCATCCTGGATGAAGCCGCGCTTGTAGCGCGCATCGGGATTGCCGGCTTTCTTCTGCGCCTGGAAATTCCACTGCTGCTGATCGGCCATCGTCTCGATCACGACGAGGCCGACGTACGCCGCCGCGAGGATCCAATCGACCACCGTGAGCGGCTTGCCGCCACACAGCACGATGGGAATCGCGATGAGCAGCAGCAGCGTGTGCTGGTAGAGGCAGATGAATCCGAGGTGGAAGATCTTCCACACGACCGGATTGTCGAAACCCGGCTTCTTCCGCACGATCGCCCAGCGATAGTCCTCGGCGCCGGTCCAGAACTTCCACGAATAGCCGCCGTGCCGCGAGAAGTTGTAGGTGAGGCGCACGCCCCAGATGGTCGCGCACACCGACATCAGCACCATGCGCGCATCCCAGCTCGCCATCGACGCGGCGTACCACGCGTAAATCACCGGCGTGATGCTCCACAGCTTGTCGGTCTGCGACACGTTGCCGGTGATCTCGCCGACGACCCAGCAGGTCAAGGCGATCGCGACCATGAGCGTCGCGAGGCGCTCGATCATCAGGACCTGCTCGGGCGTCGGCGCCGAGTCGAACTTGAACGCCAGGATCGGCAGCGCGATCAGCGTCGCGATGAGAACGAGCGCAGTCTTGCCCATCAGGCGGCGGCTGCGATCGGAGCTTTGGCCTGCGCCTGCGATTCCGCGATGTCGCGCGCTGCGATGTAGCCGAACGTCAACGCAGGGCCGAGCGTCGAGCCCGCGCCCGCGTAGGTCTTGCCCATCACGGCCGCGGAGCAGTTGCCGATCGCGTACAGGCCGGCAATGACGCTGCCGTCTTCACGCGTGACGCGTGCGCGCTCGTCGCACCAGAGTCCGCCCTTGGTGCCGATCTCGCCGGGCCACAGCGCGATCGCGTAGAACGGCCCCTGCGTGAGCGGGCCCATGCACGAGTTCGGCGTGACCAGCGGATCGGAGTAGTAGCGGTCGATCGACGTGTTGCCCTTGCCGAATTCCGGATCGACGCCCTTCTCGCAGTAGCCGTTCCAGGTCTGCACGGTCTGCGCGAGACCTTTGGGATCGACCTTGATCTTCGCGGCGAGCGCGTCGAGCGAGTCGGCGCGGAAGTAGACCTTGTCGAGCCAGTCGGGCGGCAGCTTGCTGTCAGGCTGCATCTGCGACGGCAGGAACAATCCCGCCGGATACTTCTTGCGGAACACCGCGTCGAAGATCATCCAGCACGGCACCGAGCCGTTGCCCTTCGCGTCGTCCTCGTACATCGCAGTGACGACGTCGGGATACGCCGCCGCTTCGTTGACGAAGCGCTTGCCCTTGGCATTGACGATGAT
This sequence comes from Nevskiaceae bacterium, assembly GCA_035650495.1. Classification (GTDB taxonomy): domain Bacteria; phylum Pseudomonadota; class Gammaproteobacteria; order Nevskiales; family Nevskiaceae; genus DASRHK01. The sequence goes on along the minus strand of DASRHK010000113.1, from coordinate 16,992 downwards.
GCAGTTCGGCATCGCGCGCTCGACGAACAGCGTCGTCTGCGATTTCGCGCCGGGAACGTGCACGGTCGGCGAGCCCCAGGTGAGATTCATGAAGCCGAGCTTCGCGCCGAGCTGCTGCCCCGCGCGGATGCCGTCGCCGTTGTTGATCGGCGGAGCGCCGGTCCAGGTCGCTTTCGTCGGCTTCGGCAGGTACTGCTCGCGCATCTGCTGATTCGACTCGAAGCCGCCGCTCGCGAGGATCACGCCGCGCTTCGCGCGCAGGCGGATCGTCTTGCCGTCCTTCTTGGCGACGACGCCGACGACGCGACCGTTGTCTTCGATCAGCGACTCCATCGGCGAGTTGAGCCACAGCGGCACGTTCTTCTTGACGAGCGCGTTGCGCAGCTGCGCGACGAGCGCCTGACCGAGCGTGAGACGGCGATCGCGCTTGGACTTGAAGCGCCACGCAAGATCGAGCCAGTAGCGCAGCATCATCTTGAGGATGAGCCCGACCCAGCCCTTGCCTTTGGTGAACAGCGTGTGCGCCTCGACCTGGTTCATCGAGATGCGGCCCATCACCTGCGTGCCCGCGAACGGCGGGCGCTGGCGATTGAATTCGTCGCCGAGCTCGGCCGCGTTGAACTCGACCGGCTCCATCGAGCGATAGCCGTCGAGCCCGCCCGGCTGATCCGGGTAGTAGTCCGGATAGAGCTTCACGCCGCGGAACAGCACGCCGAACTCGCGCTTGAGGTGCCGAACCATTTCTGGCGCGTTCTTCAGATACGCATCGATCCGCGCCTGCGGCACCTGACCCGCGGTCAGATGCTTCATGTACGTCAGCGCCTGCTCGTACGAGTCCTTGCCGCCATAGCCGGCGATGTCGTCGTTGCACGGAATCCAGATGCCGCCACCGGAGACCGCACTGGTGCCGCCATAGAGATCGGACTTCTCGAGCACGACGCTCGACAGTCCCTTGCCGGCCGCGCACAGCGCCGCAGTCATGCCGCCGGCGCCGGAGCCGACGACAACAACGTCAAATTCCTGATCAAAGTTCATGGCTTTTTCCGAAACTGCTGGCCAGGGACGGCCAGCGCTTGTACATGGACGTCACAAAAAGAAGTCCGTGTTGTCCTTCCCGAGCAGCACGCCGCCGTAATTGCGGCCGAAGATGTCCGGGTTGTTCGCGTAGTGCGCACGCGCGGCGCAGATGTCGAGGAAGTGCCGCACGACCGGGAAGTCGAGGAAGATGCCGCGGCCGCCGCACGCAGAAAACAGCTGATAGGCGTGCTTCTCGCAACGCTCGACGACTTGCGAGGCCTGATAGCGGAAATGCAGGCGCTCGTTGAGGTCGAGCGGCTGACCGGTCTTGATCTTGCTCTGCAGCACTTCGAAGTTGCGATTGAGCACGAGCTTCATCTCGTCGACGGCGACCATCGCGTCGGCGACCGCAAATTGCGCCGGACCCTGATCGGAGGTCTTCGCGCCCATGTTGCCCATCCACTGCTTGCCCCAATCCTTGAACGCGTTGCACGCGCCCTGGAGCGCGCCGATCGCGGCCGATGAGACCGCGCGAACGAAAATCTGGCCGAACGGCAGCTTGTAGAGATTCGACGTGAACGTGTCGCGTCCGGGATTCGTGCCCATGAAGCCGTCGCTCGCTTTGTGCGTGCGGTATTCAGGAACGAAGACATCCTTCACGACGATGTCTTTCGATCCGGTCCCCTTCAGCCCCATCACGTGCCAGGTGTCGACGACTTCGAAATCCGATCGCGGCAGCAGGAACGTGCGGTACTCGGGCGGCGCCTTGCCGGCCTTGTCGAAGATCAGTCCGCCGAGGAACACCCACTGGCAGTGATCGATGCCACTGGAGAATCCCCAGCGTCCGGAGAACTTGAAGCCGCCTTCGACGGGCGTCACCTGCCCCTTCGGCATGTAGGTCGAGGCGATGAGCGTCGAGTGATCCTTGCCGAACACGTCTTCCGCGGCCTTCGGATCGAACAGCGCGATCTGCCAGTTGTGCACGCCGATCACGCCGTAGATCCACGCGGTGGACATGCAGCCTTCGGCGAGCGTCATGCAGATTTCGTAGAAGACCTGCGGATCCATCTCGTAGCCGCCGTACTTCTTCGGCTTCAGCACTTCGAAGAAGCCGGCCTTCTGCATGTCGGCGACGGTTTCCTTCGGCACCATCCGCGCCTCTTCGGTCTGCTTCGCGCGCGATGCGAGCACCGGCACCAGTTCGCGGGCGCGCTGCACGAGGACTTCGGGGCTCACGAGCGGGGTGGTCTTGGACTGAGCTTGGCTTTGCACAGCATCCTCCGAGTCGACATGGGCGCGACTCGCGCAGTGTTCGCGATGGCGTGCAGGGCGGCTTCGTCCGGATGTATGAGTCATGCAAATGGGTGATGCGACGTCCCCTGCGCGAGTCGAGACTCACTGCCATCCGCAAAGCCCGTTTTGACAGGAGTCACCGCATGGCCGTCGTGATGAAGAGCGCCGCCGCCCCCACGATGCACGAGATCGAATCGACGCCGCCGCCCGATCGTTACGCGCGCGGCTGGCACTGCCTCGGGCTCGCGCAAGACTACAAGGACGGCAAGCCGCACTCGCTGAACATCTTCGGCACGCGTCTCGTCGTGTACCAGGGCGCGAGCGGCAAGCTCAACATCCTGAACGCGTGGTGCCCGCACATGGGCGCGGACCTCGCGCTCGGCGACATCAAGGGCGACTCGCTCGTCTGCAAATTCCATTCGTGGAGCTGGGGCGCCGACGGCAAGTGCAATGGCATCCCCTACGCCAAGACGGTTCCGCTCAAGGCGAAGACGAAAGCGTGGCCGACGATGGAAGAGAACAAGATGCTGTTCGTCTGGAACGATCCGGAGGGCAATCCGCCGTCGCCTGAGCAGGCGATCCCGCGCATCGCCCCGGTGTTCAACCCCGACGAGTGGTCCGACTGGTCGCTGGTGAAGTGGAAGATCGACATCAACTGCCGCGAGCTGATCGACAACATCGCCGATATGGCGCACTTCGTTTCGGTACACGGCTCAACCAGCGTCGTCTACTTCGCGAACATCTTCGACGGCCACAAGGCCACGCAGGTGATGGTCGGCGCCAACGAGAAGCTCGGCGGCAAGGAAGAATATCTGACGACGATCGCGAGCTACTTCGGCCCGGCTTACCAGATCACGCACATGTTCGGCTCGATGGGCGGCTATCCGGTCGAGTCGATCCTGCTCAACTCGCACACGCCGATCGATCGCAATTCCTTCGAGCTGCGCTTCGGCGTGCTGGTGAAGAAATTCCCCGGCATGACCAAGGAAGCGTGCGACGCGATGGTCAAGCAGTACGTCGACCTCACCAACAAGGCGTTCGGCGAGGATGTGCAGATCTGGCACAACAAGGTGCGCATCGACAATCCGCTGCTGTGCGACGGCGACGGACCGATCATCCTCAACCGCCAGTGGTACGACCAGTTCTACATGGACTCGGCGACGGTGCCGGAGAAATTGAAGCAGCGCCGCGTCGTCGAGATCGACAAGGGGTTGAAGCAGAAGCCGGAGCTCAAACACGCATTCGATAGAGCCTAAGCAGCACTCGATCGAAGCCGCGCCGCTGCCGCAGCGGTACGCGCGCGGCTGGCATTGCCTGGGGCTTGCCTCCGATTACAAGGATGGCAAGCCCCATTCACTTTCCATCTTCGGCACGCGCCTCGTCGTGTTCCAGGGCGCGAGTGGCAAGCTCAACATCCTCAACGCCTGGTGCCCGCACATGGGCGCCGATCTCGCGCTCGGCGACGTGAAGGGCGATTCGCTCGTCTGCAAGTTCCACGCGTGGAGCTGGGGCGGCGACGGCGTCTGCAACGCGATCCCCTACGCGAAAACGATTCCGCCGCGAGCGCGCACCAAATCCTGGCCGACGTGCGAAGAGAACAATCTGCTCTTCGTCTGGAACGATCCGGAAGGTCATGCGCCCTCGCCCGACGTCGCGATTCCGCGCGTCGCGCAGTGCTTCGACCAGCAGAACTGGTCGGACTGGTCGATCGTGAAGTGGAAGATCGAGAACAATTGCCGCGAGCTCGTCGACAACGTCGCCGACTTCGCGCACTTCGCGTCCGTGCACCAGATGCGCGACATGAAATATTTCGCGAACATCTTCGAAGGCCATCGCGCGACGCAGATCATGGTCGGCGTCTCCGACTCGGTCGGCGCCGGCGAAGCGATCACGACCGTCGCGACGTACTACGGCCCCGCATATCAGCTCACGCACATGTTCGGGAAGATGGGCGGCTATCCGGTCGAGTCGATCCTGCTCAACACGCACACGCCGATCTCGCCGAGCGCGTTCGAGATCCGCTTCGGCGTGATGGTGAAGAAATTCCCCGGCATGACGGACCAGGCTTGCGCCGCGATGATCCAGCAATACGTCGATCTCACTGCGAAGGGCTTCGGCGAGGACGTGCAGATCTGGCACAACAAGGTGCGCATCGACAATCCGCTCCTGTGCGACGGTGACGGTCCGATCGTGCTCAACCGTAAGTGGTACGAGCAGTTCTACACGGACGTCGCGAAGCTTTCCGCCGACGTGAACAAGCGACGCACGAGCGAGATCGATCTCGGCCTGAGGGACAAGCCGCCGATGCGGCACGCGTTCGACGCGTCGGGCTGAAGCCCGCCCCACAAAAGAAAAGGCCCGCGCGACGCGGCCTTTCGATTCGTGGGTCGCCCGCGATGCTTTATTTCTTCGACGGTTGTTTTGCTTGCGTATGCAGGATCGCGAGCCACTTGTCGCCGCGCTTCACCCACAGCGAGGCGGTGTTGTAGGTGCCCGAGAAATCCTTGCCGTCGTAGGAGCCCGAGAGCTCGACCTTGTAGGTGATCAGCGCAGAGGTCTTGGTCGGACGCACCACTTTTTCGCCCGACAGCGAATAGCTCTTGATCTCGGACTTCTTCATGTCCGCGAGCTCGTCCTTCACGCCTTCCATGCCCTCGGCGTAGACGCCCTGGTAGTCGCTCGTGAAGAAGCTCTTGAACTTGTCGGCGTCCTTGGCCTTGTAGGCCTCCCATACGGCTTTTTCCTGATCCTGGATTGCGCTGTCGCTCGGACCTTCGGCAGCGGGCTTGTCCGCCCCGAGGCTCGCCGAGCTCATGGCCAGCAGCGCGACTGCGAGAATGAATGGCGTCTTCATGTTCTCCTCCTTTGTTGGCGATGGACGCGGCGAAAACCTACGCTCGCCGGCCGGCATCGTCAATCAGAAGACGAGCCGCGCGATCGTCGTGGCCTTGCCGAGCGGATCGGGGGTGCCGGACACGGCGCAGGAGGGATCGTCGGCGACGCAATCCGAATAGAACGCCGCCCACGGCGTGCCATCCGGCCCGACGTCGAGGTCGATGAAATCGTCCTTGGCGGCCTGCGAGTTGGTGACGAGCGGCGCTTCGGGCGTATTCACCGCCGCACTGAAGAAGATCGGCGACGTGTCGAGCGCGTTGCGCGTGACGGTGACGTAGCCGTCGTAGCCCACGCTCGGCTCCGCGACGAGATACGCGACGGCGACGACGCCATCGCGCTCTGCCATCGCCCACTGGAATACATCCGCGTCGCGCGCCGCCGGCGCCGTCATGTCGTGCGCATCGCTCCACGTCTGTCCGCCGTCCTTCGACGTTCGCAGCAGGAGCTGATTCCCATCGAGCTTGACCGTGTAGAGATTCCCCGCGGGATCGACGCGTAGCTCATCCGCGAGCGGAATCTCCAGTGGATCCGGCGTGCCCGCTTTACGAAGGATCGGCCACGTCGAGCCTTCGTCGTCGCTGCGCGCGAGGAAGGTCTGTCCGCCGCAGTTGATGAGGATCCACAGCGATCCGTTCGCATCGCCCTGCGGATAGTTGCCGTCGCCGGCGTTGTAATCCTCCGGCGCGCTGCACTCGCTGTGCTGCGCCCGACCGCTGACGAAGAGCGTCGACGACTGCTGCCAGGTCGCGCCGCCGTCGAAGCTGCGATAGCAGAGGCGCGCGACGTAGGTGAACTGCATGATGTTGCCGCACCAGTACGACACGTTCTCGCCGGGGACAGCCTGCGTCTGCCCTGCCGGCGCTGGCGCCGAGGTGAAGCGCGGATTCTCGGAGTTCATGAAACCGAGGATGCTCACCGAATTCCACGTCGCGCCCTGGTCGCGCGTCGACAGCAGATGCGCGTAGATCGCCGGCACCTGCTCGGAGAGCGGAACGTCGCCGCCTTGCGGCGCGGGATTGGTCGTGAGCCCGTAGTAGAACAGTCGATCGGTCTGCCGATCGATGTAGATCGCGGCATCGGAAGCGACCCACGTCGCCCCGCCGGGTCGCACGAGCTGCCAACTCATCGCATCGTCGCCACTCGCCACGAGCGCTGCCGGACTGAGCTGCGTCTCGGGCTTGGGTCCCGGAATGCCGGACAGGAATCCGGTGCCGAGCAAGCCGGGCGTCATCACCGCGGGCTCCTCGACGATCCAGCCGTCGCGCGCCACGCGGATGTGCGTCTCCGCGCCGCCGAAGCCGGTGCGCGATGCGCACATCTTCGGCGCGGCTGTCGCGGCGACCCCATTGCCATCGCCGTCATGCGCGATGGCCGAGGTGCCGGGTACGCATTGCGAGACGACCGGGTCTGCGACCGGTGACGCAGCGGTCTGCAAATCGGCGCTGGTACCGCAGGACACGAGCGCTACCGCGAAAAGCGGCAGCAATCCCTTCTTCCTCCACATGGACGAACTCCTCCCCGACCCGCCCCTTCATCATACGGAGCAGAGGAGAAAAGGGGGAACCGATGCAGATGCGGGTCGCCGCCATCTGTGCGCTCGCCGTCGCTGCGCCGGTGGCTGCGCAAGAAGAAGGCAACGCGCAGCTCGAACAGGTCGTCGTCACCGCCCAGCGCAAGACCGAATCGCTGCAGACGACGCCGGTGTCGGTGGTCGCGCTCAATTCCGACAAGCTGCAGCAGCGCGGCATCGCCGGCATGGCCGATCTGCAGGGCAACGTGCCGAACCTGACCATCGAGCCCTTCCCGACCAATCAGGCGACGCTGCGCCTGTTCATCCGCGGCATCGGCATCTTCGACGCGCAGATCACGCAGGATCCCGGCGTCGGCGTCTATCAGGACGGCGTCTACATCGCGCGCTCGACCGGGCTCGCGCTCGACCTCGCCGACCTCGAGCGCATCGAAGTGCTGCGCGGTCCGCAGGGCACGCTCTACGGGCGCAACACGATCGGCGGCGCGATCAATCTCGTCACCAAGCGGCCGACGACGAGCGCGTTCTCGATGACGCATCAGCTCGTCGTCGGCTCGCGCGACACGCTCAACGTGAAGAGCTCGGTGAACGTCCCGCTCACCAGCGATCTCGCAGTGAAGTTCTCGCTCTTGCGCGACGCGCAACACGGCTGGGTCGACAACACCGGACCCGGCGGCGACTTCGGCAATCGCCGCGACTTCGGCGCACGCGCCGATCTGCGCTGGCTCGCGACCGAGTGGCTCGGCGTGGACTACAGCTTCGATCACGCCGACATGACGCACTACAACTATCTCTATCAGGCCGTATCGCTGCCGACGGCGAACAAAGGCGTCGCGGAGAACTTCAAGCCGTACGCGATCGCGAACACGGTGTACTCGGAAGACCGGCTCGACGCGCTCGCGACCGGCGCGCCATTCGAGCCGTCGACGACGCGCATCGACGGACACGCTCTGATCCTCACCACCAACCTCGGCTTCGCGGAGCTCAAGTACACCGGCTCGTATCGCAAGCTGTTCGACGCGACCTATGCCGATCTCGGCGGCGGCAAGGGATCGACGACCTATCGACTCGACAGCAACGAATACGACGGTCCCGCGGCCAACGCGGCGCAAGGCGGCAATCCCGCGATGCCGACGCCGACGCCGCTGATCATCCCCGCGCTGACGCAAAGCCAGTGGTCGCACGAGCTGCAGCTCTCGGGCTTCCTGTTCGGCGACGAGCTGCAGTACATCGGCGGGCTGTTCTACTTTCACGAGAAAGCGCACGACGATCGCCATCACCTGAACCACCAGTTCTCGACGGCGCTCGATCCGCAGCAGCTCGACGACCAGTTCGCGCGCATTCCGTCGGTACACGACGCGGTGACGCGGCTCGCGCCGAGCGTGCTCGATCTCGTCGGGCCGCGGCTGGTGAACTTCGTCGATCTCGACAACCTCATCGACAACGAAGCCGCAGCGTTCTACGGGCAGGCGACGTGGACACCCGAGCTGTTGTTCGATCAGAAGCTGCATCTGACCTTCGGCTATCGTCATTCGATCGATCATCGCGACGTCGTCAAGTACCGCGTCAGCGACACTTATCTCGAAGCGCAGGTCATGGGTCAGGGTGTGGCGACCGTCCTGCAGAGCGGCGAGATGTTCGACAACGTCCACGCGCATCGTAACTTCAGCGACAACTCGATCACGGCGATCGGCGCGTTCGATGTGACGAAGAACTTCGAGACTTACGTGAAGATGGCCGAGGCGTACAAGAGCGGCGGCTTCAACGACCGCGATCCGCAGATCTCCGGCGCTTCGGGCGCGGCGGACGACGGCGTCAATTACGGCTTCGGCTTCGTTGAAGGCTTCGCGCCCGAGCACGTGCGCTCGTACGAAGCCGGCTTCAAGAGCGAATGGTTCCACCATCGGCTGCGCCTCAACGCCGACGTGTTCCGTACGCAGTATCGCGACCTGCAGATCAACTTCCTGATCACCGGCACGATCTCGGATACGAAGACGCGCAACGCCGGTCGCGCGCACATCACGGGCTTTGAAGCGGAAGCAACGGCGCTCCTCGTGCAGGGACTCCAGCTCTCCGCCGACTACGCGTACCTCGACGCAAACATCGACGAGGTGCGCGACGTCAGCGGCAACAACGTCGCGTCGAACTATCGATTCGCCTCGGCGCCGCGCCATTCGCTGGTCGGCACGCTGGACTGGACCGTCGTGCAAGGCAGCTGGGGCAACCTGCGCGCGTACGTGAACTACAGCTACTTGGGCGCGCGCTTCGGATCGCCCTCGCTCGCGGGTTATCGCGAAGGCTCGGTGCGTCCGTCCTACAGCACCATGAATGCGCGCGTCGCGATCGGCAACGTGCACGCGCTCGGCGGCTACTTCGACTTCGCGCTCTATGGACGCAATCTCACCGATCGCGATTACATCGTCGACGCCATCGACAACCTGCCGCAGGCGAATCGCGCCGTGCTCTGGGGCGAGCCGCGGTCCTACGGCGCCGACGTGGTCTACCGGTTCTACTGATGCTCTCGCTCCTGCTCGCGGCGGCAATCGCCGCACCGGTCAATCCATACCTCGCGGAATCGCCGTATCCCCTGCCGCATCGCAGCTCCGCGCAGCAGGACGCGACGCCGACCGCTGGCCCCACCGCGCCCACGCACGCGCTGAAGCCCGACGAGATCGACTACGTTCATCTCGGGCCCGGACATTTCGGCGCGTTCATCTCGCCCGCGTACGCCGACGGCCGGCGCGTGATCTGGTCGAACGGGCTCAACGGCATCTACAAGCAGGATGCGGAATCCTTCCGCGTGCTCGCACATCTGCCGAACGGCAACCCCGACACCTTCGAGGAGGCGCGCACCGATGCGAGCGACGCCGCGTTCGAAGAGAACAACGACGGCTTCCTCGCGCTCGTGCACGCGTTCCGCGAAGCGCGCATGTTCCGCGATCTCGCGGGCGTCTACACGATGGTCGACCGCGACAATCGCTTCTACGTCGGCCTGAAGCGCGGCGCGATCGCGGTCTACGGCGACGTCGGCAGCGCCGATTCGCCGATCGAGAAGAAAGGCGAATACGTCCTGCCCGCGCCGATCACCGGCAACCTGATCGGCATCAACATGACGTTCGACGGCTGGATCGTCGTCGCGACCGAGCACGGCTACGTTGTCGCGATCTCACGCGATCTGAAGCAGAGCCGCTTCGTGAAGCTCCAGCATTCCGAGCACGCCGCCGAGGATTCCACGCGGCCCGGATACGGCTGGGTCCGCAACAGCTTCGCGATCGACGAGCGCGGTGGCATCTACGTCGCTTCACGCGAGCATCTGCACAAAGTGGTGTGGACCGGCGACAAGCTCTCGATCGATGCGCGCGATGGCGCATGGTGCGAGCCGTACTCCAACACGGGCGGCGACGGCACCGGCTCGACGCCGGCGCTGATGGGCTTCGGCAGCGAGGATCATCTCGTCGCGATCACCGACGGCGACGTGCGCATGAACCTCACGCTGTTCTGGCGCGACGCGATTCCCCTGGGATCGCAGCGCATCGCGGCGATCGCACCGGTGTCGATGGGCTCACTGAAACTCGATGCCGTGCAGTCGGAGCAAGCGGTCGTCGTCTCCGGCTACGGCGCGCTCGTCGTGAACAACACGCCGCGCAACGTGCCGTGGTATCTGCCGAAGCAGGCGCGGCCTCTGCTCATCTCCTTCCTCGGCAGCAACCCGCGTCATCAGCCGTTCGGGGTCGAGAAGTTCGTGTGGGATCCCGCGACGCATCGACTCGCCAGCGCGTGGACGAATGCGGAAGTCAGCTCACCCAACGGCGTGCCGATGCTGAGCCTCGGCTCAGCCGAGGTGTATCTCGTCGGCGCACGCGACAATCGCTGGACGCTCGAGGCGCTCAACTGGGAATCGGGCAAGAGCGATTTCCGCTACACGATCGGCGGCGCCCGCTACAACAACCTGTTCTCCGGCGTAATCCTCGACGAGCAGGGTCGCCCGATCTACGGAACGACGTGGGGACGCGTGCGGCTGCGGCCAAAAACGTCGCCCTGAAGGGCGACCCACCTCACTGCTGCGCCGGCGTCGCGGGCTGCGATTCGTCGACCGGATGCCTCGCCTTGGTCCCGCCGACGCTGGGCTGCGGCGCAGGCGGCGGTCTGCGGACCATCTTCCGCGGCGGTGGCGAAGGCGACGGCGGTTGCGCAGCCGGCAGGCGCGGATGCTCGTCGAACACCGGCGGCTGCGACGACGGCGGCGGCTCGTCGGAGCGGAACGGCTGGATCGAAGGCGGCGGCGTCGGATTCGCGCTCATCTTCGGCGCGCCGGATTTCCTGCGCAGCTCGCGCGCATAAGCGCACGCGTCGTCGGTGAGCGCGCGCTGGTGCGCGATCTCGTCCTCACCGAATCGCTGCGGCTGCCAGCCGGTTCCGCTGCCGGCGGCTTGCGCGGGCGCCATGGCGTTCGACTCGAGGTCTTCCAGCCGTTGCTGATGCGCTTGGCAGTCGGCGAGCGCCGATGCGGCTTCGTCGGCGAGCACCGGCGACGCGGCGAAGACCAGTGCAATCGCGATTGCGGATCTCATTCCCATCCTCCGTTACAGCTTCATCAGCAGCGAGCCCCAGGTCATGCCGCCGCCGACGCCCTGCACCAGCACGAGGTGACCGGGCTTGATCCGGCCATCGCGCACCGCTGCGTCGAGCGCCAGCGGCACCGACGCCGCCGAGGTGTTGCCCTGTTTTGCCACCGTCGTCACCACGCGCTCGCGCGCGACGCCGATCTTGTCGGCCAGCGTGTTGATGATGCGGATATTGGCTTGATGCGGCACGTACCAGTCGAGCACGTCGGCGCTCAGCTGGTTCTGCTTCAGGATCTCCGTTGCGCCTGCTTCGAGCTCGCGCACCGCGACACGATAGACCGCCTGTCCGTCCATCTCCAGATACGGACTGCCGCGCAGCTGGCCGCCCGACACGCCGCCGGGCACGCGCAGGATGTGTGCGAGGCTGCCGTCTGCGTGGAGCGAGCTCGACATGATCCCAGGCTGATCGGATTGCTTGAGCACGACGGCGCCCGCGCCGTCGCCGAACAGCACGCAGGTGCGCCGATCGTTCCAGTCGAGGATGCGCGAGAACACTTCCGCACCGATCACCAGCGCGCAGCGATGCTGGCCGCTGGCGACGAACTTGTCGGCGATCGCGAGCGCGTAGACGAAGCCGGTGCAGACGGCCTGCACATCGAATGCCGCGCCTTGCTTCACGCCGAGCTTGGCCTGCACGAGGCAAGCGGTGGACGGAAACACCATGTCCTCGGTCGTGGTCGCGACGATGATCAGATCGACGTCGGCGGGCGTCACCGACGCCGCCTCCATCGCGCGCTTCGCGGCGGCGACCGCGAGATCGCTGGTCATCTCGTCGTCGGCGGCGACGTGGCGCGACTCGATGCCCGTGCGCGTCACGATCCACTCGTCGGTGGTGTCGATGCGCGACTCGAGCTCTCGATTGGTGACGATCCGCGCCGGCAGGTAGCTGCCGGTCCCCACGATGCGGGCGTAAGCCATATGCCGCAACTTTCGCATGACCCGGCGGCACGCGCATCTGGGGAGGAACCGGGCTCCGCGGCCGGCCATCGAAGTAGCAAGCCCCCTTCGAAGGCGTCGGCTTCAGGCCGGCGATCCGCCATGACGCAGCCCGAGGTCACCCAAATCCAGCGCTCGCCGCAGCAGCTCTCGTGGTTCGAGCGCTTCGCCACCGGCTGCACCAAGGTCGCCGGCTCCAGCGGCGCGTTCGCGACCGCGAGCCTGCTCGTGCTGGTGTGGGCCTTGACCGGCCCCTACTTCCACTTCTCGGAGCTGTGGCAGATCGTGATCAACACGCTGACCACGATCATCACGTTCCTGATGGTGTTCGTGATCCAGCACTCCCAGAACAAGGACAGCGCGGCCATCCATCTCAAGCTCAACGAGCTGCTCGCCGCGCACGAGCATGCGAGCAATCGCGTCGTGGCCGTGGAGGATCTTTCGCAGGAGGAGCTCGACGTGTTGCGCAACTACTACTCGCGCCTCGCCGATCTCGCGGCGAAGGCCGGGGGCGGGCTCAAGGGCACGCACTCGCTCGACGACGCGGAGAAATTACACGCCCGCAAGCATTCGCGCGCGAAGCAGGAAGGCGTCGTGTAAACATTTCAGGGTCGCGAACTTCGTACGCCGGCGGACGCTCTGTATAGGTGTAGTGAAAATGCGCGACATGCGCGAGGAGCGACAGAGATGAACGAGCAGAATCGGAAAGGTGGCGACATGCGCCCAGGCAAGCCGGACCAGGATCGCGAGCAACCGCGCGCGGGCCAGGGCCAGCAGCAGCAGAACCAGGGCAATCGCCAGGGCCAGCAGGGCGATCAGAACCGGTCGCCGTCGCAGCAGCAGGGCGGCCAGGATCGTTCGGGTGGTCAGCAGCAGCAGGATCGCGGCAACCAGTCCGGCAACCGCCAGCAGGGCGGCTTCGAAGAGAACGATCGCGGCAGCCAGTCCGGCAATCGTCAGCAGGGCGACACCGAGAAGCGGTAGCTTCGATTGGCGAATTCGAGCCGCGACAAGCGCGGCTCAATTCGCTGGTTGTTTCAGCAAAGGCGACCTTCAGGTCGCCTTTGCCTGTACAACGAACGCGCCGATCAGAGCTTCAAGGCCTTCTTCATCCAGTCCGGCATGCCGGACTCGTAGCACTTCTTCTCGACCCGCTCGACGATCCGCCAGCCGGCGCGCGTGCGGCGATATTTGTCGTAGTACCACAAGCCGAGGAACATCGTGTCGCTGCCGCCGTCCTGGCGCGGCACCACCATCGGGTTGAAGCAGGCGACCTTGCCGGTCGCTTCGTCGCCCGCGATCTCGCAATGGAAATTCCCGATGAAGTGCATGTACGCCGGAAAATGCTTCAGCGCCTCGGGCAGCCACTGCCTGATCGCGGGGTACTTGCCGTCGATGCCGCCCATCGCGCGATAGTCGATGTAAGCGTCTTCGGTGAAGATCGCGTCGAGCTTGTCCCACGCGCGCTCGTCGATCGCATACGTGTATGCCGTGACGAGATGCTCGAGCTCGAGCCGATCCGAGATGTCTTCCAGCTTCACGCCTGCATCTCCATGTCGCTCGGGCCCCAGAACGCGCGCATCGACGAGAATTTGCCGGCGTCGTCGAAGGTCATCACGTCGATCACGCGGATCAGTGCCTTGCCCTGCGGCATGTTGAGCAGGACGTCGAACGCCATCGCCGCCGAATTGCTGTGCGACGCGCGGATCGGCGCGGCCAGCTGCAGCTTTGCGCCCGTCTTGATCGCCATCTGATAGAACGCGGCGATCTCGGCCTTGCCCTTCTTCAACGGGCTGCCGACGGGATCCTCGACCGTCGCGTCGTCCGCATAGAGCGCGGCGATCGCGCCGGCGTCGCTGCGATTGAAATGGTCGATATAGGCCTGCATGGCCTGCTTCATCTTCTTCTCGTCCGCCATGGGGCTCCCGTGTGCAAGTCCTTGGTGCGTCGGCAATCATCCGATGCCCGGGCTTGGGTCAGGATCGTCCATATTGGTGAATTGGCTATACTCGCAGCACGTCGGATTCGCAGGACGTTCATGCCCTCCCTCGCCAAGTCCAATAGTCATGCCCGTGCGGCGGCTGCGCCCGCGCCCGTGGCGTTGGGCGCCGATCTGCCGCTGATCGACAAGCTGCTCGGGGCGATCTACGAGGGCCCGATGGAGAACCCCCCGTGGCAGAGCGCGCTGCAGATGATGCGCGACAGCCTGCGCGCGGGACACGTGACGCTGATGCTGCGCCCACCGTCGCCCGACAGCGCCGGCATCATGATCAACACCGGACCGGTGACGACGCAGGGCGTGGAATCGTACGAGACCCACTTCTTCGCACTCGATCCCTTCGTGCGCCTGACCGAAGGTGAGGTGATCACCGCGGAAGAGCTGATCGGCAAGCAGTGGCTCGCTTCTCCGATCTATCTCGAATACTTGAAGCCGCTCGACATCCGCCATCTGCTCGGCGCCGACATCTACACGAGCGAAGGCATCGAGTGCCGCCTGCGCATCACGCGCGCGCACGACGCCAAGCCGTTCTCCGCCCAGGACAAGGCGCTGGTGCGATTCCTCCTGCCCCACCTCAAGCGCTCGATCCAGCTGCACGCGAAGCTCGACTTCCTCGAATGCGAGCGCCAGCTGTTCGCCGGCACGGTGAATCGCCTGCTGCTCGGCATCATCAGCTACGCGCAGAACGGCGCGGTGGTCGAGACCAACCAGGAAGCGCGCCGCATCCTCGCCGAGAAGGACGGCATCTGGCTGTCCGGCAACAACCTGTGCGTCGACAGCGCGCAGGAAAGCCGCGAGCTGCAGCGCATGCTCAAGCAGGCGCTCACGGGCACCACGCAAACGGAAGGACCCGCCGTCGTGGAAGCGATGTCGGTGACGCGACCGTCGGGTCGCGCGAAGCTCGGCGTGCTGGTGCGCGCGATCCCGCCCGGCGCATGGTCCGAGAGCCGGATGCGTCCGGCCGTCGCCGTGTTCCTGCGCGATCCGGAATCGAATGCCGCGCAGCCGTCGCACGAGCTCGTGCGCCGACTGTTCGGATTGACGCGAATGGAAGCGGCGCTCGCGCTGCTGCTGACCGAAGGCTTCACGCTCGACGAAGCCGCAGAGAAGATGAACGTGCGCCGCAACACGGCGCGCACGCATCTGCGCTCGATCTTCTGCAAGACCGGCGTCACGCGCCAGACGATGCTGGTGCGGTTGCTGCTGAACAGCGTGCTCGCGCTCGGCTAGCGCGTCAGAAGCGCCACGCGCCCATGGTGATCGCGTCCGACACGGCGCGAACGACAGCCGCGGGATCCGCGGACTTCTTGGAGATGACGCAGGTCGCCGTGCTGTTCTTGGCGGCGGTCAGCTGCCACGCGACCTGACCTGCGGTGAACACCACGACAGGAAGCTTCTCGAAGCGTCGGTCGGAGCGCACGTTCTGCAGCCACTGCAGGCCGTTGAGCTTGGGCATCGACAGGTCGAGCAGGACTGCGTCGGGGCGCCACCGATGCACGGAGGCGAGTCCGTCCTCGCCGTCCTGGGCCACCTTCACGTCATAGCCCGCCGACGCGAAAAGTCCTTCGTACACACAAGTGACGACTGGATCGTCGTCGATCAACAGAACACTGTTCACACTGTCCCCTGACGCGTCCGCCTTGCAGCGGCTCTCCTACTTCCCGGCGCGCATTATCGGGGAAACCGCGACGGGGTTGAAGGCCTGCGACGAATGCCGCGATGCCTGCAATCGTTCAGGGCGCTTTCACCACCGCGCCGCCTTTCATCACGAAGCTCGGCCGCTGCAGCAGCTTCACGTCGGCCAGCGGATCGCCGTCGACTGCGACGAGATCCGCGTAGCGACCGGTGGCGATGGCGCCGACGTCGGCGCTGCGATCGAGCGCTTCGGCGGCGTTCCTGGTTGCCGCCTGGATTGCTTCGATCGGCTTCATCCCCCACTCGACCATCGTCGCGAACTGCTTCGCGTTGTCGCCATTCGGGTACACCCCGCCGTCGGTGCCGAACAGCATCTTCACGCCCGCCGCGTGCGCCGCCTTGAACGTCTCGCGCTGGCGGCGGCCGATCATCTTTTCCTTGGCGAGGCTCTCGGCGAACATGCCGTTCTTCTCGCCCTCGGCCAGGATGTAGTCGTCGTTGTAGATGTCCATGTCGAACCAGGCGCCGTGCTCTTTCGCGAGCCGGAAGCCTTCCGCATCCGCGAGGCTCGCGTGCTCGATGGTGTCGACGCCTGCCTTGAGCGCGACCTTGATCCCCTCGGTGCCGTGCGCGTGGACTGCGACGCGCATGCCGAGCATGTGCGCCTCGTCGACCACCGCCTTGATCTCGTCGAAGGAAAGCTGCTGCGCGCCGACGGAATCCGTCTTGGAGAACACGCCGCCGGTCATGCACACCTTGATCACTTCGGCGCCGTACTTGCGGAGCTTCCGCACCAGCGCGCGATACTGATCCGGACTGTTGGCGATGTTGACGTCGTCGGTCTTGATCGACGGCGGGAACTCGGTGGCGTCGCAATGCCCGCCCGTCGCGCCGATCGCGTAAGTCGCGGGCACGATGCGAGGGCCGGAGATGTAGCCGCCTTCGATCGCCTGCTTGAGCGCGACGTCGTCGTAGTTGCCGGAGCCGACGTTGCGCACCGTCGTGAAGCCGGCGTCGAGCGTGCGCTTGGCGTTGGCGACGCCGACGATGGTCCAGAAATTGTC
>DASRHK010000112.1:0-10267 GCA_035650495.1 Nevskiaceae bacterium | reverse complement strand
TGTCGGATCCGAATCGCCCGATCGGCTCGTTCCTGTTCCTCGGTCCCACTGGCGTCGGCAAGACCGAGCTGTGCAAGGCGCTTGCGTCGTTCCTGTTCGACACCGAGGAAGCGATGGTGCGCATCGACATGTCGGAGTACGGCGAGCGACACAGCGTCGCGCGCCTGATCGGCGCGCCGCCCGGCTACGTCGGCTATGAAGAAGGCGGTCAGCTCACTGAAGCGGTGCGACGCCGCCCGTACTCCGTGATCCTCATGGACGAGGTCGAGAAGGCGCATCCGGAAGTGTTCAACGTCCTGCTGCAGGTGCTCGACGACGGCCGTCTCACCGACGGTCAGGGCCGCACGGTCGATTTCCGCAACGCGGTCGTCGTGCTGACGTCGAACCTCGGATCGAACCTGATCCAGGAAATGATGACCGGCAAGACCGGTGGAGCGGATTACGCGGCGATCAAGGAAGCGGTGATGGGCGTGGTCGCCAGCCACTTCCGGCCCGAGTTCATCAATCGCATCGACGAAGCGGTGGTGTTCCATCCGCTCGGCAGCCAGCAGATCCGCGCGATCGCGCGCATCCAGTCCGCGCGCGTGGTCAACCGCCTCGCGGAGCGCAGCATCAAGATCGAGTTCACCGACGCCGCGCTCGACCAGCTCGCGCAGGCCGGCTACGACCCGGTCTACGGCGCGCGGCCGCTCAAGCGCGCGATCCAGTCGCTGATCGAGAATCCGCTCGCGCGCGACATCCTCGACGGCAAGTTCGCCGCAGGCGACACGGTGAAGGTTGACGCTGAGGACGGCGTGATCGGCTTTACGGCTGCTTCAGCTCGTAGTCGATCGTCGTCACGACCCGCACACGCTTGATCTCCGGCGTGCCGGTGTCGCGATCCTCGATCGTGATCTGGCCCTGGTTGGCGTTGCGGATGCTGCCGACGATGCTCGCCGAATCGGAAGCGAACTGCTCCGCCGCGCGGCGAGCATTCTTCGTCGCTTCGGCGAGCAGCTCGGGCTTGAGCTCGTTGAGCTTCGTGTAGCGGAATTCCGGCGGATTGCCGTACGACATGAAGGCGACGCCGGATTTCACGAGCTCGCCCGAGGCGGCCATCGCCTTCTTCACCGCAGCGACGTCGGCTGAGCGCACGGTATAGGTGACCTCGGCCTTGTAGCGATTTGCAGCGTGCTGCGGCCCGTAGTTCTCGGCCTGGTTGTCCTGGATCTTCGGCGTCGACAGGCTCTGCTCCGCTTTCTCCAGTCCCTGCGATTTCAGGAATGCCGCGATCTGCTGTGCGTGCGCCTGCGTCTGCTGATAGATCACGCCGAGATCGTTGCCGGCTTCCATGTAGCCGATCGGCCAGACGACGAGATCGGCCGGCACCTCGCGCTCCGCGAGCCCCTTCACGGAGACGTAGCGGTCGGCGGTCTTGAATTTCAGCAAGCCGTCGGCGACTGCCCAGCCGGCGAACGCGACGCCGGCGGCGAGCAGAAGATTGCCGATGAACGAATCCCCTCGTTGCGAGTCACGCATTCAGAACCCCCGTGGGTCGGCCTTCAGGCCGACGCTGTCATCGCCGCGCTCGGAAGAATTCCCTCAGCACCGCGGCGCACTCCTGCTCCATCACGCCGCCGGTCCACTCGACCGCGTGATTCAAGCGCGGCTTGGCGATCACATCGTAAACCGACGACACCGCGCCCGCCTTGGGATCCATTGCCCCGAACACGAGCCGCTGCACGCGCGCGTGGATGATCGCGCCGGCGCACATCACGCACGGCTCGAGCGTGACATACAGCGTCGTGCCGGTCAGTCGGTAATTGCCGATCCGCTGCGCCGCCGAGCGCATCGCGATCATCTCCGCATGCGCGCTGGGATCGTGCAGCTTGATCGGATGATTCCAGCCTTCGCCGAGCACCTGGTCGTCCTTGACGATCAGCGCTCCGACGGGAACTTCGCCTTCGTCCGCGGCTCGCTTGGCGAGCGCGAGCGCCTGCGTCATGAACCGCTCGTCACTCCCACTCAATGGTGGCGGGCGGCTTGGAAGAGATGTCATAGGTCACGCGCGACACGCCGGCGATCTCGTTGCAGATGCGGCGCGAGCAGGTCTCGAGCAATTCCCACGGCAGCTGCGCGGACTTCGCGGTCATGAAGTCGATCGTCTGCACGGCGCGCAGCGCGATCACCGGCTCGTAGCGGCGGCCGTCGCCGGTGACGCCGACGCTCTTCACCGGCAGGTACACGGCGAACGCTTGTGAAGTCTTTTCGTACCAGCCCGACTTGCGCAGCTCTTCGATGAAGATGTGATCGGCTTGCCGCAGCGTGTCGGCGGCGGCTTTGGTGACTTCGCCGAGGATGCGCACGCCGAGGCCCGGGCCTGGGAACGGATGCCGATCGATCATCTCGCGCGGCAGGCCGAGCTCCAGGCCGATCGCGCGCACTTCGTCCTTGAACAGCTCGCGCAGCGGCTCGACCAGCTTCAGGTTCATCTTCTCGGGCAGGCCGCCGACGTTGTGGTGCGACTTGATCACCTGCGCCTTGCCGGTCTTCGCGCCGGCGGATTCGATGACGTCGGGATAGATCGTGCCCTGCGCGAGGAAATTCACGCCCTGCAGCTTCTGCGCTTCCTCGTCGAACACTTCGATGAACTTCGCGCCGATGATTTTTCGTTTCTGCTCGGGATCGGCGACGCCCTTGAGCGCATCCATGAAGCGCGCTTCCGCGTTCACGCGGATCACTTTCACGCCGAGGTTCTTCTCGAACACCTGCATGACCTGATCGCCTTCGTTCAGGCGCAGCAAGCCGTGATCGACGAACACGCAAGTGAGCTGATCGCCGATGGCCCGGTGCAGGAGCGCGGCGACGACGGACGAATCGACGCCGCCGGACAGCCCAAGCAGCACTTTCCCCTGCCCAATCTGCGGACGCACTTTCTCGATCGCGTCCTGGATGATGTTGCCCGGCGTCCACGCGTTGCCGCAGCCGCAGATCTCGTGCACGAAGCGCGAGTAGATGCGCGCGCCCTGCGTCGTGTGCGTGACTTCGGGATGGAACTGCACCGCGTAGAAGCGCTTCTTCTCGTCGGCCATGCCGGCCATCGGCACGTCGGCGGTCGACGCGATCAGCTTGAAGCCCGGCGGCAGCGCGGTGACGCGATCGCCGTGCGACATCCAGACGTCGAGCAGGCCATGGCCTTCGGCGTTGACGCGATCCTCGATGTTGCGCAGCAGCGCCGAATGTCCGTGCGCGCGGATTTCCGCGTAGCCGAATTCGCGATTGTCGGAGCGCTCGACCTTGCCGCCGAGCTGATGCGCCATCGACTGCATGCCGTAGCAGAGTCCCAGCACCGGCACGCCAAGCTTGAATACGACTTCCGGGATGCGCGGTGCGCCGTCGTCGAGGCACGACCAGTGCGAGCCCGACAGCACCATGCCCATCGGCGCGAATGCGCGGATGTCCGACTCGGACATGTCCCACGGATGCAGCTCGCAATAGACGCCGAGCTCGCGGATGCGACGCGCGATGAGCTGGGTGTATTGCGAGCCGAAATCGAGGATCAGGATCCGGTCGCGATGGATGTTCTGCGTCGGCATCACCCGTCGACGCGATAGTTCGGTGCTTCTTTGGTGATCGTCACGTCGTGCACGTGGCTTTCTTTCACGCCCGCCGCGGTGATCTTCACGAAGCGCGTCTTCGTGCGCATCTCTTCGATCGACTGGCAGCCGGTGTAGCCCATGCACGCGCGCAGTCCGCCGACCATCTGCTGCACGATCGCCGACATGGGGCCCTTGTACGGCACCCGGCCTTCGATGCCTTCGGGCACGAGCTTCTCGACTTCACTCGTGGTGTCCTGGAAATAGCGATCCTTCGACCCGTGCGCCTGCGACATCGCGCCGAGCGAGCCCATGCCGCGATACGATTTGTACGAGCGGCCTTGATACAGCTCGACTTCGCCCGGCGCTTCCTCGGTGCCGGCGAGCATCGAGCCCACCATCACCGCGTAGCCGCCGGCCGCGAGCGCCTTCGCGAAGTCGCCCGAGTAGCGCACGCCGCCGTCGGAGATCAGCGGCACTTTCTTCTTCTTCAGCGCCTCGGCGACCGACATCACGGCGCCGATCTGCGGCACGCCGACGCCGGCGACGATGCGCGTCGTGCAGATCGATCCGGGACCGATGCCGACCTTGACTGCATCGACGCCCGCTGCGACGAGCGCAAGCGCGGCATCGCCGGTCGCCACGTTACCGCCGATGATCTGCAGGTCGGGATGCGCCTTCTTGATCTGCTTGACGCGATCGAGCACGCCCTTCGAATGTCCGTGCGCCGTGTCGACAACGACGACGTCGACGCCGGCTTTCATCAGCGCATCGACACGCCCTTCGGTATCCGGCCCGGTGCCGACGGCGGCGCCGACGCGCAGGCGGCCTCGCTCGTCCTTGCACGCGAGCGGATAGTCGGTCGACTTCTGGATGTCCTTCACGGTGATCATGCCGCGCAGCTGGAACTTGCCGTTGATCACCAGCACTTTCTCGATGCGGTGCTTGTGCAGCTTGGCGATCACTTCCTCGCGCGAGGCGCCTTCCTTCACCGTGACGAGGCGATCCTTCGGCGTCATCACCGCCGACACCGGCTCGCCATAGCGCGTCTCGAAGCGCAGATCACGCGACGTGACGATGCCGACGAGCTCCTTGCCGTCGACCACCGGGACGCCGGAGATGCGATTCGCGCGCGTGAGCTTCAGCACTTCGCCGATGGTCATGTTCGGCGGCACGACGATCGGATCGGTGATCACGCCCGACTCGAACTTCTTCACCGCGCGCACTTCGGCGGCCTGGCGCTCGGCGGTCATGTTCTTGTGGACGATGCCGATGCCGCCTTCCTGAGCGAGCGCAATGGCGAGCTTGGCTTCGGTGACCGTGTCCATCGCCGCTGACAGGAGCGGGATGTTCAGGCGGATCCGCGGCGTGAGCTGAGTCGAGGTGTCGACCTGGCGCGGCAGGACTTCGGAATATGCCGGCAGCAGCAACACGTCATCGAAGGTCAAAGCTTCGGTGGTGATGCGCATCGGGAGCGGAGACGTAGGTTCCATGAACTATTATACGCGAGTCATTTTCGTTGCTCATCCATGCCCACTGCGCGCACCGACGATCGGCCGATCCATACGGTGTCCGAGCTCGCCGAGCTGCTCCAGGCGATGCTCGAGGATTCGCTGCCGAGCCTGTGGGTCCAGGGCGAGATCTCCAACTTCCGCAATCCGTCCGGTCACTGGTATTTCACGCTGAAGGACGAGCACGCGCAGATCAAGTGCGCGATGTTCAAGAACACCAATTTCTACGTGCGCCCGCAGCCGAAGGACGGCGATCACGTCCTGATCCGCGGCCGCGTCGGCTATTACGTCGCGCGCGGCGAATTGCAGATCGTCGCCGAGCATCTCGAGCCCGCGGGCTCGGGCGCGCTGCTCGCGGCGTTCGAGGCGCTCAAGAAGAAACTAGCCGCGGAAGGATTGTTCGACGAGAAGCTCAAGCGACCGATCCCTCGCCTGCCGCGCGCGATCGGGTTGATCACCTCGCGCACCGGCGCGGCGATCCAGGACGTCGTCACGACGTTGCGGCGCAGATATCCGCTGGGCTCGGTGTTCCTCTATCCGGTGCCGGTGCAAGGCGAGACCGCGCCGCCGGCCATCGTGAAAGCCTTGCGCGAATTGCCTCAGCTCGCGCCGGTCGACGTGATCCTGCTCGCGCGCGGCGGCGGCTCGATCGAGGATCTCTGGTGCTTCAACGACGAGCGCGTCGCGCGCGCGATCCGCGCGAGCCCCGTCCCCGTCGTCACCGGCATCGGCCACGAGATCGATTTCACGATCGCCGATTTCGCTTCCGATCTGCGCGCGCCGACGCCGACGGCGGCAGCGGAGCTCGTCAGTCCTGATCGCGCCGAGCTCGGCAAGCGCGTCGAGCAGATGGAAGTGCGGCTCGCGCGGCGCATGGGCGGCGCGCTGCAAGAGCAGGTCTATCGCGCTCAGCGCTCGCACCAGCGCCTGACCCAGCTGCATCCGAGCCGGCGATTGCAACAGCACGCGCAGCGCCTCGACGAGCTGATCGAGCGGCTTTCGCGCATCCCGCGGCCGCGCATCGACCGTCTGCGCTCATTGCTCGGGGCGCGCCGGCAGATCCTTTCGCTGCAGCTTCAACGCCGATTCGGTGCCGCGCGTCAGAGCGCGGTGCGCGCAGCCGATCTGCTCGGGAGCTTCAATCCGACCGCGATCCTCGAGCGCGGCTACGCGATCGCGCGCAAGGCCGACGGTGCCATCGTGCGCGATGTGGCGCAGCTCGCGATCGACGAGACGCTGGACGTGCAGTTCGCCCGCGGCAGCGCCGACGTGCAGGTATCGCGCAAGCGCTGATCGCGCTTCAGTCCACCGAGCAGTAGGTCGCGAGCAGCGTCTTGCTGATGTTCTGCGATGCGCCGCCATTGAAGCTGGCGCTGACGCTGCCGTCGCTGTGGAAGATCACGTCGGCGGTGTTGCCGGAGTCGCTGGTGAAATGCAACTGGCCGCCGGTGAAGTTCTCGTTGGTATCGAGCGTCAGGGTGGTCGGCGTGCTGACCGTCATGCGCCCGGAGATGCAGTTCGCCGTCGAGCGCGCCGCATCGTTCAGGCCGAACGTGCCGTTCGCCGTCGCAGTCAGCGAGCCGTTGCCCTGCGTCGTCGTGCTGATGGCGAGATTGTCGTTCACCGTCGCGATCGACTTGTGCGACAGCAGGTTCTCCGACTCGATCACGCCGCTGCCGATCTCGGTCGAGGTCGCGCCGTTCTTGATCTGCACGCCGGTGGTCAGGAAGCGCAGGATCGTGTCGGCCGAGCTCGAGCGCTGCTCGAACGTGAACGGCACGCCGTTCTCACCCGAGGTCACGCTGTCGTTGGTGCACACGCTGTCGTTGGACGCGGTGGTATTGCAGTGGTCGACGGTCACTCCGTTGAAGATCGTCCGCTCGCCGCCGCCGCTGTCGCACTGGCTGTACACGTGCCGCCCGTCGTCGGGATACGCGGTGGTGTCGTCGGTGGTGAACGTCGCGTAGCCGCTGCCAGCGCAGGCCGTCGTCGTCATCGACTTCGCGGTGATGCCACCCGGCACCAGCAGGCTCGCGATCATCGCCGCTGCTTTGGCCGCGTCGGACGCGCTGGTGAAGCTGGCGGGAACGTCCGCGCCGGTCGTGTCGATCCCAGAGCCGGCGTCGCCGCCGTAGAGACCGCCGCCGCAGGCGGTCACGGCCAACACGGCGATCACGGCGAACTTGCGGCTGCTCATGGGATGCACTCGATCAATGGCGCTTGTGGCGCATCATGCGCCGACGCTTGGCGATCTGACGGCCCGTCAGTTCGTTTTTCCGACCCTTGAAGGGATTGTCGCCGGTCCGGAACTCGAGCTGCAGCGGGATGCCGCGCAGGTCGAACGCGCGCCTGAACTCGTTGGCGAGATAGCGCTTGTAGACGGCGGGCAGCCGCTCGGTCTGATTGCCGTGGATGACGATCGTCGTCGGGTTGCGTCCGCCCTGGTGCGCATAGCGCAGCTTGATGCGCCGCCCGACCACCGCCGGCGGCTGATGCCGTTCCTGCGCCTGCTGCAGGACCTTGTTGAGCTCCGGCGTCGGCAGCTCACGCTCGACGGCGTCGTTGACCGCCAGCACGTCGGCCATCAGCTCGCCGAGTCCCGAGCCGTGCCTCGCCGAGATGAACTGCAGCGGGACGTGATCGAGGAAGGGCAGCTTCAAATCCACTTCCGATCTGATCCACGCGCGCTTGGTCGGATCGAGTCCGTCCCACTTGTTCACGGCGACCACCATCGCGCGCCCGTGATGCGCGACGAGTCCCATCAGGCGCGCGTCGTGCTCGCCGATGTCGGCCTGGGCGTCGGCGACGGCGATGACGACCTGCGCCATCTCGATCGCCTGCAGCGTCTTCACGATCGACAGCTTCTCGATGTGCGAATCGACGCGCGCCTTGCGGCGCACGCCGGCGGTGTCGACCAGGATGTACTGCTTGCCTTCGTACTCGAACGGCACCTCGATCGCGTCGCGCGTCGTGCCGGGCTGATCGGCCGCGAGCAGGCGCTCTTCGCCGACGAGGCGGTTGATCAGGGTGGACTTGCCGACGTTGGGACGCCCGATCACCGCGATGCGAACGGCGTCGGAGCGCTTCGGCTCGACGATCTCCTCCGTCGCGAATTCGCCGAGCAGGCTGCGCAGCAGCTCCGGCACGCCCTCGCCGTGCTCCGCGGAGATCGACGCCGGCTCGCCGAAGCCGAGCTTGAAGAATTCGCCGACGCCCGACTTGCCGCCGCCTTCGGTCTTGTTCGCGATCAGCGTGAGCGGCTTGCCGGTCTTGCGCAGGGTCGTCGCGATCGACTCGTCCTTCGGCGTGAGCCCGGCGCGCGCGTCGACGATGAAGAGGATGCGATCGGCTTCGGCGATCGCGAGCTTTGCCTGCGCTTCCGCCATTTTCGAAAGCGCGTCGTCGGACTCGGGGAACAGGCCGCCGGTGTCGACGAGCACGAAGCGCTTGCCCTCGAACACGCCCGCGCCGTACTGGCGATCGCGCGTGAGTCCCGGCTGATCCGCGACCAGTGCGGCGCGTGTGCCGGTGAGGCGATTGAAGAGCGTCGACTTACCGACGTTGGGGCGCCCGACGAGCGCCAGGACTGGTGGCTTTGCGGTCATCGATCGCCACCATCGCCCGCACTATTTCTTGGTTTCCGGCGCGATCGCCGCGATCTTGCCGTCGGCGTTGGCGACGTAGAGCACGCCTTCGGCCGCGACCGGCTGCGAGGCGATCGGATCGGAGCCGACGCGCGCGCGCGCGACGATCTTGCCGTCGTGCGGATCGAGCCAGTGCACGTAGCCGTCGAGATCGCCGACGACCACGTAGCCCATCACCGCCGTCGGCGCGGACAGGCGCCGATAGAGCAGCTGATCCTGCTTCCAGGCGGCGCCGCCGGTCTTCGCGTCGAGCGCCCAGATGACGCCGTCGTTGTCGGTGACGAACAGCAGATTGTCGACCAGCGTCGCGCCGGTGTAGCTCTTGATGCCGCGGCGCCATGCAGATTGTCCGGTCGCGGGATCGAGCGCGGCGAGCTCGCCGCCGAACGACAGCGCGTAGATCACGTCGTCGCCTTCGATCAGCGAGGCGTCGACGTCGGTGAGGCGCTCGAGCTCCGTGCGTCCGCTCGGCACGGCGACGGCGACGTCCCAGAGCAGCTGGCCGTCAGCCATCTTCAGCGCGACGACGTGGCCGTTGTCGAGGCCGACGACCACGCGCAAGCCGGTGATCAGCGGCGGCGACAGTCCGCGCAGTGTGAGATTAGGGACGCTGCGGTCGAAGGTCCAGAGACGCGCGCCGTCGGCTGCCGACAGCGCGAACAGGCGGCCGTCGACGCATTTCACGATCACGCGCTCGCCGTCGGTCGCGGGCGCCGCGAGCACTTCGCTCGACACCTGCGCCTTCCACAGCTGCTTGCCATCGGCGCGCTTGAGCGCAATGACTTCTCCGTCGAGCGTGCCGACCAGCACCTGCGACGTGCCGACCGTGGGGCCGGAAATCACGCGCGCGCCGGTCTCGACTTTCCACAGCGTCGCGCCGGTCGACGGATTCAGCGCGTAGACCTGACCCTTCGCGTCCGCCCCGTAGAGCGCGTCCTTCTCGACGTCGATGCGGAAGCCGGTGAACAGGCCCTGATCGCCCGCGCCGGGCGAATGCGACCAGCGCGTGTCGAGCTTGAGATTGGAGTTGGCGATGTCCTTGAGCTCAGCCGGCTTGCGCGCCTTGCTGCTGGAGCAAGCCGCGATCAGCGCGACGAGCGCGACGCCCGCGATGCGAACGCCTCGCCTCACGACGCCGCCGCCTGCTTCACGTCGGCAAGGTCGTCGATCTTCTGCTGCAGCGCGCCGACCGCGGTCGCATCGCCCGCTTCCGACTGCGCCTTGCGATACGCCTCGACGGCGGCGCTGCGATCGCCCTGCGCGAGCTTGAGATCGCCGCGCAGCTCCTGATAGAGCGCGTCGAAAGTGCCGGTGTCCTTGACGTCGATGAGCTTCAACGCGTCGTCAATCTTCTTCTGCTGCCACAGCACGCGCGCCTGGCGCAGGCGGGCGATGTGCTTCAGCCCTTCATCGGAAGCGTGGTCGATCACCCAGGTGAGGTTGCGTGCCGCGTCGTCGAGCTTGCCGTCGGTCACTTCGAGCTGCGCGATCCGCAGCGCCGCTTCGGCGGCGTATGGCGTGTCGGAGTAGCCGTAGA
>DASRHK010000111.1:0-12446 GCA_035650495.1 Nevskiaceae bacterium | reverse complement strand
GACGGCTTCGCCGTCGCACGCGCGTTACGCAAGGGGGGATGCACTGCGAAGATCTTTGCGATAACGGGATTCGGTCAGTCGGTGTTCGCTGAACTGCCGCGAGATGCGGGCTTTGACGGTGTTCTGCAGAAACCGGCGACCGCGGAGCAGATCGCTCAAATCGTCACCGCGAATGTAAGCGAAGGGTGGTGGCATCACCGGGCCCCGAGCGCCAACGACCCGGTGAGCAATTCTTAGTGATCATATGCTTGCATCGTCCCACGCTTTGCCTGCATTCCTGGCGCGTATTCGATGAACTATCAGGCGCCCGAGATGCCATAAAAAGTAGGCGACGCCGGATGTGATGGCTGAACGGGCTCGCGAATTGGCACTGGCCGGTAAATGCGCGCAGGCAAGGTCTACATCGTTGACGATCACGAGGCGACGCGTGACTCGCTCGCATTGCTGTTCGGGACCTTGGGATGGGAAGTGACAACTTTCGCGGGGGCAGCCGCATGCCTTATAGCGCTGAACTCATCAACTGATCTTCCCAACTGCATCATCACCGATCTCAACATGCCTGGCATGAGCGGTGTTGAGCTCATGCTCGCATTTCCCGAAGCGATGAAGAACATTCCGGTTGTCGTCATGACCGCGGAAGATCGTGCGTCGGCTGCGATTCAGCTCGCCTTGCTGGCCGGGGCTCGTCAGATTGTTCACAAGCCGTTCCAAATGGAAGTCATCCGCAACGCCGTGGAGTTGTCGTTGGCGCCTATCCGATCGGAATAGGGAATCCGGCTTGTCCGCTACGAGCAGATTGAGCGCCACGCGTCGATGTCCGCACCTGGCCGGTAAGACTCACAGTCATTTCATCTCGACACCGGTCATACACTAAGGAAACGAACGCCGGCTTTGCGCGGCGCAAGTCATTCGCGCTTCGCCAACGGACTGCAAGCGCTCAACCAGGCGCTTTCTCAAAACCATCCGCGCCGGCGAACGTTCGCCTCCAACTCCTGTCGGTATGGGACAGCACCAACAACATGTCCGAAAGCGCGTACGCTTGCGACAATGTGTCGCGCACCGCGCCATGCGAGGAAACCAGTGAACCGTTTCGCCCTTCGTGCGGCCGTGGTCGCGTGCGTCTTCGATCTCGCTGCGTGCTCGAATCAGCCGGCAACTCCAGCGAAGAGTTCTGGCACCACCGCGCCACAACGTTCGATCACGAACGTAGCGCCCGACGCAATCGCGTACGTCGTAGCGGACGGCAATGGCAAGGCGCGGCGGTTTCAGCTCGTCGTCGCAGACCCGAATGGAGACGACGCGAACGTCGTCGTGACCTCGAGCGAGCCTTTGCTGTCTCCTACCTGGTCGCCGGATGGTTCGCAGCTCGCCTATGCCGGCTTTTTCCAGCGCACCGCCGCCATTTTCGTCGTGGATCTGCGCACGCGCGCGTCGCGAGTCGTGACGCATGAGGTTGGCGTCAACAGCGCGCCGGCGTGGTCGCCGGACGGCAAATCCCTTGCGTTGAGTCTGTCGTTCGGGAGCAACGCCGACATCTACATCATCGACCTTGCGAGCAGCACGCGCCGGCGCTTGACCACCAATCCGGCGATCGACACCGAGCCAGCATGGTCGCCCGACGGTCGCGAAATCGCATTCACGTCCGATCGTTCCGGCGCGGCGCAAATCTATGCGGTGCCGAGTTGGGGCGGGCAGGCGCGCCGACTCAACATTGCGGGAAAACAGAACATGCGGCCGGCCTATTCGCCCGATGGCAACCAACTCGCACTCGTGCACTACGAGGGCTCGCGCTCGCTGATCGGGCTGCTGGATCTGCGGAACCAAGTGTTCCGCACGGTGAGCGGCGGTCCGATGGACGAGAGCCCGACTTTTGCTCCGGACGGTTTGAGCCTCGCGTATGTGGATACGCGAGCACACCAGTTGGCGGTTGTCGGAGTCGATAGCCGCGGTATGCGGATCCTTCCGCTCGATGGCGACGTTCTAGAGGTCGCGTGGCGTTAGCTTCGCCTCACCGCGCTTCTCAACACCGCCGCGTAACTCGGCGCCACTGACGCGGGCCGCTCAAAGGCTCCGCGCTCGCGCAACATGCGATGCAGCCGCGGCAGCTGCCAGTGCGGCGCCGCGACCATCATGTGGTGCTCGAGGTGGTAGTTCACGTTGAGCGGCGCGTAGAGCAGTCGCTCCCACCATTGCGCGCGCGTCGTACGCGCGTTGTTGAGCGCGTCGTAGGGATCGGGCGTCAGCGCATGCTCCGCGATCGAGCGGATGCGCAGGAACAACTGAAGGCTCGTCAGCCAGGCACCGATCCAGATCAGGTACGTCCACCCTGCGCCGCAGGCCCACAGGATTCCGAACAGCGCGAGTTGCGCGAGAACAGGGCCGTGCACGCCTGCAATGAATTGCCGAGCCTTCGTCGCGCGCGTCATGCCGGTGCGATCCGCGCGGCGGCCTTCGCCGCTGACGTCGTAGACGAGCACGCCGCCGAGCATCAGCACGCTGCCGATGAGGACTTTCACGCCAGTGATGCCGAACACGTCACGCGCGAATTTGCGGGCGAGACTGCCGCGGCTCACTGGGAATCCCGACGCGAGCGACAGATCCGGATCGCGATCAGTGCCGGTGTAACGGTGATGCGCGATGTGATGGCGTCGATAGCGATGCATGTCCTGGATCACCGGATACGCAGCGATCCACCGGCCGAACCAATCGTTGGCCCAGCGCGTGCGGAACAGCAGATGATGCGCAGCCTCGTGCATCGACACCGCGAGCGAGAGCTGCTGGCCACCGATGAGCACGATCGCGACGAGGATGACGACGGGATGCGGCTGCAGCGCGACTGCGGCGAGACTCGCGGCGATGATCGCCCAGCTCATCAGCAACGCGCGCAGTCCCTGCCAGTCGGAGCGCTGCTTGAGCTCACCGATCTCCGCCTCGCTGAGGAACGTGTCGATCTCGTTTCTGATCGCGGGGTCCATGTTCCTACTGCACGCCCGGCCGGGGAGTCTGTCAAGCTTTCACCAACATCCGGAGATCGACATGAGCGTATTGCGTCGAGTGGCGGTCACTCTCTGCTGCGCAGCGTCCGTCGCCGCTCTCGCCGGCGAATATCGCTTCGAGGGCGCGGATGTCATCGATCTTTCCATCTACGATCCGCTGGCGCCGCTGCTCAAGAGCGTCGTCGAGCCGAAGTCGCTCGATCGAAACATCGCAAAGGGCATCATCGCCGCCGCCGAAGTCAGCAACGAAGCGCCCGGTCAGCTGCCGATGATCGACGCGACCGACAAGAAGGCGCGCGTGCTCGAGCAGAAACAGATCGCCGCCGAATCGGCGGTCGTGCAGCGGCACGGCGAGACGCTGACGATCAAGACCTCGTCGGGTCACGACGTCGTGTTCCGCGACCGTCCGCCGCCGAAGTCGCAAGACAGCGACGCCGACGGCGAGATGTTCGTGTATGCCGGGCGCGTCGGCGCGGCGCGTTATCACCGCATCGAGGAGCGCTTCCAGCACGACGCGCCGGGTTCGTATCTCGTGTCGCCGGCGGACGACCAGACGGTGTTCGTGCCGAACGGCAGCTACGTCGAGCAGATCTCTCCCGACGGCAAGTGGCTGCTCAGCATGAGTCCCGGCGACACGCACGTGCTGCTCGTCGTCGTCGAGCTCGCTGCCGATGCGCCGAAGCTCGCGCTCGTTTGCCGCGGTGGTGAAGCGAAGTACGCCGGACCCGGAATGTTCAAGGGCTGGCGCGATGGCTCGACCTTCGACGTCGTGCTGAATCCAACCATTTCGATCCCGCTGCGCTTCTCGCTCGACGGCGAAGCATGGCGGCCCGCCACGCCCGATCCGCTGGCGCTCACGCGATTGGGCTACGTGTGCAAGCGATGATCAAGAAGCTCCTCGTCGCCAATCGCGGCGAGATCTGCATCCGCGTGATGCGGGCCGCGGTCGAGATGGGCATCAAGACCGTCGCGATCTACGCGTACGAGGATCGCTTCGCGCTGCATCGCTTCAAGGCCGACGAGAGCTATCAGGTCGGCGCGGGCGCGAAGCCGATCGCCGCGTATCTCGACATCCCCGGCATCATCCGCATCGCGAAGGACGCTGGCGCCGATGCGATCCATCCGGGCTACGGATTCTTGTCGGAGAACCCCGCGTTCGCCGAAGCATGCGCGGCCGCCGGCATCACCTTCGTCGGCCCGAAGCCGGAAGTGCTGCGCACGTTCGGCGACAAAGTTGCAGCGCGCAGGGCTGCAGAGGCCGCGAGTGTTCCCGTGTTGCCCGCATCAGCCGCATTGCCGCGCGACGTCGATGCGTGTCGCAAGATCGTCGCCGCGATCGGCTATCCGGTGATGATGAAGGCGAGCTGGGGCGGCGGCGGCCGCGGCATGCGCGTGATCGAGTCGGAGAGCGATCTCGCGTCGCAGATGGAATCCGCGCGGCGCGAGGCGAAGACCGCGTTCGGCAACGACGACGTCTACGTCGAGAAGCTCGTGCGTCGCGCGCGCCACGTCGAAGTGCAGGTGCTCGGCGATCAGCACGGCAATCTCATCCATCTGTTCGAGCGCGATTGCTCGGTGCAGCGCCGCCACCAGAAAGTCGTCGAGCGCGCGCCCGCACCGTACCTGAGCGACGCGCAGCGCAAGTCGTTGTGCGATTCGGCGGTCAAGCTTTGCGCCAGCGTCGGCTACACGCACGCGGGCACCGTCGAGTTTCTGACGGATGCGGAGACCGGCGCGTTCTACTTCATCGAAGTGAATCCGCGCATCCAGGTCGAGCACACGGTGACCGAGGAAGTCACCGGCGTCGACATCGTCAAGGCGCAGATCGCGGTGTCGAGTGGCGGCAAGCTCGGCGAGCAGTACCTGCCGCGCCAGCAGGACGTGCGCCTCGACGGCCACGCGCTGCAGTGTCGCGTCACCACCGAGGATCCGGAGAACGGCTTCACGCCTGATCACGGCCGCCTGCTCGCGTATCGCAGCCCCGCGGGATTCGGCGTGCGACTCGACGGTGGCACCGCGTACGGCGGCGCGGTGATCACGCCGTACTACGACTCGCTGCTCGTGAAAGTGACTGCATGGGCGGGAAGCGCAGGCGAAGCGATCGCGCGCATGGATCGCGCGTTGCGCGAGTTCCGCATCCGCGGGTTGTCGACCAATCTGCAGTTCCTCGAGAACGTCATCGCGCATCCGCTGTTCAAGTCGGGCGATTGCACGACGCGCTTCATCGACGAGACGCCCGAGCTGTTCCACTTCACGCCGCGCAAGGATCGTGCGACCAAGCTGCTGCGCTTCATCGGCGACGTCATCGTCAACGGCAATCCGGAGATGAAAGGACGCGAGGCACCGAAGCGATCGCCGTCACCGACGTTGCCGCGCGCCGATCTTTCGCGGCCGCCGACCGATGGCGGAAGTGCGGCGAGAGGCAGGATGCCGGAGCCGCCGCCCGGCCTGCGCGACGAGCTGAAGCGTCTCGGGCCGCAGAAGTTCGCGCAATGGCTGAAGGCGCAGAAGAAAGTGTTCTTGACCGACACGACGCTGCGCGACGCGCATCAGAGCCTGTTCGCGACGCGCATGCGCACGCGCGACATGTTGCCGATCGCGCCGTATTACGCGAGGCTCGCGCCGAATCTTCTCTCGCTCGAATGCTGGGGTGGCGCGACCTTCGACGTCGCGCTGCGCTTCCTCAAGGACGATCCGTGGGAGCGGCTCGAGAAGCTGCGCGAGGCGATCCCCAACATCCCGTTCCAGATGCTGCTGCGCTCGGCGAACGCGGTGGGCTACACGAACTACGCCGACAACGTCGTCGAGTATTTCGTCGAGCGCGCGGCGAAATCTGGCATCGACATCTTCCGCATCTTCGACTGCCTGAACAACGCGGAGAACATGCGCGTCGCGATCGACGCGGTCGTCGAGCACGGCGGCGTCGCGGAAGCAGCGATCTGTTACACGAGCGACCTCTTCGATACGACGCGGCCGAAGTTCGACCTCCAGTACTACGTCGCGATGGCGAAGAAGCTCGAGAAGCTCGGCGCGCACGTTCTCGGCATCAAGGACATGGCCGGCGTGTGTCGCCCGCGCGCGGCGCGCGAGCTGGTGCGCGCCCTGAAGCAGGAGATCGGGCTGCCGATCCATTTCCATACGCACGACACGAGCGGCATCTCCGCGGCGAGCGTGCTTGCGGCGGTCGACGCGGGATGCGACGCCGTCGACGGCGCGCTCGACGCGATGTCGGGACTCACCTCACAGCCGAATCTCGCGAGCATCGCGGCATCGCTCGCGGGCAGCGAGCGCGATCCGCAAGTCGATCTCGCTGGATTGCAGCAGCTTTCCGATTACTGGGAAGGCGTGCGCCGCTACTACGCGCCGTTCGAGGCCGATATCCGCTCCGGGACTGCCGACGTGTATCGCCACGAGATGCCCGGCGGGCAGTACACCAATCTCCGTGAGCAAGCCCGCGCGATGGGATTGGAATCGCGCTGGCCGGAAGTGTCGAAGGCCTACGCCGACGTGAATCGCCTGTTCGGCGACATCGTGAAAGTCACGCCGACGTCGAAGGTCGTCGGCGACATGGCGCTCTACATGGTCGCGAACCATCTCACGCCGGAGCAGGTCGCCGATCCCGATCACGCGATGGATTTCCCGGAATCGGTCGTGTCGCTGTTCAAGGGCGAGCTTGGGTTCCCGCCGGAAGGCTGGCCGTCGACGCTGCAGGCGAAAGTGCTCAAGGGCAAGCCGGCGATGAAGGGAAGACCCGGCGACAGCATCGCGCCCGTCGATCTCGACGCCGCAAAGAAAGAGGCGGAGAAGGCGTGCGGCATTCCGCTCTCGGAGAACGAGCTCGCGTCGTATCTGATGTATCCGAAAGTGTTCCGCGAATTCGTCGAGCATCGCCGCAACTACGGCGACGTCTCCGCGCTGCCGACGCCGGTGTTCTTCAGTGGTCTCAACGAGCAGGAAGAGATCAGCGTCGAGCTCGAGCCCGGCAAGACGCTGTTGATCCGCTTGCAGGGCAGGTCGGAATCAGACGCCGACGGCGAGGCGAAGCTGTTCTATGAGCTCAACGGGCAGTCGCGCACGATCCGCGTTCCGCGCGCAGGCGCGCAGGCGGTTGCCGAGAAGCGCAAAGCCGACGAGCGCAATCCGAAGGAGATCGGCGCGCCGATGCCGGGCATGGTCGTGCGCGTCGCCGTTCAGCAGGGACAGAGCGTGCGCAAGGGCGAGCCGCTGCTCGCGCTCGAAGCGATGAAGATGGAAACCGTGATCGCCGCGCCGGCCGATGGCCTCGTGCGGCAGATCCACACGCACGCCGGCAGCAGCGTCACGGCGAAGCAGCTGCTCGTCGAGCTCGCGTAGCGCTTCAGGCCAGCTCGGCGACGACCGCGCTGATCTGCTCGGCGGTCGCGGGCTTGGTCAGGAATCCGTCGAAGCCGACGTCGAGCGGGCGCTCGTCGAACACCGCTTCGCTGAAGCCGGTGATCGCGACGATCTTCGCGTTGCATCCCGCCTCGCGCAGCGCGCGGGCCGCGGCGAAGCCGTCCATGTCCGGCATCCGCAGGTCCATCAGGATCACGTCGGGCTGGAAGTCGGCAGCCATCTCCAGCGCCGTGCGCGCGTCGAAGGCGCACGTGCAGTAGTGGCCGAGCAGGCGAACCAGGGTGGCGACGGTTTTGGCGACGGTGCGGTTGTCGTCGACGACCAACACGCGGCGAGGGCTCGGCATGGAGTCGAATCAAAGTGCGATCGCCCCCGCGATCCGATGGCGACAGCTTGCCTTCCATCGATGGCGGTTTCAAGCACTGTCGCCGGGCGGCGGCGGAATCGAACCGATGCTCGAGCTC
Source organism: Nevskiaceae bacterium (assembly GCA_035650495.1). Lineage (GTDB taxonomy): Bacteria > Pseudomonadota > Gammaproteobacteria > Nevskiales > Nevskiaceae > DASRHK01. The sequence continues at coordinate 4,612 of DASRHK010000111.1, read as the reverse complement.
GGAGTCAAAACCCCGTCATGGAAGGCCTCGCCAATCCTCTTTACCTTCTATCCGGCATCGCCCTGATCGGTTTCGTCTTCCTCATTTTCGTCGCCGGCCGGCGCAAGAAGACGCGCGACGGCAAGGCGACCCCGGTCGCACCGGGCAGCAAGGAGACGCCGCTGTCGGGCGTCGCGACCGACCCGAAGCAGCACAAAGGCTGAGCTCCGGGCTCAGTTCTTCTGCTGCATGTTCTTGGCGATGATCGCCGCCGCGATCAGCGAGAACGCGATGATGCGCACCGCGTAGATGCCGAAGCTGCCTTCTTCCGGATCCGGCACCACCAGGAAGCGCAGGCGGTTCAGGCCCTCGATCACGAACGCAGCCGCGAAGGCGACGAACAGTCGATCGCGCGTGCGCATCCAGAACTTCAGGAAGAACAGCGCCCCGATCATGTAGAGCGCGAAGATGATGCCGATCAGGAATCCCGTGATCATGATTTCGATCCGTCCCAGATGAAGCCGTAGACCAGCAGCGCCAGCGACACCGCGGTCACCACCATGCGCAGCGTGAACAGGCTGACCTCGGGGAACATCACGAGATCGGCGAACAGGATCGCGTTCGACGCCGTCAGCCCGGCGAAGCACAGCGCGCTCCAGAACAGCATCGGTGCGCGCGAGCGCAGGTAGCCTCGCGCGAGCAGGACTGCGCAGATCCCAGCGATCAGCGCGATGAACGCATAGACGAAAGCTTCCATGTCAGTCCTCCCGTCGCTTGACGGTGAACGCCTGGGCGAACTCGCGCAGGCCGAGCGCGGGCTTGTCGTGGATGATCCGCGCGATCATCGACAGATGCTTCTGGTAGCTCTGCGCGAGGCGCTCGACGGTCGCCGCATCGCCGGACGCGCGATCGAATCGGAAGGCGTGGCCTTCGGCGGCGGTGACGAGGCCCAGGCGCGCGAGCTTGGCGAGGATGAGCGCGGACTCGCGGACGGAGACGTAGAGCCGCTCCGCGAGGGCGCCGCTGTCCCATGCGACGGCGGGATTCCCGTGCATCAGCAGCAGCGCCTCGAGCTCGGGGACGCTGTCGATGCGGGCGTGCAGGAACTGCACGAGGTCAGGCGGCAAGCTGGTCGGATCCATCCTTCGTCCAGAAATAAAAGACGCGGCGAAGAATGGGAGTTGCTTCGCCGCGCCGCCCCCTACTGGAGGACACCGCAATGCGCCGGCCAACGTCGCCCGCAGACATGGGTCTTGGGGTCACAACTGGGGGTTTGCGAGCCCCGCTGGCCGAGCGCAATCCGAGCCTATGCGTCGATTCTTAAGACTGACTTAAGGGGTTGCCCGCAGTCTGGCAGCGGACCATGCTGGCCGCCCCATGCGAGCGCTGCTGATCGAGGACGACACGATGATCGCGGACGGCGTGCTGACTGCGCTGCGCCGCGAAGGCTACTCGGCCGACTGGCTGCGCGACGGCCAGGTCGCCGCCGAGACGCTGCGCAGCCTGCGCTTCGACATCGTGCTCCTCGACCTCGGGCTGCCGCGTCGCGACGGTCTCGACCTGCTCAGGGAATTCCGCGCGCGCGATGCGACGACGCCGGTGATCGTGCTCACCGCGCGCGACGAAGTCCGCAGCCGCGTCGCCGGCCTCGACGCCGGCGCCGACGATTACCTGGTCAAGCCGTTCGACCTCGACGAGCTCATCGCCCGCATGCGCTCGCTGCGCCGGCGCAGCGCCGGCCGCGCGACGCCGACCATCGAGCATCGCGGCGTGCGCATGGACACGGTGACGCGCACGGTGTGGAAAGACGACGTGCTGGTGTCGCTGTCGGCCAAGGAGTTCGCGGTGCTCGAAGCGTTGCTCCTGCGACCCGGCGCCGTGCTGTCGCGCCAGCAGCTCGAGGACCGCATCTACAGCTGGAGCGATCAGGTCGCGAGCAACGCGGTCGAGGTGTACGTCCACGCGCTGCGCCGCAAGCTCGGCGCCGATTTCATCCGCACGCTGCGCGGCGTCGGCTACTGCGTCGGCGCATGATCTCGGTCCGGCGGCGGCTGCTCGCAGGCCTGATCGCGCTGGTCATCGCGGTCGACGGCCTCGCCGTGTTCCTGACCTATCAGCGCGCGGAAGTGTCGACGAGCCTCCTGCTCGACTATCAGCTGCAACAGATGGCGCTCTCGCTGCGCGCGCAAGGGCAGGCCGCGCCCGACACGCCGATCTCGCCGCAAGGCGAGGACTTCGCCGTGCAGGTCTGGAACAAGGACGGCACGCCGGTGTACGAATCGCCCAAAGGCCTGCGCTTCCCGGAGGACATCCCCGAGGGCTACGCGAATCTGCAGGTCGAGGATCAGCGCTGGCGCGCGTTCCAGATCGAGACGCCGCGCCGGATCATCCTCGTCGCGCAGCTCGCCGGCATCCGCGAGCGACTCGCGCGCACGATCGCGCTGAAGACGATCGCGCCACTGCTGCTGCTCACGCCGCTCGTCGCGGTCGCGATCTGGCTCATCGTCGTGCGGACCTTGGAGCCGATCAAGCGCGTGGTCGCGGAAGTGCGCAGCCGCGACGCCGACACGCTCGCGCCGCTGCGCACGGAAGGCTTGCCGCAGGAGATCGCGCCGATCGTCGCGGAAGTGAATCGGCTGCTGGAGCGTCTGAGCGCCGCGTTCCAGGTGCAGCGCAGCTTCATCGGCGACGCTGCGCACGAGTTGCGATCGCCGCTGACGGCGCTGCGCCTGCAGGTGCAGCTGCTCGAAGGCGCCAAGGGCGAGCGCGAAGGTGCCGAGACGCGCGCGAAGCTGCTCGCCGGCGTCGAGCGCGCGACCAATCTCGTCCAGCAGCTGCTGACGCTCGCGCGCAACGAGCCGGGCGCGACCACGACCGCACCGGTGAAGCTGAAGCTCGGCGACGTCGTGCGCGAAGCGATCACCGAGTGCGCGAGCTTCTCGATCGCGCGCGGGATCGAGCTCGCGTTCGAGCCGCGCGACGAGGTCGAGCTCGTCGGTCATGCCGAATCGTTGCGTGCGCTGGTGCGCAATCTGGTCGACAACGCGATCCGCTACACGCCGCGCGGCGGTCATGTGCTCGTGCGTCTCGCCAGCGAGAACGCAGCGGCTTGCATCGAAGTCGAGGATTCGGGACCCGGCATCCAGCCCTACGAGCGCGAGCGCGTCTTCGATCGCTTCTATCGCGGCCGCAACACGACGGAGGACGGCACCGGCCTCGGGCTGTCGATCGTGCGTAACGTCGTTTCGCGCCACCGCGGAAGCGTCGCGCTCGGCGAGTCGAAGCTCGGCGGGTTGAAGGTTTCGGTCACGCTGCCCGGCTGACGTCAGGCTTTTAAGACACGCTTAAGGTCCGCGCCGTAACGTGGTCCCCGGTGGTGGGAGATGTTCGTGGTTTGTGGTGGTGAAGGAGTCAGCGCGGCGGAAGTCCCAATCCTTCCGCCGCGCTCGACTTTGTGGGGAAAGCGATGCTGGAAAAAGAAGTCCTCGAGAACGACGCGCTGTCGGCCTGGCTGCGCGAGGCGCTGCGCCTTGCGCTGGCGGTCGATCCGGTGCAGGCCGCGAACGACGCACAGTTCCTCGCCTGCGTGCTGCAGGCGCGCGCGATGCGGCGTGATGAGCGCAGTCTTAGTCTTCTCGCCGATCAGAGATAACGGCTGGTAATAGCCGCGTCGCCGCGGCACGCTGAGACCTTCGCCCGCCGTGGGCGAGGGGGACTCATGAAGCGCAAGGTGATGCTGACCTGCGCGGTGACCGGCAACGCGCCGTTCAACCCGCGCCATCCGGATTTTCCCGTGACGCCGAAGCAGATCGCCGCCGCCGTTGCGGAAGCTGCAAAGGCCGGCGCTTCGTGCGCGCACATCCACGTGCGCCATCCCGAGACCGGCGCGGGCTCGCGCGATCCGGCGCTGTTCAAGGAAGTCGTCGATCGCATCCGCGATGCGGGCACCGAGATCGTGATCAATCTCACCTGCGGGCTCGGCGCCATGCTGTTCCCCGATCCCGAGGACGAGCGCCGCGCGCTTCCCGAGTCCGACGTGATCGGCGTCGCCGAGCGCGTGAAGCATCTCGAGCAATGCCTGCCGGAGATCGCCTCGCTCGACATCACCACGGGCAACCAAGTCGAAGGTCCGGTCGAGTTCGTCTACCTCAACACCACGCGCACGCTGCGCGGCATGGCGCGACGCTTCCAGCAGATCGGCGTGAAGCCGGAGCTCGAGTGCTTCGAGGCCGGCGACGTCTGGTTCGGCAAGCAGCTCATCGAAGAGGGCGTGATCGACGCGCCGCCCTTCTTCCAGTTCGTGCTCGGCGTGAAGTGGGGCTCGCCGTCGGATCCAGAATCGATGGTGTACCTGCGCAATCAGCTGCCGCCCGGCGCGCACTGGACCGGCATGGGCATCGCGCAGCAGGAATTCCCGATGGCGGCGCTCGCGGTGCTGCTCGGCGGGCACGTGCGCGTCGGCCTCGAAGACAACCTCTATCTCGACCGCGGCGTGTTCGCGACGAATGGCCAGCTGGTCGAGCGTGCGCGCCGGATCATCGAGGACCTCGGCGCCGAGGTCGCGACGCCGTCGGAGATGCGGCAAACGCTCGAGCTCAGGAATTTCGGGGCGGGGAAGACGCGTGCGGCTTGA
>DASRHK010000110.1:0-5662 GCA_035650495.1 Nevskiaceae bacterium | reverse complement strand
CGCGATCCATCTGCTCGATCGATTTCAGGATGCGCACCGTGCCGGCGCCGATCTTCTGGCCAATCGCGCGACCCGAGGTGAGACGCTCGCCCTTGCCCTTGAGCTTGTAGCGGCGCAGCGTGCCGGCCCCCGCCCGCGACTTCACCGTCTCCGGACGCGCCTGCAGGATGTAGAGCTGGCCGTCCTTGCCGTCCTTGCCCCATTCGATGTCCATCGGGCGGCCGTAGTGCTCCTCGATGATCAGCGCCTGCTTGGCGAGCGCTTCGATTTCCGAATCGCTCAAGCAGAAGCGCGCGCGATCGGCCGCGGGCACGGCAACGAACTCGACGGTCTTGCCGGCGCCTTCTGCCGACGCATAGACCATCTTCTTGGCTTTCTCGCCGAGCGCGCGGCGAAGAATCGATGGTCGCCCTGCGCGCAGATTCGGCTTGTACGAATAGAACTCGTCCGGATTGACCGCGCCTTGCACGACCGCCTCGCCAAGGCCGTACGACGCAGTGATGAACACTGCATCGCGGAATCCCGATTCGGTATCCATGGTGAACATCACACCGGACGCGCCGAGATCGGATCGCACCATCTGCTGGATGCCTGCCGAGAGCGCGACGGCTGCATGCGCGAAGCTGTGGTGCACGCGATAGGCGATCGCACGATCGTTGAAGAGGCTCGCGAATACCTCCTTGATCGCTTTAAGAACGTTCTCTATGCCGTTGACATTGAGGAATGTTTCCTGCTGGCCGGCGAACGAGGCGTCCGGCAGATCCTCGGCAGTGGCCGATGAGCGCACGGCGACGCTGACGCCGCTGCCGTCAGGGACCATCTGCGCGAATGCGGCGCGGATGTCGCGCTCGAGATCGGCGGGGAACGGTGCTTTCATCACCGACTCGCGGATCGACTTGCCGGTCTTCGCGAGCGCGGCGACGTCGTCGACGTCGAGCTTCGCGAGCAGATCATTGATGCGTCCGGCGAGGCCTTCGTGCGCGATGAACTCGCGATAGGCCTCGGCGGTCGTGGCGAACCCGCCGGGCACGCGCACGCCCGCCTGCGCGAGATGGCGGATCATCTCGCCGAGCGAGGCGTTCTTGCCGCCGACGCGGTCGACATCGCCCATGCCGATGTCGCGGAACCACACCACCTTGCCTTGGCTCACGTCGCTCCTTGGGTTCACTTCCGGCTGCACGTCGCGCATGATCTGCTAACCCTGATTCAACTGCCTTCTTCGAACGGACGAATTGTCGGCGAAACCGGCATGCCCTCACAACGCGCGGTGTTCTTCGTCTCCGACGGGACCGGCATCACCGCCGAGACCCTCGGGCAGACGCTGCTCACGCAGTTCGACGGCGTGGCGTTCCAGACCACGACGCTGCCGTTCATCAACAGCCCGGATCGCGCCCGGCAGACGGTCGACTACATCAACCACATGGCCGAGCAGAGCGGGGCGCGGCCGCTGATCTTCAGCACGACCGTCAACGACGAGATCCGCTCCATCCTGCGGGGGGCGCAAGGGATGTTCCTGGACCTGTTCGACACCTTCGTGCATTCGATCGAGCAGGAGCTCGTGCTCAAATCGACGCACGCGCAGGGCCGCGCGCACGGGCGGAACAATCAGCAGCGCTACAACTCGCGCATCGACGCGATGAACTACGCGATGGAGCACGACGACGGCCAGAGCACGCGCGATCTGTCCCGCGCCGATCTGATCCTGGTCGCGCCGTCCCGCTGCGGCAAGACGCCGACGACGCTGTACCTCGCGCTCCAGCACGGCATCTTCGCGTGCAACGTGCCGCTCACCGTCGACGATCTCGAGCAGCAGCGCATGCCGTCGGTGCTCGATGGCTACGACGGCAAGCTGTTCGGGCTCACCTCCGACCCCGAGCGCCTCTCGCAGGTTCGCACCGAGCGCCGGCCCGGATCGAAGTACGCGTCGCTCGCGCAATGCGCGTACGAGGTGCGCCAGGCCGAGCAGCTCTACGCGCGCAAAGGCGTGCCGTTCGTGAACTCGGCGAACATGTCGATCGAGGAGATCGCGACCGTGGCGATGCAGGAGAAGGGCCTGCGCAAGGCCACCTTCTAATAGAACGCGTCGCGGAAGATCTCGTAGACGTTGAGCGGCCCGCCGACGAAGTAACGATTGGCGGCGAAGTTGAACGTCCGCGCCTTCTTGTCGAAGACCAGCTCGGTCGGCTCACCGGGCGAGTTGGGATCGTAGACGTCGTAGCGGATCTGCGCGCCGTCGTCGTGCGCGTCGTAGATCAGCACGGCGTGGTTGATCGTGATGCGCGGGAAGCGGATGAGGTGGACGATCGGCGGACGCTTCGTCTTCGCTTCGGTGTAGAGCGCCTCGGCGGTCTTGCGCTGATGCCCGCGGGTGAAGGGGAAGATCATCCGCCAGTTGCCGACCTGCAGATAGGTACCGACCCAGGTGCCGATCTCGTCCTTCAGGATCTGCTCCTTGTCCTTGCTGAAGCTGCGCAGATCCTTGTAGCCGGGAATGATGATGCGGCCGCCGTCGGGAAGGGGCTCGGTCGGGCTGTGCGCGACGACGCCGCGGATCAGCGTGCGATAGGTCTCGTCGCTCGCGCGCGGACGGCTCGCGTCGAACCGCGCGAACTGGAAGAACTGTCGTGCAGTGCGCGCCATGACGATGCAGTGCGCGGTGTAGGTGCGATCGCGATCGCGACTCGGCGGCGCCGCGAAGCTCGTCTGATAGTCCCACTCGAGCTCGTTGGCGTACGAGAGCGTATCGGCCTGGAAATTGAACGGTCGGGTGTTGACGGGCTCGGCGATCGGACGGATCGCGCAACCGGTGATGCCCAGCGCGAACACCAGCGCGAGGGCACGGGGAATCTTCCGTGTCACGGGCACGCAGCCTCCTTCTGCCACCTCTTCCCCCTGTTTGGACCGGCGCTTGTTGCGCCGTGTTCTCGATCGTCGCTAGGTTACGACACTTGGTGCCGACCGACCCGTGAGCTCGCCGATCCGCAGAAGCCTGTCGGCCACATTCACGAGCGGCGCGAGCGCGTCGGCTGTGCTCCAGTTGAGCGACGAGCCGGGCGGCTGGTAACGCTCGAGATACAGCCTGAGCGTCGAGCCGCGCGTGCCGGTGCCCGAGAGGCGCACGACGATCCGCGCCGCCTCGCCGAAGATCACTCGCAAGCCTTGATTGACGGCGAGCGCGCCGTCGACCGGATCCTGATAGCTGAACTCATCGGCTTCGCTGACCGTCCATTCGCCGAGCTTCTCGCCCGCCAGCGCGCCGAGCTGATCGGCGAGGCTCTGCATTACCGCGGTCGCGCGATCGGAGGCGAGCTCTTCGTAATCGTGCCGCTCGAAGTAGTGGCGGCCGTAATGCTGCCAATGCCTGGCGCACAACTGCGAAACCGAATCGCCACTCGCCGCGAGCATGTTGAGCCACGCGAGCACCGCCCAGACGCCGTCCTTCTCGCGCACGTGGCTCGAGCTCGTGCCGAAGCTCTCCTCGCCGCAGACGTTGATGCGCCCGGCCTCCAGCAGATTGGCGAAGAACTTCCAGCCGCTCGGGGTCTCGAAGTGCGGAATCGCGGCCGCGCGCGCGACGTAGTCGACGGCGCGACTCGTCGGCATCGAGCGTGCGACGCCGATCAGCCCTTCTCGATAGCCCGGCATTTGCTTCAGGTGCGCCGCGATCATCGCGAGCGAATCGCCGGGCGAGACGAAGAGCTTGCGCCCGAGGATCATGTTGCGATCGCCGTCGCCGTCGGAGGCTCCGCAGAGATCGGGCGCCTTGTCGGACCACGCGAGATCGACCAGCGATTTCGCGTAGATCAGGTTGGGATCGGGATGGCCGCCGGCGAAGTCCTCGAGCGGCTGCGCGTTGATCACGCTATCGGCCGGCGCGCCCAGTTGATCGACGAAGATGCGGCGCGCGTACGGGCCCGTCGCTGCGTGCATCGCGTCGAAGCAGATGCGATGGCCTTTGCGGAACCAGTCGCGGATGCGGTTGAAGTCGAACAGCGACTGCATCAGCGTCGCGTAGGCGTCGACGCTGTCGATGACTTCGACGGAGAACGCGCCGAACGCCTGCTGGCCGCGCTGATCGAGATCGATGCGGACGTCTTGCGCGATCCGATAGCGTTGCAGCGACTTGCTGTGCTCGTAGACGCGCTCGGTGAGTCCCTCGCTCGCCTGGCCGCCGCCGGCGACGTTGAACTTGATGCCGAAGTCGCCGTCGGGGCCCGCCGGATTGTGGCTCGCGGTGAAGATGAATCCGCCTTGCGCGCGATGCAATCGCACTAGGTGCGACGCCGCCGGCGTGGTCAGCAATCCGCCTTGACCGACGAGCACGCGCCCGACGCCATTCGCGGCGGCCATCGCGATCGCAGTCTGGATCGCGACGCGATTGTGATAGCGGCCATCACCGCCGATGACCAGCAAGCCGCCCTTGAGCGCCGGCGCGCAGTCGAAGATCGACTGCAGATAGTTCTCCAGGTAGTGCGGCTGCTGGAACACCGCGACGCGCTTGCGCAGCCCTGCGGTGCCGGCGCGTTGATCGAGGAAGGGGTGGCTTGCAACGTCTTTGATGTGCATCGGTACGGTTCAGGCCTTGCGCTGCAATCGGAAGCCATTATAGTCGGGGCATGAGCCTCATCCGCGATCTACGCAGACCGTCGCGCATCGCCGCGCTGATGGAGCTGTACGAGCGCAATTTCCTTCTGCTCGAGCAGCTCGTGCCCGAGCTCGACCTGCCGTTCAACCAGGCAGTGTCGACGAGCGAGACCGATCCCGAGTTGCATCTGATCACGCTCGAGCGCGGTCCCTACACGAGCTCGTTCCGCCTCACGTACCAGATCGACGGCCGCTGCGAGCCCGACATGTGGGTGAAGGTCTATCGCGATGCGCGACTCGCCGAGACGCTCTATTGCGCGACGCGGCCGCGCTGGCTCGCGGAGGAGGAGGGCGATCCGGAAGTGTCGCGCTATTTGGGCGAGCAGTGGACGCGCAATCTCACCCTGCACAAATGGCTGCAGTATCTCCTCGAGCAGGGCCACGGCTTCGGGATGGCGGCGCGGCCTCGACGGAAGTAGGGCGGCCGTGCGCGCCGCCTAGCCGCGGTCGATCAGCGCGAGAATCTCTTCGGTCTTTTTCTTCATCAGCGCGTCGTTCGCGCGCGACTCGACGTTCAATCGCAGCACCGGCTCGGTGTTGCTGCCGCGCAGGTTGAAGCGCCAGTCGGCGTAGTCGACGCTGATGCCGTCGGTGCGATCGACCTTGGCGTCCTTCGTCGCGTAGACCTTCTCGACCTTCGCGATGGTCGCCTTCACATCGGCGACCTTGCGATTGATCTCGCCGCTCGCGGGGAACAGGCGCTGACGCTCGGCGATGAGCTGCGAGAGCGTCTTGCCCGATTCGCTGATCAGCGCCGCCGCGAGCAGCCACGGAATGTTGCCGTTGTCGCAGTAAGCGAAGTCGCGGAAGTAGTGATGCGCGCTCATCTCGCCGCCGTAGATCGCGTTCTCGGCGCGCATGCGCTCCTTGATGAAGGCATGACCGGTCTTCGACAGGATCGGGCGTCCGCCCGCGCGGCTGACGACATCGACCGTGTTCCAGGTCAGGCGCGGGTCGTGGATGATCTTCGCGCCGGGTTCGCGCTTCAACATCGCTTCCGCGAGCAGTCCGACGATGT
>DASRHK010000109.1:0-14393 GCA_035650495.1 Nevskiaceae bacterium | reverse complement strand
GTGATCCTCGATGGGCGGCTGTTCCGCGAGACGTTCAGCTGGAAGCCGCGCCGCAACCTCAACGACATCTTTTCCTATTACCGGCACGCCAAGGCCGGCGCGGAAGCGGCGGCAGTCGAGTAGGATTCCTGCGGGGGATTCCTGGGGGAGGGACCATGAAGAAGATCATCCGGCCTTTGCTGGCCATAGCACTGTTTCTTTCGCTGAGCGGCTGCATCGCCGCGTTGCCGATCGCGCTGCTCGGCGGGATCGGCGGCGCCGCGGCGGTCGGTGGCGTCACGGCGGGGGCCACCGGCGCAGCGACTGCAGCGACGGCGGGCACTGCCAGCACCGCGAGCGCAACGACGGCCGGTGCGACGAGCGCGACCAGCGCGACGACCGCGAGCTCGACGTCCGCGATGAACGGTACGAGCGCAGGCGCCGCGCACGCAGGCCCATCCGCTTCGCAAGCCGGGCCGGCGTGGAAGCAGAGTGCGAGTCCGACCCGCGTGTCGCAGTCGGGGCCGGGCTTCAATCAAAGTGCAGGACCGACGGGCGCATCGCAGTCGGGTCCTGGATTCCATCAAAGCGCGGGACCGACGGGCGCGTCGCAATCCGGTCCGGGATTCCATCAGAGCGCTGGTCCGACCGGTGCATCGCAGTCGGGCCCTGGCTATTCGCAGTCGGTGGACTTCGCGCCACCGCCGGCGGCGCTTGCGGTCGGCGGCGCGGCGCTATTGGCGACTGCCGCGAACAAATCGGCGGAGGACGAAGCCGCGAACAAGTTCTCCTGCAGCGTGACCTGCGGCGGCGTCGCGTTCTCGATGACGGCAAGCTGCCCGAAGACGAAGACGCCGGTGTGCCAATGCCAGCAGGGCGGTGGAGTGGTGATCTGCAAGTAACGAACGTCCTGCTCCATGTCCTCGTCACGCTCGCCGCGATCATCGTCCTCGGCAGAGCGCTCGGGCGCCTGCTCAAGCCGCTCGGTCAGCCGCAGGTCATCGCCGACATCCTCGCCGGCATCCTGCTCGGTCCGTCGCTGATCGGTGCACACGCGGCGGCGACGCTGCTGCCGCAGGGCGCTGCGCCCGCGCTCGGGCTGATCGCGCAGATCGGCGTGATCCTCTACATGTTCATCGTCGGGCTCGAGACCAACGCCGGCACGCTGCGCGGCGAATGGCGACGTACCGCTGCGATCGCGTCGGCGGGCATGGTCGCGCCCTTCGCGCTCGGGGTGCTGCTGGCCACCGTGCTGTATCCGCGCTTCGCCGATCCGCGAGTCCCGCCCTCGGACTTCGAGCTGTTCATGGGCGTCGCGTTGTCGGTCACCGCGTTCCCGGTGCTCGCGCGCATCCTCGCTGACCGCAACCTGCAGCGCACGCCGATCGGCTCGATGGCGCTTGCCTGCGCCGCGGCCGGTGATGTCGCCGCCTGGTGCGTGCTCGCGCTGGTGGTCGGCATGGTCGACGCGCAGGGTCATGGCACGACGGTCGTGCTGCGCACGCTGGGCTTCGCGGCGGCGATGCTCGTCGTCGTGAGGCCGCTCGTGCAACGCTGGTCGCTGCGCGTCACGCCGAATGAGGCGGGCAACGGCGCGATCGCGAGCGCGCTGGTCGGTTGTCTGTTCTCGGCCGCGATCACGGAATGGATCGGCATCCACGCGCTGTTCGGCGCGTTCCTGTTCGGCCTGCTGATCCCGCACGACTGCGCGCTGGCGCAAGCGCTCGAGCGGCGGCTCCACGACGTCGTGAGCGTGGTGTTCCTGCCGGCGTTCTTCGCCTACAGCGGACTGCGCACGCAGATCGGCCTCGTCGACGGTGTCGCGCAATGGCTCGCGGTCGCAGCGATCGTGGCAGTGGCGACCGTCGGCAAGTTCGGCGGCGTCGCGGCGTCGGCGCGCGCGATCGGATTCGGCTGGCGCGACTCGGCGATCCTCGGATCGTTGATGAACGCACGCGGGCTGGTCGAGCTGATCGTCCTCAACATCGGGCTCGACGTCGGCGTGCTGTCGCCGCAGGTCTATTCGATGCTCGTGCTGATGGCGCTGGCGACGACGATCGCCACCGCGCCGATGCTGCGCCTGTTCGGAGCCAAAGCCTGATGCGCATGACCGCGAGCGGGCAATTTGCGCGCCTCAAGACCGGCGATGCGCTGCTGCTCGCAGTGCGCCGCCTCGCGCTGCGCTATCCGGGTCGCGACGGTGTGCCGGTGCACGCGCTGCGCGATGTCCATCTCAATCTCCACGAGGGCGAGACGCTCGGCATCGTCGGCGAATCGGGCTGCGGCAAGTCGACGCTGGCGCGCGTGCTGGTCGGCTTGCAGAGCGCCAATGCGGGCGCGATCAACTTCGACGGCCGCGACATCTCGCGCCTGAGCGAAGCGCAGTGGCGTCCGCTGCGGCGGCAGATCCAGATGGTGTTCCAGGATCCGGCATCGAGCCTCGATCCGCGGATGACGGTCGAGCGCATCGTGGCCGAGCCGCTCGAGGCGCTGTATCCGGAGAGCCCCGCGAAGGAGCGGACCGCACGGACGCGGGCGGCCGTGCAGCGGGTCGGCCTGGGCGACGCGCTGCTCAAGCGCCATCCGCACGAGCTTTCCGGAGGACAGGCGCAGCGCGTGGCGATCGCACGCGCGCTCATCGTGCAGCCGCGCATCCTGATCTGCGACGAGCCGATCTCCGCGCTCGACGTTTCCGTGCAGGCGCAGATCATCAACCTGCTGCGCGACCTGCAGGACGAGTCGGGGTTGTCGATGATCTTCATCTCGCACGATCTCGCGGCCGTGCGCTACCTCTCGCACCGCGTGATGGTGATGTATCTCGGCCGCGTGATGGAGACGGCATCGTCCGACACGCTGTTCAGCAAGCCGCAGCATCCGTACACGCAGGCGCTGCTCGCAGCGATCCCGGGGCGATCAACGCGCGAGCAGCGCGTCATCGGTGGCGAGGTTCCCGACCCGCGGTTTCCGCCCAGCGGCTGCGTGTTCCGCACGCGCTGTCCGGTCGCAGACGCGCGCTGCGCGATGGCGGTGCCGCCGAGCCGGCGCACGATCAGCGGAGGCTTCGCCGCCTGCTTCTATGCGACGCCGGCGCCGCGCGTCGTGCACGCGCCCGACGAGGCGCCGGCGCGCGACGACGAAGACGAGGGCGCCTCAGGCTGAGCAGCCCGGGCGCAGCCCGGATTCGCGGGCGTGCTGATAGAGCTGCCGCGCCTTCGGCAGCCGGTTGTTGAGCTCGCGGATGCGCGACTGATCGGCGGGGTGCGTCGACAGCATCTCCGGTGGATGCTCGCCGCCGGCGTGGGACATGTTCTGCCACAGCGCGATCGCGCCTTCCGGATTGAATCCCGCCATCGACATGAGATCGAGCCCGAGCAGGTCGGCCTCGGTCTCCTGCGTGCGGGAGAACGGCAGCAGGAAGAACACGTTCGCCGCGACGCCGAGCGCCTGGGCGTCGACGCCGGTCGCCGCCGAGACGACGGTGGTGCCGACGTCGCCGACCATCTGCTGCGACATGCGCTCCGAGGAATGTCCCGCGAGCACGTGCGAGACCTCGTGGCCGATGACCGCGGCGAGCTGATCCTGGGTGACGGCGACCTTGAGCAATCCGGAATAGACGCCGATCTTGCCGCCGGGGAGCGCGAAGGCGTTCACCTGCTTGTCGTTGAAGACCTCGACCTCCCAGGTGCGCTGCTCCTGGATCTCGTTGGTGATCGCGTTGGCCACGCAGGTCACGTAGCGGTTCTGCCGCTCGTCGATCGAGCGCGGGACCTTCTTCTGCATGTCGCGGAAGGCGGCGACGCCCATCTGCGCCATCTGATCGTCGGAGACCAGCTTGAGCTGGCTGCGGCCGAGCGGGCTGGTCGCGCAGCCGGCTGCGATCAGGGCGGCGCTGGCGAAGCTGATGCAGAGGATTGGTTTCACAGCCTTTCTCCCGGTCTCCGGTCGCGCATGATAGGCCAAGCCGAAGCGCCAGCGACGCTGGCATCCAGCCCGTGACGGTCCTTTGACGCTGCGGCCCTTTTATGTACAGTAGGCGCGGGCGAAAGCCTGGGGGCTATTGTTTCTATTGGGGGATTCTCGTAGGGATCAGGCCTCATGGTCAGCGGCGCAAGCCGCTGTGGTCCGGCGGCGTACGCCGCCCTGATGCGACAGGAAGGGATTTGATTTATGGCAAATCGTGAGACCGGCACCGTGAAGTGGTTCGACAACGCGAAGGGCTATGGGTTTATCAGCCGTGCATCTGGACAGGAAGACGTGTTCGTCCATTTCCGGCAGATCCGCGGCGAAGGCTACCGCACGTTGCAAGAAGGGCAGCAGGTACAGTTCAGCGTGGTCCAGGGCCAGAAGGGCCTGCAGGCGGAGGATGTCGCCGTCGTCAGCTGAGCGAACAGGTTCGAGTCTGGCGACCTGAATCCTCGTTAGCACGGGTCGTCGCGAAAAAGGCCGATCGGCACGAAGCCGCTGCGGCCTTTTTTGTGCGGGTCAGGCTCCGCCCATCTGGAACATCTTCTTCATCCCCGCGCTCGAGATGCTGGTGCCGCCGAGGCTCCAGCCGCCATCGACCGGGATCACCGTCCCGGTCACGTATTCCGCCATCGCGCTGGCGAGCCACAAGCAACAATCCGCGATGTGGCTCACTTCGCCGAAGCGTCCGAGCGGCACGCTGTCGGCGACGAGCTTGCGCGTCTCCGGCGTCGGCGCGAGCCGGCTCATGCCTTCGGTCCTGTCGATCGGCCCGGGGACCACAGAGTTCACGCGGATGCCCGCCGGTCCCCATTCCATCGCCGCGACGCGCGTGACCATGTCGACGCCGGCTTTCGCGGCGCACACGTGCATCTGCAATTCCATCGGGTTGTAGGACTGCGGCGCCGAGATGTTGATGATCGACGCGCCCGGCTTCTTCAGCGCCGGGAACGCCGCGCGCAGCACGTGGAAGGTCCCGAGCAGGTCGATCTCGATCACGGAGCGGAACGCGTTCGACGACATGCCGAGCGCCGGCGCCGGGAAATTGCCGGCGGCGCCGGAAACCAGGACGTCGATCGGCCCGAGCTTCGCGTGCGCGGCTTTCAACGACTCCTCGACCTTCGCGTACTCGCGCACGTCGCAGGCGAAACCAATCGCCTCGTGGCCGTGCTTCGACAGCGCGGCAACCGCCGCGTCGACCTTGTCCTGCTTGCGCGAGATCACGGCGAGCTTTGCGCCGGCGGCGGCGAACGCGTGCGCGATCCCGAGATTGATGCCGCTCGTGCCGCCGGACACGAAGACGACCTTGCCGGAGTAATCGAAGGGCTGCTTCATGATCTGCGGAATCTCCGGAGGAGCAAGAGTGCGATGAGCGAGGCGAGATCGATGGCGCCGCCGCCGCCGTCTCCGCCAGCTCCGGCGCAGAGCGGCGAGCCGTCGTCGATGAGGCGCGCGGAGCGGTCGGTGCCGCCGACGTCGCCGCTCGCGCAGGTCGCGTCCTCGTAGCCCGACCACGCACCGTCACTCCAGTCGACCGGCGTCGCGGGATTGGCGTCGAGCGCGTTACCGCTGAAATCGGACGCGGTCACCGCCAGCGAAAGGCGCCTGGCGCCGGCGATCGGCGTCCCGGCGGGAATCTGGAAGTCGACCGCATAGGCGTCGTTCACGTAGTGCGCACCGTACCAGTGGCCCGACGTCGTCGCGATCGGCACGGTGAAGGGTTGTCCCTGCGCATCCAGGCCTTCCAGCGCGAGCGTCGGATCGAGCGCGACGCTCTGTCCCGGATATTGCGTGATCTCGCCCGCGCTGTCGCGCACGCGCATCGGCTTGGTGAAGCCGACCGTCAGCGTGTAGCTTCCGCCGGCCTGCAGCGACGCCGGTGACGCCACGTGGAACGTGCGCTGGTTTCCGCTCTGCAGCCACATGCCCTGGAAGCCGAGCGCGTCGGGCCCGGCGAAGATGACGATGTCGCTCACGCTCGGCGGACCCGATTGCCGATACACGCCGAGCACGGTCGCGCTGACCATCTCGTCGCGCACGCGCGGGACTTCCGCTGACGGCAGGATGAAGCCGCTGTCGGGGACGTCGATGCCGCCGTAATCGGCAATGCCGCCGGCGATCGTCGGCTCGACTTCCAGCGTGTACGCCGGGATCTGATAGGTATTTGCGAAATGCTCGTCGGTGCTGCCGATGCCATGACCGGGCGAGGACGCGCTGTAGCTGTAGCGGCCGCCGGCGACGGCGCTCATCCGCTGCGCGAGCTGCTGCTGGATCGCATCGCGTCTGGCGTTGCCGGTATCGGCCGCGAGATATGCGCGCGTGTATGAGTGCGTGTCGATGTAGAGCCGCAGGCGCGATGCCGGCGCAAGCGCCGCCGCGGCGGTCAGCGCTTGCAGCTCGCGCGTGGACTCGGCCGCCGCGCCGCGATAGACGAGCGAGCACGGATTACCCGACGATCCCGGCGTGCCGCCCCACCATGGCAGGTTGTTGCGATTGGCATCGACGCCGAGCATGTCGTCCGCGATCGTCGTCAGGATTTCGTCGACCAGCGTGCCATCGGCGCTCATGTTCTTGCGGCGCATGCGGCCGTCGCGCGGCTCGTTCGACGCGTCTTCGGAGCACGTCGATGCCACCGCGCGATCGGGGAAGCGCTGGGTCTGCAGGAAGCCGTCGACGTTGAGCACCGGGATGAGGACGCTCTTCACGTTGTCGATCAGGTACTGATACAGCCCGCCGTCATGGCGATTCCCGATCAGCCGCTCGAGGTATCCGGCGACCACCTCCGGCGCGATCCATTCGCGCGCGTGGATGCCGCCGGACTGCAGGAACGCGGGCGATCCGGCGGCGCCGATCTCGAACGCGACGATGTTGCGATTCGCCGCGGTCGTGCCGACGGTGGTCGCCGAGGCGATGTCGCTGTTCTGCGCGACCAGCGCCTGCAGGCCCGCAAGCAGTGAAGCGTAGGTGCGGAAGCCCGCGACCGGCGTTTGCGAATCGACCGGCATCGGCACCGGGACGCCGATCTCGGTGCAGACCTCGTCGGACGTGCAGGCGCCCGAGCTCGCGGACTCGACGTAATGGATGATCGATCCCGGCGTCGCCGCCTTCGAGGTCGGTACGCGCGCGATGCTCGCCGGCGGCAATTCGGCGTTGCGCTCCCAGGCGCGCAGCGTGCCGCGCGCCTCGGACGCGATGTTGAACGCGGCAACCGTTTCATCGCCGTTGCGCGGCTCGGGTGAAGGCCGCGTCGCTTTCGATTCGTAGTGTGTCAGCGCTTCGACGCGCGCGCGCGTCCGCGCATCGGGCGCGGCGGCGCGCACCGAGCGCAGCCAGTCGACGATCTGCGACTCGCGATCGAATTCCGGATCGCCGCTCGCCAGCGCAACCATGGGCAACACAGCCAGCAAGGCGAGCGCCATCCGTCGCATCACGGCTCCAGTCTCTCGATGATCCACCCGCGCGCGCTCTTCCGATAACGCAGCCGGTCGTGCAACCGGCCGTGCCGGCCCTGCCAGAACTCGATCGACGCCGGCAGCAGCGTGTATCCGCCCCAGGTCGCCGGCAGCGGGATCGCGCGGCCTTCGAGCTCCTTCTCGAGCTTGCGGTAGCGCGCATCGAGTTCCGCGCGTGAGCGCACCGCGCGCGATTGCCGCGATACCAGCGCGCCGAGCTGCGACCCGCGCGGGCGCGTGCGGAAGTAGGCGAGCGCCTCTGCGCGCGACAGCTTCTTCACGCGACCTTCGATGCGCACGGAGCGCTCGAGCTTGTCCCACCAGAACACGAGCGCCGCGCGCTCGGTCGCGGCGAGCTCGCTGCCCTTCGCCGACGCGTAACTGGTGAAGAACGAGAAGCCGCCGTCGCGGAACCCCTTGAACAGGACCACGCGCGCATGCGGACGCCCGCGCGCGTCGACCGTCGCGAGTGTCATCGCGGTCGGCTCCTTCATCCTCGCCGCCATCGCGTCGGCGAGCCAGCGCTCGAACTGCTTGCGCGGATCGCGCAGCAGATCGGGCTCGAGCAGCGGCGGGTTCTTGGTGTACTGCATGGACTGGCTACAATTGCGGCCTTCTATTCTGCCGGACAACGCGGATGACCACTTTCAAAGCGCTGCGCGTGCATCAGGTCGAGAAGGCGACGCAGTCGAAGCTCGAGCAGATCTCCGTCGACGCGCTCTCGGCTGGCGACGTCGTGATCCGCGTCGCGTGGTCGGGCATCAACTACAAGGATGCGCTCGCCGTCACCGGCAAGGGCCGCATCATGAAGGGCTTCCCGAAGGTCGCCGGCATCGACCTCGCCGGCGTCGTGGAATCGAGCACGAGCGCGAAATACAAGAAGGGCGAGAAGGTGCTCGTCACCGGCTGCAACATCGGCGAAGCGCTCGACGGCGGCTTTGCGGAGATGGCACGCGTTCCTGCCGATGCCGTGGTCGCGCTGCCGACCGGGTTGTCGATGCGCGAAGCGATGGCGATCGGCACGGCGGGATTCACCGCGGCGCTCGCGTTGCGTCGCATGCTCGAGAATCATCAGGCGCCCGACCTGGGACCGATCGCGGTGACCGGTCCGACCGGCGGCGTCGGCTCGATCGCGATCGATCTCTTCAAGCGTGCGGGATTCACGGTGCACGCGATCACTGGCAAGGCCGGCGCGGCCGATGCGTATCTGAAATCGCTCGGGGCGGATCAGATCGTGTCGCGCCAGTCGCTCGAGATGGGCAAGAAGCCGCTCGAGTCGGCAACGTGGGGCGGCGCGGTCGACAACCTGGGCGGCGAGACGCTCGCGTGGCTCACGCGCACGACGAAGCCGTGGGGCAACATCGCGTCGATCGGTCTCGCGCAAGGGTTCGAGCTCGCGACGACCGTGATGCCGTTCATCCTGCGCGGCGTGTCGCTGCTCGGCATCCATTCGGTGGAATGCCCGCGGCCGTGGCGCGAGGATCTGTGGAAGCATCTGTCGACCGACTGGAAGCCGCGGCATCTCGACCAGATCGTCGCGCGCGAGGTGGGCCTCGACGATCTGCAGAAAGTCTGTGGCGAGTTCATCGCCGGCGCCGTGCAGGGCCGCACGCTGGTGAAGATTGGCGGCGGGTGAGCCCGATCGGGTTTAAAGTTCTGGCCTGACGCGGGGGGCGTCGACAGGGAAGCCATTCGGCATGGGCAAGCATTCCATCGCAGCGGCGACGATCGCGTCGGCCGCATTCATCGGATTCCTCAGCCATCACGCGCCGGCCGTGCGCGAGATCGAGCGCGAAGGCCCAAGGCCGGCCGCCGAGTTGATGGCCGCGCACGACGCTTACTTCACGAGAGCGGGCCGCGTTCCCGATGGCACGCTGCGTCGCGCGATCGCGCAGAAGAGTGCGATGGCTCCGCTCAAGGCGCAGGTCGCCGGCGCGAACGGTGACTGGGCGCCGTACGGGATCGGCTCGCTGAATTGCGGCGGCGGCCAGTTCTGCAGCGCGCGCGTCGACAACTTCGCGTACGACCCGCAAGGCCAGCGCCTGTTCGCCGCGGTCGGCACCGGCGGCATCTGGATGAGCGAAGCGGTGAACGGCGATCCGGCAACGCTCGCGGATCATTGGGTGTCGGTCAGCGACAGCTTGCCGACGCAGAGCAACGGCGGCGTGATCTGGACTCCGGCGGGTGGCGGCACGCTGATCTGCGCCGGCGGCGAATCGGTGATGGGCAACACCGGAACCCCCGGACTCGGCGCGTTCTGGACGGCCGACCTGGGCGCGCATTGGCATCAATCCGCCGGCTTCCCCGACGGCGCGCAGGTCTACAACGCGCGCGCCGATCTCGCCAATCCGCAGATCGTCTACATCGCGTCGACCAAAGGGCTGTTCCGCTCCGACGACGCGGGCCGCAGCTTCGTCAACGTGCGCTTGCCCACCCACAACGGCGATACCGATTGCAGCGGCGTCGAAGACGTCTCGAGCGCATGCCAGTTCACCAACATCGCGACGGACGTGATCGTGAAGGCGCCCGGCGGCGTGACGAATGAAACGTGCAGCGAGCATGGTTGCCCGGTGATCGCCGCGCTCGGCTGGCGCGGCGGCAACAAGCCGTTCTGGGGAACGGACGGACACGAAGCCGAGAGCAACGGACTGTATCGATCCGAGACCGGCGAGCCGGGAACGTTCACGGCGCTCGACGTCTATGCGGTCGACGTGAACAGCCCGATCGGCATGCTTCCGCAGGATCGTTTCGGCCGCACCGAGATGGGCAACGCGATGGGCCCGGACCAGGATCACAACTACGTTTATGCGTTGGTGCAAGACACCGTGCGCTTCAACCAGGGTTACAGCCCGTACGAGCTGCCCGGCGACGTGATCCCACGCTTCAACCCGGGCGTGACGACCGCGGTCGGCGGCATCTACGCGTCGCCGGATTTCGGCAGCAGCTGGTATCGCATGGCCGATGCGACCGAGATCGCCGCGACGCCGGGCTCGCTCGGCCTGCTCGCCGGCGTGCAGGCCTGGTACAACGAATGGGTCGCGATCGATCCCACGCGCCAGATGCCGGTCACCGGCATTCCGACGCGCATGACGTTCGGCCTCGAGGAAGTGTTCCAGAACATCACGTCGCCGACGCCGGTGCCGCTCGATGGCATCGCGCAGCAAGGGCCTCAGGATTTCCTCGTGATCGGCGCGTACTCGGGACTCGTCACCTCGAGCACGCATCCCGATCAGCACGTCGGCATCTACATTCCGACCAACGACGGCGGCGTGTGTCTCATCGCCGGCAACGATGGCGGCGTGTTCAAGCAATGCGTCGGCGCGAACGAGGAGATGACCCAGGCCGGCTGGGGCACCGACGCCAACGACGGCTTCTACGCGCTGCTGCCCTACGGCGTCGGCGTGGCGAAGGACGGCACGGTGTGGTGGGGCTTGCAGGACAACGGTTCCGGCCACATCGAGCCCGACTCGCGCCAGATCATCGAGGACTTCGGCGCCGACGGTTTCTTCGCGGAGGCCGATCCCGACAACAGCGACATCGGCTACACCGAATCGCAGAACGGCGGATTGGTCCGCACCACGGATCGCGGCGTCTCGTCCACCGGCATCGCGCCGCCGTATCGCCGCGTGAACTTCGCCAACTGGTTCTCGATGGATCCGCTCGACGGGCAGCACATGGTCACGGCGGCGGGACAGATCTACGAGACGCTCAACGCGCAGACCGTGACGAGCGACACGTGGATCCAGGTGTTCGACACCGGCACGAATCCCGACACCGGCGCGACGCGCACGACGACGGTGATGGACGTGCAGGGCGATGCGATCTACGCCGGCTTCTGCGGCGATTGCGGATACACGGCCGACACGACGGTGTTCCGCAACGGCATCGCCACCAACGTCGGCGGCGACAAGCCGCCGAAGAAGGGCACGAGCGACGGCTGGCATTTTGCAGCCGCGCAGGGGCTCGATCAGCGCTTCATCGCCGGCATGGAGATCGACTACAACGATCCGCGCACCGTCTACGTCACGCTCACCGGCTATATGGCGAACATCCGGCCGCCCGGATCGCACGAGGACGCGAACACCGACATCGGCATGGGCAGCGTGTTCAAGTCGACGGACGCCGGCGAGCACTTCACCGACATCAGTGGCAACCTGCCGCCGACGCGCGTGCACACGATCGTGCTGCGCGGCGATCAGCTCATCATTGGCACCGACGTCGGCGCGTTCATCTCCAGCGACACCAACGGCACGACCTGGGCGCCGCTCGGAAACGGGCTGCCGAATGTGCAGGTGAATTACCTTCGCTTGCAGCCGGGCAAATCCGACACGCTGTTCGCAGCGACGTTCGGCCGCGGTGTCTGGACCTACGTCTTCAAGGATGGTCCGCCGGTCGACGTGCCGACGACCGCGCCGCCGAGCGACAGCACGCGCTTCGGTGGTGCGATGCCGCTCGCGACGCTGCTGGCTATGCTGCTCGGTAGAGCGACAGCGTTCCGAAGACGGTGGAGAAGCGGCGCGTCTCTTCGACGCGGCTGAATCCGGCTTCGCGCATGAAGTCGGGCAGGCGCCCGGCGACGTTGTCGGACGTGTTGGGGAAACCGTCGAGCAGCTGGATGCCGAGGAACGCCGCGCGCATCAGCGGATTCGCGGCCTTGCCCCAATCGGCGACGTGCAGCGTGCCGCGTTCTTTCAGCACGCGCCGCACTTCGGTGAGCGTCGCGAGCTTGCCGTCGCGCTGCAGATGGTGGAAGAACAGGCTCGAGATGACCTTGTCGAAGGCGCCGTCGGCGTACGGCAGCTGATCGGACATGCCGCGGTCGAAGCGGATGCGCAGTCCGGCCTGATCCGCCTTGCGGCACGCGCGCTTCAGCATCTGCGGGTCACCGTCGATGCCGGTGAGCTCGGCGGTGGGCTCGTCGCGCTTGGCCATGATCGTCAGCGTCGCCGTGCCGCAGGCGAGGTCTAGCACGCGCTCCTGGGCTTGCAGCTTCGCCTGCTCGATCAGCGCGCGCTTGAACGTGCGCTCGCGCGTGGTGAGCGCGACGGCAGCGTCGTAGGCCGGGGTGAGCCAGCGGTATCCGAGCGCGGGGATGTAATCCCGGCTCATCGCACCGACAGCTGCCGCATGAGGTCGGGGCCGCCGCGCAGCCAGCGCCGGTCGTTCATCTCGCTCTTCCAGTGGCGCGCGATGGTCGGATTCGCATCGAGATACGAGTTGCCCCAATAGAAGCGCGGCTGCTGCACGCCGGCCTGCCAGTCGTCGTTGATGTAGCAGACCGCGCGCACGACGTCGGCATTGGTCTTGATGAAATCGAAGTACGGCTCGAACCACTGGCTCCAGATCTTGCCCGCGCTTCGGGAATCGAAGCGCCGGCCGTTCCAGCTGAACTGCAGCTGCGCGAGGTCGTAGCCCTTGGGCGTCGACTCGGCGATCATCAGCGGCTTGTGGTGCAGGCGCGCGAAGTCGACCAGGTAGCGCGCGCGGCTGTAGTTGCACGACTCGCCGGCGAACCACGAGATGCCGATCCAGTCGACCTGATCGTCGCCGGCATACCACTGCTCGACGAGCTGGCCCTGGTAGGTGCCGCCGCAGTTGGCGGCGGAGTGCCAGACCATCGCGATGTTGGTCGCGCCGGCGGCGGCGATGTGCTGGCGGAAGTAGCGCCACGCGCTGCGGTACTCCGCAGGCGAATAGTGATTCCACTCGCCGTCGAACTCGTAGCCGAAGCGCAGGTAGATGGGCCGGCCGCTCTGCGCGAGCACGTGGATGAGATCGTCGATGTATTGATCCTGCGTACCCTTGAGGATGTCGCCGAGCCGGTTGACGACATAGAGCCCGATCTGGATCGCGCTCTGCGGATAGCGCGCCGGCGCGGATCCCGAGCCGGGCTGCAGATCCTGCGCGAGGGCGGCGGCCCTGTCCGGGCCGAGCGCCGTGTACATCATCACGCCGCCGGGAGGCCCGAGATCGCCGGGCTCGTGATCCGCCGAGTCTGCGTGCTGT
Organism: Nevskiaceae bacterium; assembly: GCA_035650495.1. GTDB lineage: Bacteria > Pseudomonadota > Gammaproteobacteria > Nevskiales > Nevskiaceae > DASRHK01. Next base: position 993 of record DASRHK010000109.1, on the reverse strand, counting down.
CCGATCACGATGAGCTGCCTGCCGCCCGCCGGCAGCAGCTTCGCGGAGATCGAGCCGATCGGCACCTTGCGGACGTAGCCCTCCATGCTGGGGCCGGAGAACATCGCGCAGTGACTGAGGCTGAGCGCGATTACGATCGCGCCGGAGGCGCGAAGAGCTGGGAAGTTCATTTCCTGGATTCTATTGGGTCAGCCGCACCTGATCGATCTTGTCCGCTTCGATCTCCGGATCGGTGAACGGGAAGCGGTGCCACTGCTTCGCCGAGTACGCGCGCGTGTAATCGGAGAAGTGCGGGTTCGCGGGATCGGTCGATTCGGAGTAGGTGATGAAGCCTTCCGCATGCGGCGTGTAGCCGCCGTTGCCGTCCGGGTCCCAGGTCACGGTCTGGATGTAGCTGTTGCCGTACGGCACGCGATAGCCATCGCTGTCGAGCACGTTGGTGCCGTCGACGACGGTGAACGCGCCCTCGAAATCCTCGCCGCCGAAGATCGGGATCGAGCTGTCGATGCAGCACGGATGCTGGATGGTGCCGAACGGCGCGTCCAGCGCGAAGCCTGAATCGTTCACCGTATTCACCGCGTCGCCGAGCGCGGCCTGAACCGTCGGCAACAGCCAGTTGATGCCGCGCGGCGTGTTGATCGGATCGCCTGCGTCGAACGGCGTCAGCCAGAAGCCGGCGGGATAGCCGATCAGCGGCAGGCCGCTGCCGAGCGCGTTGCGCCAGAACTCGCGCCAGATGTGGCCGCCCACCGAGTCGACGTTGTCGGCGAGATCCCAGCTCGCGAGCACCTCGCACGCGCCGCTGACGTCGACCGGGCCGCTGGTCGTCAGCACCGTGCCCAGCGCGCAGATGTTGTTGACGATGTCGTCGCGCGCGAGCTCCGCGGAGAAGATGCGCGACGACAGCACCATCGACTGGAACGTCGGCAAGTCGAGCTTGCCCTGCGCGAGCTGGCGCTGGAGCTGCAGGATCGCAAGGCGCGGGCGCAGCTG
>DASRHK010000108.1:0-37657 GCA_035650495.1 Nevskiaceae bacterium | reverse complement strand
TTCGTGCCGCAGATGATCAAGTACTACCTCGGCGAGGACGCGATCCTGCCGAACGTGCCCTCCTTCCTGTGCATGGACGACAAGCAGCGGCGTCACGTGCTCACGCATCTCGACCAGCTCGTCGTGAAGCCGGCGAACGAGTCCGGCGGCTACGGCATGCTGATTGGCCCGCGCGCCAGCGAGAAGGAGCGCGAGAAATTCAAGGAGCTGATCAAGGCGAATCCGCGCAACTACATGGCGCAGCCCACCCTCGCGCTCTCGACCGGGCCGACACTCGTCGACGGCGGCGTCGAGCCGCGCCATCTCGACCTGCGACCGTTCATCCTCTCGCGCAAGGACGCGCCCTACGTGACCATGGGCGGGCTCACGCGCGTCGCGCTGGTGAAAGGCTCGCTCGTGGTCAACAGCTCGCAGGGCGGCGGCAGCAAGGACACGTGGATCGTCGACCTCGACGCCGAGCCGGAGGCGACACAGTCGCAATCGCAATCACAGAAGGCTGTCGCGTAAATGCTCTCGCGCGTCGCCGACAACCTCTACTGGTTCGGGCGCTACCTGCAGCGCGCGGAGAACACCGCGCGGCTGATCATGGTCAACGCGAGCCTGCTGCTCGACCTGCCCAAGCACGCGACGTTCGGCTGGGGACCGCTGATCGAGATCGTCGGCGCGAAGGAGACCTACGCCAAGCTCTATCCCGACGCGACCGAGGCCAACGTCGTGCGCTTCCTGGTGCTCGACCAGAACAATCCCGGATCGATCTTCTCGTCGCTGCACTTCGCGCGCGAGATCCTGCGCACCTCGCGCGACATCATGCCGCGCGAGATCTGGGAGAAGCTCAACGATCTTTACCTGTTCGTCCAGGAGAAAGGCGATCGCGTCACGTCGCGCGCGCGCCGCCAGGATTTCCTCACCGAGGTGATCGAGAGCGCGCTGCTGATCTACGGGATGATCGTGTCGAACATGAGCCGCGAGGTGGGCTTCCACTTCCTGCGCATCGGCACCAATATCGAGCAGGCGGACATGACCACGCGCATCATCGAGGTGCGCTCGACCACCATGATCCGTGCCGGCAGCGGCGACCAGCTGGCGCCGTTCCTCAACATCTGGTGGATGAGCGTGCTGCGCTCGCTCACCGCGTATCAGATGTATCGGCGCCACGTGCGCATCCGCGTGAGCGGACCGTCCGTGCTGCGCTTCCTGCTGCAGAACCGGCAGTTCCCGCGCAGCGTGGTGTTCTGCCTCAACACCATCGCGTCGACGCTGCCCAACCTGCCGCCGAACCGGAAGATCGAGCGCTCGATCGAGCGCACGCGCGCGCTGGTGCAGGACGCGGACGTCGAAGGCCTGCTCGCGACCGACGCCGGCCTGCACCGGCTGATCGACGAGATCCAGATCGGATTGGGCGACCTGCACGACGCGATGCGCGCGGCGTGGTTCAAGCTCTAGGGGAATCGTCATTCCCGCGTAGGCGGGAATCCAGTTCTAGCTTTGCGTCTGCTGCTGCGACGCGGCCTGCTGGAACGTCATCTCCTGCTGCACTTCCCAATCGAACCGCGGCAGGTTGCGGAACGCGCGCACGAGCTCGCGGCCCCAGCCTTCGCGGATCTGCGCGAACATCGGCGTGTCGAAGTCGAGCCGCATGCGGCGCGTGACTTTCAGCGCACCGGTCGGGACGATCACCAGGTCGATCGGCGGGCCGACCGAGAGATTCGACTTCATCGTCGAGTCCATCGACACCAGCGCGCAGCGCGCGCCATCTTCCAGCGACACGTACGGGCGGATGATGCGGTCGAGGATCGGCTTGCCGTACTTGAGCTCGCCGATCTGCAGATACGGCGTGTCCGGCGACGACGAGATGCAATTGCCCTCGGGATAGATGAGATAGAGCGACGGCTCTTCGCCCTTGATCTGGCCGCCGAGGATCAGCGTCGCGCGCAGGTCGACGCTCGAGGGCTGCATGTTGGCGGCGGTCTCGCGCTGCGATCGCACCGACAGCGCCCCGAGATATTCGGCCGCGTCGTACATGTGCATCACGTTACGCAGGCTCGTCGTCGCGGCCGGGTTGTTGAGATCGCGGTTGATGTTGGCGAGCACGGCCTGCGTGGTCGCGAGATTGCCGGCGGAGAGCAGCACGAAGACGCGCTCGCCGGGGAACTCGAACACGTGCAGCTTGTTGTAGGTGCGCACGTCGTCGACGCCCGCGCTGGTGCGCGTGTCGCCGGCGAACACCAGTCCCTCGTTGACCTTGATCGCTACGCAATACGTCATGGCGCGATTATCTCATCCCGCCAAGCGCCGCAGGTCCAGCGTCAGTGGGAAATCCATATTCGGCCGCTCCTCGGGCGGTGAGTAGTAGCCGGGCGTGTGCCCACGCGGCTCGAAGCGCGACAGGCGTCGCGACTCGGCCTCGTACGCGTTGACCGGGAACGTCTCGTAGTTGCGACCGGCCGGATGCGCGACGTGATAGGTGAAGCCGGCAACGGCGCGCTGATTCCAGGTGTCGTAGAGATCGAACCAGAGCGGCGTGTGCACGCCGATCGTCGGATGCAGGCACGAAGCCGGCTGCCACGCGCGGAAACGCACACCGGCGACGAACTCGCCTTCGGTGCCGGTGCTCGCGAGCGGGAGGCGGCGGCCGTTGCACGCGACGAGATAACGCTTGCCGTTCAGATGCCGCGCGGTGAGCTGCACCCGCTCGAGCGACGAGTCGACGAAGCGCGCAGTGCCGCCGGCGCCGGGCTCTTCGCCGAGCACCGGCCACGGCTCGAGCGCATGGCGCAGCTCGAGCTCGGTCCCCTGGAAGTTGATCGCGCCGTGGCGCGGGAAGCGGAACTCGAAGTGCGAGCCGAACCACTCGCGCTTGAACGCGTAGCCCGCAGAGCGCAGATCGTCGAGCACTTCGCAGAAGTCCTGCCAGACGAAGTGCGGCAGCATGTAGCGATCGTGCAGCTGGGTGCCGAAGTTCACGAGCTTGCGCGTGTACGGCTGCTCCCAGAACCACGCGAGCATCGCGCGCAGGACGAGCTGCTGCGCAAGGCTCATGCGCGCGTGCGGCGGCATCTCGAAGCAGCGGAACTCGACGAGCCCGAGCCGGCCGGTCGCCGAATCCGGCGAGAACAGCTTGTCGATGCACAGCTCGCTGCGATGCGTGTTGCCGGTGAGGTCGGTCATCAGGTGCCGCAGCACGCGATCGACGAGCCAGGGCTGCACATTGGGCGCGCCCTTCACCGGCAACTGCGACAGCGCGATCTCCAGCTCGTAGAGCTGCGTGTCGCGCGCCTCGTCGACGCGCGGGTGCTGCGACGTCGGGCCGATGAACAGCCCGGAGAACAGGTACGACAGCGACGGATGGTTCTGCCAATAGCGGATCAGCGAGCCGAGCAGATCGGGCCGCCGCAGGAACGGCGAGTCGCCCGGCACGATGCCGCCGACCACGACGTGATTGCCGCCGCCGGTGCCGACGCTACGGCCGTCGATCAGGAATTTCTCGGTGCCCAGGCGCGACTGCCGCGCCTCTTCGTACAGCGCGTTGGTGTTGTCGCGCAGATCGCTCCACGAGCGCGCCGGATGGATGTTCACTTCGATCACGCCCGGATCCGGCGTGACCTTGATCAGATTCACACGGAGATCTTGCGGCGGCGCGTAGCCTTCGATGCGCACCGGCGCCCGCGTCTCGCGCGCGACGTCTTCGATCGCCGCGACGAGCTCGAGATAGTCCTCGGTGCTCGACACCGGCGGCAGGAAAACGTTGACGAAGCCTTCGCGCACTTCGACGGCCATCGCGGTCCTTACCGCCGCCGGAATCGTCGCAGGGCGCGCCATGTGCGCCGGCCTCTCGAGCTGCGACTGCTGCGGCAGCTCCCGGGACTGCAAGCTCGGATCCTGCTCGAACACGTGCGGATACGACACGCCCGGAACCCATGGCAGCGACTCGAGCGGCAAGCGCAATCCCACCGGCGAGTCGCCAGGGATCAGGAACAGCTTCCCTTGCCGCGTGGTCCAGCGCTCGCTGATCCATGCGCGCGCCTGCCAGCGCTGGATCGGCAGCACGAAGCCTTTCGGCGCGTCGAGCCCGCGCTCGAACACGGCCGACAGCCGCGCGCGCTCTTCGACGTCCTTCAATTTCGAATCGAGCGGCGTGACGTTGTACGGAAGCTGGCGCTCCTTGTGCAGATAGTGGAACGGATCCTCGTACGCCGGCAGCACGTAGTCCGGATCGATCGCGAGGCGCTCGGCAATCCCGCACAGGAATCGTTGCGCGACGGTCGTCGTGATTGGCTCGCGCGAAGGCTGCGGCGCGCCGAGATTCCACAGCGGCTTGCCGTCGCCGCGCCAGTAGAGCGAATACGCCCAGCGCGGCAGCGACTCGCCGGGATACCACTTGCCCTGCCCGTAGGTGATCAACCCTTTCGGCGCGAAGCGATCGCGCAATCGCTGGATCAGTCGCAGCGCGAGCTGCTGCTTGGTCGGACCAACCGCGGCCGTGTTCCATTCGTCGGACTGGAAGTCGTCGATCGAGACGAAGGTCGGCTCGCCGCCCATCGTGAGACGCATGTCGCTCGCGCCCAGCTGCGCGTCGATCTTCTCGCCGAGCTTGTCGACCAGCTTCCACTCGTCGTCGGAGTATGGGTAGGTCACGCGCGGCGTCTCGAAGATGCGCGTGACTTTCATGTGATGTGCGAAGGTGACTTCGCACTTGTCGACCGCGCCGGTGATCGGCGCAGCCGACTGCGGCTCGGGCGTCGCGCACAGCGGGATGTGCCCTTCGCCGGCGAGCAGGCCCGAGGTCGGATCGAGCCCGATCCAGCCGGCGCCGGGGATGAACACTTCACACCACGCGTGCAGATCGGTGAAGTCGTAATCGGTGCCCGACGGCCCGTCGAGCGACTTCACGTCGGGCTTCAACTGGATCAGATAGCCCGAGACGAAGCGCGACGCGAGACCGAGGTGTCGCAGCAACTGCACGAGCAGCCAGCCGGTGTCGCGGCACGATCCCGAGGCGTTGCGCAGCGTTTCCTCGGGCGTCTGCACGCCCGGCTCCATGCGGATCAGATAGCGGATCTCGCGCTGCAGACGCTGATTGAGATCGACGAGGAAGTTGACCGTGTTGTCCGCGGCGCGTGGAAGCGAGTCGAGCAGCTTCGCGAGCAGCGGCCCGGCCTCGTCGCGCCGGAAATACGGCTTCAGCTCTTCGGCGAGCGTCTTCTCATACGCGAAGGGGAATTTCTCGGCATCGGGCTCGACGAAGAAGTCGAACGGGTTGTAGACGGAGATGTCGGCGACCAGATCGACGGTGACGTGGAAGTGCTTCACGGCTTCGGGAAACACGACGCGCGCCTGCCAGTTGCCGAACGGATCCTGCTGCCAGTTGAGGAAATGCGGCTGCGGCTCGATCTTCAGCGAATACGAAAGGACTGGCGTACGCGAATGCGGCGCCGGCCGCAGGCGGATGATCTGCGGCGACAGGCCGACGCGCCGGTCGTAGTCGTACAGCGTCTCGTGCTTGAGTGCCGCGTGGATGCTCATCGATGCCCGCCGGGAAATCCCACAGTTCCGATACCTGCAGCAAGAGCCGCGCCAGTATCTCCTATACTCGATCCATGAACGACCTCTCCGCCCCCGTCGGCGCCGTGCGCAGCGAATTCCTGCAGGTCCGCGGACTGCGTTATCACCTGCGCCACTTCGGCGCGGCCGGGGCGCCGAAAGTATTTCTGCTGCACGGATTCCTCGACTGCTCGGCGACCTGGGTCGAAGTCGGGGCCGCGCTCGGGGCGAAATTCCACGTGATCGCGCCCGACATGCGCGGCTTCGGCGAGACGCAGTGGACCAACGTCGATTACTGGTTCCCCGACTACGTCGCCGACCTCGACGGCATCGTGCAGCAGATCGCCCGCGACGAGCCGCTGCGGCTGGTCGGTCACAGCATGGGCGCGCAGATCGCGAGCCTCTACGCGGGATTCCGGCCGGAGCGCGTCGCCAAGCTCGTCATCCTCGATGGCTTGTTCCTTCCCGACATGCCCGCGGAGATCGCGCCGAAGCGTGGCCGCAAGTGGCTCAACGAAGTCCTCGATCCGCCGAAGCAGAAGTACTACGCGTCGTTCGAGGAGCTCGCAGAGCGCATCCGCAAGAAGCATCCGCAGCTGTCGAACGCGCGCTCGCTCTGGGTGGCGCGCGGCTGGGGACGGCTCGAGCCGGACGGGCGCATCGGCCTGTGCGCCGATCCGATGCATCGCATGAGCGGGCCCGGTCTCTACAAGGCGGCGGAATCGGCTGCGATCTGGCGGGAGATCACCGCGGAGACGCTGTTCGTCGACGCCGAGAAATCGGTCTTCGCGAAGGCGATCAGCAAGGATGAGAAGGCCATGCGGCGTGCCTGCTTCCGCAACATGCAGGAAGCAGAGATCGCTGGCGCGGGTCACATGCTGAACTTCGACGCGCCCGAGGAGACGGCGAAAGCAATCCTCGGCTTCCTCTAGAGCAGCCGCAGGACCAGCGGCAGCAGATCTCTGGTCGCGCGCCGCGCATCGAGCCGCAGCACGTCGCGCTCAGGCTGCGTGAATCGCACCGCCACCTCCCGCACCAGCGCCGCGCTCCGATCGCGCGATGGATGATCCGCTTGGGCGGCGACGCGAGCGATGGCGACGTCGACGGGGCAATCGAGCCAGATCAAGACCGTCTGCGCCGCGCACTCGCGCGCGATCTCGCGCACACGCGCACGCTGCTGCGCCGACGACAGCGTCATGCCGTCGAGAATGCAGCTGCGGCCTTGCAGGAGCGCTTCGCGCAACGCGGTGAATGCGGCGTCGGTCGCTTCGGCTTTGCCGGCATCGTCGAACGTCGGGCGCGGGAAAGCGTCGCGATCGACGATTGGCCAATCCTTCTCCGCCGCGATCGCCCGCGCCAGCTCGGACTTGCCGGCGCCGGGCAAGCCGATCAGTGCGACGAGCGTCGCCACTATTCAGGCCACAGCCACGCCGCGCCGCGCACGCCGCTCGAGTCGCCGTGGATCGCCGGCACGAACTTCGTGTCGACGCGATCGGAGAACACCCACTGATCCCACAGCGCCGGTACGTTCTTGTAGATGCGCGCGATCCGCGACACGCCGCCGCCGGCGACGATCACGTCGGGATCGATCACGTTGATGATGGTCGACAGCGCCCGCGCGAGGCGGTCCTCCATACGTGCGAGCGTCGCATTGGCTTTCTCATCGCCCGCATCCGCCGCCGACACGACCTCCTCCGAGGTCTTCTTCTCGCCGGTCACGCGCGCGTGGTCCTCGGCGATCCCGGGACCGGAGCAGTACGCCTCGATCGAGCCGTAGCGGCCGTCCCAGCCTTTCGGGCCCGGCACCTCGTCCCATTCCGGGCGCGGCCAGGGCATCGGGTTGTGGCCCCACTCGCCCGCGATTGCGTTGGCGCCGACGACGAGCTTGCCGTCGATCACCGCGCCGCCGCCGACGCCGGTGCCGAGGATCACGCCGAACACGTTGCCCGCGCCCTTGGCGGCGCCGTCGGCCTGCTCGGAGACCACGAGGCAGTTGGCGTCGTTGGCCATGCGCACTTCGCGACCGAGCCGCTTCTCCAGGTCCTGGCGGATCGGCTGGCCGTTGAGCCACACCGAGTTCGAGCCCTTCAGCAGGCCGGTCGCGGGGGAGATGCAGCCCGGATGGCCGATGCCCACGCGCAGCCGCGACTGGCCGGCCACGCCCTCGAGCTCGCCGACCAGTCCCGCGATTGCGCGCAGCGTCTCCTCGTAGCTACCCTGCGGGGTCGGCACGCGGCTGCGGTGCAGGATCCGGGATCCGGGGCCCATGACGATGCCTTCGATCTTGGTGCCGCCGAGGTCGATGCCGATTCTCATGCTGCTCTCATGACGAAAGTTTAGGTCCGCTGTCCAAAACAAAGTTCGGCAGCGTACCGAATTGTCGCTCGCGCTGCCGGCACAGTACTTAATTGGTGTTACCTCACGTCGACCAGGAGGCTTCAATGATGGCTGCAAAATCCCGTTGGCTCGCGTATGCGCTCTGCTGCGCGTTCATCGCCGCATGCGGCGGCAATGACGACAACAACGATACCGGCGCCGCCCCGACTTCCACGCAGATCGCCGCCCAGTCCACCAACCAGGACACGGCGACGTCCGCGATCCCCTTCACCGTCGGCGACGCGGACACCAGCGTGTCGGCGCTCACCGTCACCGCGAGCTCTTCCAACACCACGCTGGTGCCCAACGCCAACATCGTCGTCGGCGGCAGCGGCGCCAGCCGCACGCTCACCATCACGCCCGCGTCGGGCCAGACCGGAACGTCGACCATCACCTATAACGTCAGCGACGGCACGCACACCACGACCAAGACCTTCGTGCTGACGGTCGCGGCGAGCACCGCGAAGACCTTCGACACGCCGGCGGACGGCGCGCAGATCGCGGCGACGATCGCCAACCTGTTCAATCAGGTGAGCGGCACGACTCCGTCGGCCAAGGCCGCGCGCAACGCGAAGGCCACCTTCCCTTGCCCGGGCGGCGGCACTTTCGACTCCACGAGCGACGACAGCACGACGTTTGCCGGCGATGGCACCTTCATGTTCAGCGATTGCGAGAATACGGATGACTCGAACACCACGACGACGCTGAACGGTCAGTTCGTCCTGAAGTGCACCGACGATGCGCAGACCGCGCAGGCGTGCAACGACAATGACGAAGACATCACGCTCGGCCAGGCGAACACGCCGTTCTCGGCGCACGTCGTCAACAGCCCGGGCGTCGACATCCTCGGCGACTTCTACAACTTCCTCGTTTCGCTCACCGACAACGGTGATCAACAGACCGATTCACTGTCGCTCGACGGCCGTCTGGTGGTCACCGACAACAGCGCAGCCAACAATTGCGGCTCGGGTGACGTCACCGTCGAGACCGTCGATCCGCTCACGGTCTCGCAGTCGGATACGTCGCAGATCACCGGCGGCGAGCTCAACCTCACGTCGCCGGACGGCAGTGAGGCGAACGTCGTGTTCAACCAGGACGGCAGCCAGACCGTCACGGTCAACGGCGTCGGCCAGACCTACACCGCGGCGCAGCTTGCGGAGATCTGCAGCGCCGGTGGCTGAAGCAACGCGGGAGGCAAAAAAGAAGGGGCGCCCTCGGGCGCCCCTTTTTCATTGAGCCGATGCGCTACGGATTGCCGTCGCGATCCTGCCGGACCTGGGTGGCCTGCTGGAAGGTCGGGCGATTGAGCCAGGGCATATCGGGCACCGGGATCAGCGCGAACGAGGTGTGCACGACCGAGTCGCACGCTTCGACGTTGCCGCAGCCGCTACCCTTCTGATAGGTGAGCTGCGAGCCGTCCCAGTTCGCCTGGTTCGACAAGCCGCCGAGATCGCCGAGCGCGAGATCGAGCGCGTCGAGGATCGCGGCGCGGCAGCCGATCAGCGTGCCGTCGGCGCACTTGATCTGCTTGTAGTCGGTGTGATTCGCCGGCACCAGCGGATCGGTCGGCAGCACCGTCTCGAGCACGCGCTTCATGTGCTCGAACCAGCCTTCCTGGTACGCCGAGCCCTGGCCACGCGGTGCGTCGTAGCGGCCTTGCAGCACGCCCACGCCCTGCGCCTCGATGGCGACGAGCTGCGGCAGCATCTTGTCGATCAGATGCGGATACCACGCGTCCATCAGCACGACCTGCGCGCGCATGTCGTAGACACCGTCGCCATCGCGATCGCGGCGGAACGAGCCGAAGCCTTTACGCGCCGCCGCATTGGGATCCGAGACGAGCGGGCCGTTGATCCAATCCATCGATCCCGACTGGCGCCACGCGTCCATCATGTCGATGACCTGGTTGAGCTGCGCCATCGTGGTCACGTGCGGCCGGCCCGGATCGGTCGTCTGCGTGCGCAGCACGTCGAGCAGCAGCCCGAGCACGGCTTGTCCACGCAGATCGGTGTACGCGGCGTCGGCCATCACTTCGATCATCGTGCCGATGTCGTGCTTGCGGCCGCTGTCCTTGAACGCCTGCAGGCGTCCCGCGAGCATGCGCTGCCGATGCGTCGCGCCGAACGTGCCGTTGCTGTCGGCGGCCCACCAGCCCGGCGCGCCGGCGTTGTTCCAGTTCGCGAGATAGCCGAGCGAAGGATTCGTGGTGTTGATGTGCGAATCCTTCGGCAGATAACCCGGCCACTCGAAGTAGCCCTGCAGCGGATCGCCCACTGCCGCCGGGATCGCACGGCTCGGGAAGCTCTTCGCGCCGTTGTTGCCGTCGCCGCCGTAGAGCGTGAAGAAGTTCGACGGCAGGCTCTGATCGGCGGCCCACTCGAAGCGGCCGTCGCCCCAAACCGGGAGCTCCGCCGGCGCGCCCGCTGCGCGGATCGGATACAGGCCCGACTGCATGTAGGCGAGATCATGGCTGTCCGCATAGATCCAGTTGAACGTGCTGGTCATGCTGGTGAACAGCTGCTTGAACTTGTCGGCGTTCATCTTCATGCCGGTCGTCGTCAACAGCGCGAACGGCGCGGTGGTGTCGACGTCACCGAAGAACGTGCTGCGCTGCTCGGAGATCGCCACCGGCTCGCCGTTCACCGTCGCGGTCGCGGTGACCGGACCGTAGTGCGTGCGCAGGATGTAGCGCGTGACCAGCTCACCGACGAGATGGCAATCCGGACCCGGACCGCCGGCACAGCCGAGCGCGATCGACGCCGGCGTCGGATTGGCGACCCACTGGTCGATGCGCTTGTAGAACTTCACGCACTGGCCCTTGAAGATGTAGCCGTCGGCGTCGGGGAAGCCGTCGTGATCGGCGTCCTCGCGCGATGCCGGCGTGCCGTCGGTGTTGCACATGCGCGAGACGCGCGTGTCGATCAGGTCGGATTCGGCCGAGGTCGCGCTCCAGCCGAAGTCCGCGCCGTGGCCGATGACGATGTACGGAAGATTGACCGTCGTGATGCCATGCGCCTTGATGTCGTACGGCGTGCCGCCGTGCGAAACGACGGAGGCTTCCCACAAGAGCTGCGGCGCGAAGTAGCCGGTCTGCGGACCCGCGACGATGATCGGATGGCCGTCCTTGGTCTGATCGCGATTGACGCCGATCCAGTTCGACGACGTCTTCGGCAGGCCGAGCTTGTTGAGCGCGTCGTGCATCGCTTCGGTCGGATCGGCCGACGAAGCCATGATCGTGCGCTCGCCGGCGTTCTTGAACGGGATCGGGATCTCCTCGTTCTTGCCGATCGGCGGCGACGACGGGAACGGGATTGGCGGCACGCCGAGCAAGCCGGAGAACGCATTGCCGGCGAGCGGCAGCGCGAGCAGATCTCCCGACGTCGCGAGGAACGGGCGCCCTTGCAGCGAGCCCGCATCCCAGATCGCCGCGCCCGGCGGCAGCTGATAGCTCGTGCAATCGTCGCTGACCGTCGAGGGCGACTGCGTCGTGAACGTCGCTTCCAGCGTGTTGGCGCGCTCGGGATCGTTGGCGTGACGCAGATCGCGCCACATCTCGCACGCGGCTTTGGGCAGGATCGTCGTATTCGGGCCGATGCTGGAATCCAGCGCCTGCAGCAGCGCGACGTTGCTCGCCTCGCCACCACCGCCGCGGCCGAACTGCGCCTGGATCAGCACAGCATTGGCGACGATGTCCTCGACCGTGAACGGCCGCGACGGGATCACGGTGGGCGAAGGCAGCTGCAATCCGAGCGTCGCGTATTCCGGCGGGCGCTTGAGCGAAAGGATTCCCGCCGGCGTCTGCAGGAACGCCACCCACGCATTCATGCCGTCGACGAAGCTCTGCACGTCGTTCAGGAACAGATCGCCGAGGTTGAACTGACCCGGCGTCTGGTTCGCGCGGATTTTCTGCACCGCTGCGTTGACGAGGTCGGTGAGCTCGTCTTCGCTGTAGCCGCCGGCGCCGCCGAACTGCAGATCGAGATCGAACGTCGTCGACACCGGGCCGAGGATCTCCGACGCGCGACCGCGTCCGACGTAGCGCAACAGATCGAACAGCCAGAGACGATCCTGCGCGGCGGCGTAGCCCATGCCGTATTCGGCAGAAGCGCGATCGGCGCCGTCGATGTAGGGAACGCCCCAACCGTCGCGCGCGATGGTGACCGTCTTGCCCTTATAGGTGAGCGAGGTCGTCGACACCGGCGTATCCGGCGGCGCGAAGCCGGCGGACTTGAAGTAGTTGCACGCCTGATCGGACGCGGCCTGATGCTCGCTGATCGACTTCGGCGGATTGCAGGGCTCGCCCTTCAGGCCGGCCTTCGCGTACGAGAGGTTCCCGTACATATCGAGCTGATCGCGATAGTTCGGAGGATACGAGAGCACGGGGAGCGGCGAAGGACCGCCGATGCCGCCCGCGGAATTCCCATTGGAGCCCGGCGGCACGATCTCCATGAAGATGTTGTCGCCCTTCGGCCCGACCGGACCGACGTCGCCGCCGCCGTTGTTGCCACCGTTATTGCCGCCCGTGTCGCCGCCACCGCCGCCACCCGGCTGCGGCAGGCTGCTGCCGCCTCCGCACGAAGCGAGGAAAACGACGAGCGCGCATGTCGCGGCCTTAAGATACGTATGCATGGAATCCCCTGAACTCCCCAGTGCAAGCAACTATATCGCAACGGGTCCCGAGCCCCGGGTGACCTCATGCGAGGGCTTCGTCGAGCCGCTGCGCGCACTCTTCGGCGGCCTCGGCCTGCAAGTGGTTGAGCTTGGACGCGGCGATGAGATTCCCGGCAGCTATTGGGGCGCGCCGGAAGCGGGCCTCGTCGGCAATCGGCTCTTCGTGCGACCTGACACTCCGTTACATTCCGCCCTGCACGAAGCGTGTCACTTCATTTGCATGGACGCCGAGCGTCGCGCCTCGCTGCACACCAACGCGGGCGGCGACGACGTCGAGGAAGTCGCGGTCTGCTATCTGCAGGTCGTGCTCGCCGATCGCATCGCCGGCTACTCGCGCGACGCGCTGTTCGCCGACATGGACGCGTGGGGCTACAACTTCATCCTCGGCTCGGCACGCGCGTGGTTCGAGCGCGATGCGGAGGATGCGAAGCGGTGGCTCGAGAAGCGAGCGCTGATCTAGACCTTCGCAGCCGCCTTCGCCTGATTCGCCACCGCTTCGGCCGCGCGCTTGATCGCTTCCGGATCGCCGAGCCAGCGCCACGACTTCACCGACAGATCGTCGTGCAGCTCGAACGCCATCGGCACACCGGTCGGGATGTTGAACTCGACGATGTCGTGATCGGAAACCTTGTTGAGGTACTTGTGCAGCGCGCGCAGCGAATTGCCATGCGCGGCGACCAGCACGACCTGACCGATCTTGAGCTGCGGCGCGATCATGTCGTTCCAGTACGGCATGACGCGATCGAGCGTCGTCTTCAGCGACTCCGTCGCGGGCAGCGCGTTCTCATCGAGACGCGAATAGCGCCGATCGTATTTCGGATGGCCGCCCGCGTTCGCATCCATCGCCGGAGGCGGGATGTCGTACGAGCGGCGCCAGATCTTCACCTGCGCTTCGCCGTACTTCGCCGTCGTCTCCGCCTTGTCGAGCCCCTGCAGCGCGCCGTAATGGCGCTCGTTCAGGCGCCAGTGCTTGTGCACCGGGATCCACGCCTGATTCATCGCGTCGAGCGCAACCTGCAGAGTGTGGATCGCGCGGATCAGAACGGACGTATGCGCGACGTCGAACATCAGCCCGGCCTCGCGCATCAGCTTGCCGGCCTCTTCCGCCTGCTTGCGGCCCTTGTCCGTAAGATCGACGTCCACCCAGCCGGTGAACTTGTTGTCGAGGTTCCACTGGCTCTCGCCGTGGCGAAGCAAAACGAGCTTGCGTGTCATCTGCTTTAAAGCAACTCCTCGCGGGTGATGCCCCTGAAATAGTCGAGTGACTGCGGATTCGCGAGCGCGTCGGCGTTGCTCACCGCACGGCCGTGGATCAGCTCGCGCACCGCGATCTCGGTCACCTTGCCGCTCATGGTGCGCGGCACTTCCGGACAAGGCAAGACCTTCGACGGCACGTGGCGCGGCGACAGCTGCGCCCGGATCGCGCTTTTCAGCTTCTGCTCGAGTGATTCGGTGAAGCGCTCGCCGTCGCGCAGCCGCACGAACAGGATCACGCGCTCGTCGTTGTCGTGGCGGAAGCCGACGGCCACCGACTCCACGATCTCGGGCACCGCCTCGACCACGCGATAGATCTCCGCGGTGCCGATGCGCACGCCGCCGGGATTGAGCGTCGCGTCCGAGCGGCCCTGGATGATCACGGTGCCGCGCTCGGTGATCTCGCACCAGTCGCCGTGATGCCAGACGCCCGGGAATCTTTCGAAGTACGCGGCGCGATACTTCTTGCCGTCGCCGTCGTTCCAGAATCCGATCGGCATCGAGGGGAACGCCTTGGTGCACACGAGCTCACCGGGCTCGCCGCGGACGGGCCTGCCCTGCGCGTCGAACGCGTCGACGGCCATGCCGAGCCCGCGGCACTGCAATTCGCCGCGCACGATCGGGTCCCACGGATTGCCGAGCGCGAAGCACGAGACGATGTCCGTGCCGCCCGAGATCGACGACAGCCGCTGATCGCGCTTCACCGCGTCGTAGACGAAATCGAACTGCTCCGGCGCGAGCGGCGAGCCGGTCGACAGGATCGCACGCAGCTTGTCGAGCTTGGAATGGTCCTTCACGCGATAGCCCGACTGCTGCAGCGACGCGAGGTATTTCGGGCTCGTGCCGAAGTGCGTGAGCTTCTCGCGCTCGGCGATCTCCCAGAGAACGGCCGGGGACGGATGCATCGGCGACCCGTCGTAGAGCACGAGCACCGCGCCAGCCGCGAGTCCCGACGCGAGCCAGTTCCACATCATCCAGCCGCAGGTGGTGAAGAAGAACAGCCGATCGCCCGGCTTCACGTCGCAATGCAGGACGTGCTCCTTCAGGTGCTGCAGCAGCGTGCCGCCAACGCTGTGCACGATGCACTTCGGCACGCCGGTCGTGCCCGACGAGTACAGGATGTAGAGCGGGTGCTCGAACGGCAGCTGCACGAATTGCATCTCGCCGTCGGTCGCGAAGTCGTCGAACAGCGTCGCGCCCTTGCCTTTGAGCGGCGCGAGATCGGGCTGCTCATTGAGGAATGGAACGATCAGCAGATGACGCACGGTCGGCAGCGCCGCGCGGATCTCGCGCACGCGATCGCGCGTGTCGATCGCCTTCCCCGCGTACAGATAGCCGTCGCAGGCGATGAGGATCTTCGGCTCGATCTGCCCGAAGCGATCGATCACCGCCTTGGCGCCGAAGTCCGGCGAGCACGACGACCAGATCGCGCCCATGCTCGTGGCTGCCAGCATGCCGATCACCGCTTCGGCGCAATTCGGCAGGAAGGCAGCGATGCGATCGCCAGGCTTGATGCCGTCGCGACGCAAGGCGGCTGCGAGGCGCGCTACGCGCATGTTCAGCTCGGCGTGCGAGATGTTGCGGCGGCGGCCACGCTCGTCGCACGCGACCAGCGCCGGGCTCTGATCGTGCAGGCGCAGCAGGTTCTCCGCGAAGTTGAAGCGCGCGCCGACGAACCACTTCGCGCCAGGCATCGCGTCGTCGACGAGGATGTCCTTCGGCTCTTTGGACGCGTGGATGTCGCAGTACTGCCAGATCGACTTCCAGAACGCGGCGCGATTTTCGATCGACCAGCGCCACAAGAGCTCGTAATTCTCGCCGTCGTTGGGGAGCACGCCGGTATCGTCGAGCCAGCTCGCATACGCCGACAGGTTGCTGGCGGCGCGCTGCAGCTTGCGCGGCTTCCAGATCGGCGCCGGCTTCACGCGGGCTCGGTCTTGCGCACGCGCGCGAGCTTGCTGGTCGGCGCGCGCTCGAGCTCGCGATTGATCCAGCGCGCGACGTCGGTGAGCTTCTCCAGGTCGACGCCCGTCTGCATGCCGACGCCGTGGAGCATGTAGACGAGATCCTCGGTCGCGAGGTTGCCGCTCGCGCCGTCGGCGTACGGGCAGCCGCCGAGTCCGGCGACGCTCGCGTCGACGACGCGGCAGCCGGCTTCGAGGCACGCATAGGTGTTGGCAAGCGCCTGGCCGTAGGTGTTGTGGAAGTGCACTGCGAGCTTGCCTGGCGCGATCTCGGCCGCGCACGCGTGCCAAACCGCGAGCGCCTTGCGCGGCGTGCCGACGCCGATGGTGTCGCCGAGCGAGATCTCGTAGCAGCCCATGTCGATCAGCGCACGCGCGACACGCACCACTTCGCCGATCGCGACCTCGCCTTGATACGGACAACCGAGGACGGTCGACACGTACGCGCGAACACGCACGCCCGCGCCGATCGCGGCGAGCACGACGGGCGCAAGGCGCTGCAGCGATTCGCTCACCGTCGCGTTGATGTTGCGCAGGTTGAACGCGTCCGACGCCGCGGTGAACACCGCGATCTCGCGCGCTCCGGCAGCGAGCGCAGCATTCAATCCTTGCGTGTTCGGCACCAGAACGGGATAGGACACACCGTCGCGGCGGCGCAGTGCCGCGAGCACCTGATCGGTGTCCGCCATCTGCGGGACCCATTTCGGAGAAACGAAGCTGCCCGCCTCGATCGTGCGCAAGCCCGCATCGGCGAGCTTGTCGATCAGCGCGACGCGCAGCGCAACCGGGATCGTGCGCGATTCGTTCTGCAGGCCGTCGCGCGGTCCGACTTCGACCACGCGCACTGCGTTATTCATTGCGCCGTCGTCTTCGCCTGCGCGCGCACGAAGCGCACGATCTCACGCAGCGGATCGGGTTGCGGATGGCCGCACGTGATCGACGAGGTCGACAGGACCGCCACCGCGCACGAATGCGAGAGCTTGTCGTAGATCAGCGTCTCCACCGGGCCGCCCGCGTTGCGCACGGCGTCGGCGAGGTTGCGCGTGTTCTTCACCCACACGTCCTCGTCGTCCTGGCCGTGGATCAGGAGCAGCGGCGGATTGCGGCCGTCGACGAAGAACGTCGGCTGCGACTGCTCGAAGTTCTCCGGCGGGTAGAACACGTCGCGCAGCTGCGGATCGGTGGTCGGCATGAAGTCGTACGGCCCGGCGAGCCCGATCATGCCGGACAGTTTCAGGTTGTCGATGCCGACGGCCTTCAGGAACTCGGGATCGATCGCGAGCATCGCGGCGATGTGCGCGCCGGCGGAGTGGCCCATCACGAACAGCTTGTCGGGCGATCCGCCGTACTTCGCGATGTTGCTCTTCACCCACTTCACTGCCTTCGCAGCATCCTCGACGAACGCCGGGAAGCGCACCTTCGGATACTTGCGGTAATCGGCGATGACGACGACGAAACTCTCGGAGGCGAGTCGCTGCCCGACGAAGGCGTACTCGTCCTTGGTGCCCGTGGTCCAGCGCCCGCCGGCCCAGAACACGATCGTCGGAGCGTTGCGCGCGGCGTGCGGCGTGTAGACGTCGAGCTTCAGGCCCGTCGCGTCGTCGAAGATGATGTTCTTCGCGACGTCGTTGCCGAGATCGCGATCGAGCCGGTTGGCGAATTCGTTGGGCTCGCAAGCGGCGAGCAGCACCGCGGCAAAGCCGATCAGGAAGAAGCGAAGTGCGTTCATCAGTTCATGGTGACCATCTCTTCCGCGCTGGTCGGATGGATGGCCACGGTGTCGTCGAAGTCCCTCTTGGTCGCGCCCATGCGCAGCGCGACCGCGAATCCCTGCAGCATCTCGTCGGAGCCCATGCCGATCGTGTGCAACCCGACGATCCGCTCGTCGGCGCCGACGCACACGAGCTTCATCGCGCTGCCCACCTTGCGATGCTGAATTCCATAATACAGCGCCTTGAATCGCGACTCGTACACTTTCACGGCGTCGCCGAACTTCTCGCGCGCCTGCGCTTCGGTCAGTCCGACCGTACCGATGGTCGGATGGCTGAACACCACGGTCGGGATCATCTCGTAGTCGAGCTTGCGCTCCGGCTGGCCGCCGAACAGCCGATCGGCGAGCCGTCGCGCCGCCGCGATCGCGACCGGTGTCAGCATCATCCGCCCAGTGACATCGCCGACGGCATAAACGTTCGCCGCGCTGGTGTTCTGGAACGCATCGACGCGGATCGCGCCGAGCTCGTCGGTCGCGACGCCGGCGCGATCGAGCGCGAGCGATTCGATGTTCGGCGTGCGCCCGACCGCCCAGATCAGCGCGTCGGCGGTGCGCGTGCTGCCCGATGCGAGCTTGGCGGTGACGTGCGCGCCATCGCGGCGCAATGAATCGATCGGCTCGTCGAGCACGAGCTCGATGTCCTGTGCGCGCATCTCGCCTTCCAGATGCGTCGACAGCATCGCGTCGAACGTGCGAAGCAGGCGCTTGCCGCGCGCGATCAGCGTGACCTTCGCGCCCAGCGCGCGCAGCATGCCGGCAAGCTCGACTGCGATGTAGCCGCTGCCGGCGACGATCACCGACTCGGGCCGCCGGTCGAGCGCGAAGAAGCCGTCGGAGTCGATGCCGAGGTCGGCGCCCTCGCACTTCGGATGGAACGGCCGTCCGCCGGTGGCGATCAGGATGTGCTTCGCGGACAGCGTGCGCTCGCCGGCCACGACCTCGCGCGGGCCCGCAAATTGCGCATGGCCTTCGATCAGCTCCGCGCCGCTCGCGAGCAGGTTGCGTCGATAGATGCCGTTGAGCCACTCGACATAGGCGTCGCGGTTCGAGCGCAAGGTGTGCCAGTCGTGCGTCACTGCGTCGGCGCGGCCGAAGCCATAGGCGGCGGCCTCCTGCAGCGACTCGGCAATCTGCGACGCGTGCCACATGATTTTCTTCGGCACGCAGCCTACGTTGACGCAGGTGCCGCCGAGCCGGCCGGACTCCACGAGCGCGACCCGCGCGCCGTGCTTGGCGGCGCGCCGGGCAGCCGCAATCCCACCGCTGCCGCCGCCGATCACCAATAAGTCATAGGACATGGCCGGGAAGTTTCGCACAGGGTCAGGGACTTGCCCGAGCCGGCTTTGAAAGCGGCCGCGGCCGGCCCCATTTTTGGGAAACCCTATGGTCTAATCCCGGCCCCCGAATTCGCGCCCTAGCCCGACCCCAACCGCCATGCTGTCCCAGCTCCCCGCCTTCGACCGCTTCAATCCCACCGAGGCCCAGGCCGAGCTCGACAAGGTCCTGGCGCAGAACCGCAGCGAGCTCGCCGAGCTGCTCAAGCGCGAGTCCCACAGCTGGGAAACACTGATCGAGCCCCTCGAGGACACCGGCGATCGGATCTCGCGCGTATGGGGCCCGACCGCGCACCTGTTCTCCGTGTGGAGCACGCCGGAATGGCGTGCGGCGTACAACGCGGGGTTGCCGAAAGTCACCGAATACGGCGTCGAGCTGTCGCAGAACGAAGCGCTCTATCGCGCGTACCAGTCGATCCACGACAGCCCGGCCTTCGCGAGCTTCTCGCCTGCGCGCAAGAAAGTCGTCACCGATGCGCTGCGCGATTTCCGGCTCGCCGGCGTTGCCTTGCCTGCGAAGGACAAGGAGCGCTTCAAGGCGATCTCGCTGCGGCTGTCCGAGCTGCACGCGAAGTTCGAAGAGCATCTGATGGATTGCGTGCAGGCCTGGAGCAAGCACGTTACCGACGAGCGCGAGCTCGACGGCATGACCGACGCCGCAAAGTCGGCTGCGCGTGAGAAAGCGCGCGCGAAAGGGCTCGAAGGCTGGCTGCTCACGCTCGACTTCCCGAGCTACGACGCAGTCATCTCCAAGTCGACCAATCGCGCTTTGCGCCGCGAGCTGTACGAAGCGTATGCAACGCGCGCGTCCGAGCAGGGCCCGCACGACAGGAAATTCGACAACACTGCGCTGATGAGCGAGATCCTCGCGCTGCGCGACGAGCAGGCGAAGCTGCTCGGCTTTTCGAATTTCGCGGAGCTCTCGCTCGCAACCAAGATGGCCGAGTCGCCGGACGAGGTCGAGAAGTTCCTGCGCGATCTCGCGATCCGCGCCAAGCCGCGGGCGCAAGCCGAGCTCGACGAGCTCCGCGCGCTCGCGCGTGAGGACGGCATCGAGCTGGAGGTCTGGGACACGGCGTTCTATTCGGAACGACTGCGCCAGCGCAAGCTCGGGCTCTCCGACGAAGCGCTGCGCCCCTACTTCCCGTTCCCGCAGGTGGTGCGCGGCATGTTCGATCTGGTCGAGCGGCTCTACGACGTGAAGATCGAGCCGGTCGGCGGCATCCCGACCTGGCACGCCGACGTCACCACGTACGCCCTCAAGTACCGCGACGGCGAGACGTTCGGCATCTTCTATCTCGATCCGTACGCGCGACCGGCGACCAAGCGTGGCGGCGCGTGGATGGACGAGTGCGTCGTGCGTCGCAAGCTTGCAGGCGGCGTGCAGATCCCTGCCGCGTATCTGGTCTGCAATTTCACGCCGCCGCTCGGTGGCCAGCCCGCGCTGCTCAATCACGACGAAGTGCTGACGCTGTTCCACGAATTCGGCCACGGCCTGCATCACCTGCTGACGCGCGTCGACGAAGCCAGCGTCGCTGGCATCCGCGGCGTCGCGTGGGACGCGGTCGAGCTGCCGAGCCAGTTCATGGAGAACTGGGCGTACGAGCCGGCGATCCTCAAGCTCTTCGCGAAGCACTGGCAGACCGGCGAAGTGATGCCCGACGCGATGATCGAGAAGCTGCGCGCCGATCGGCAGTTCCAGACCGGGCTCGCAACCGTGCGCCAGCTGGAGTTCTCGCTGTTCGATCTCCTTCTGCATCGCGATTACGACGCGGCCCGCGGCGCGCGCGTGCAGGAAACGCTCGACGCCGTGCGTCGCGACGTCGCGGTGATGACGCCGCCGTCGTGGAATCGCATGCCGAACTCGTTCTCGCACATCTTCGCGGGCGGTTACGCGGCGGGCTACTACAGCTACAAGTGGGCCGAAGTACTTTCGTCCGACGCGTTTGCGGCGTTCGAGGAATCGAACTTCTCCGCCGAGACCGGTCTTCGCTTTCGCGACACGGTTCTCGCGCAAGGCGGTTCGCGTGAGGCGATGGAACTGTTCATCGCGTTCCGTGGCCGCAAGCCGAACGTTGACGCGCTGCTGCGACACTCCGGGCTCAGCGCTGCTTGAGAGGCGGCCGGCTGTTCAAGCCCGCCGGGGGACGCCTGCAAAGCTCCTTCAGCTCGGACGCGGCCATCCCTGGCCGCGTACGCTCCCGCCGGACTTGAACAGCCGACCGCATCAAGCGACAGTTGAGCCCGAATGAAAATCGCGACGTGGAACGTCAACTCGCTGCGCCAGCGGCTCGCGCATCTGCTGGATTGGCTGAAGCTCGTCGAGCCCGACGTCGTCGGCTTGCAGGAGCTGAAGCTGCAGGACGAGCAGTTCCCGTTCGCCGAGCTCGAAGCTGCCGGCTATCACGCCGTGTGCAACGGGCAGAAGAGTTACAACGGCGTCGGCATCATCGCCAGGCATCCGATCACCGACGTGTCGCGCGACATGGGCGGGTTCGACGATCAGCAGAAGCGCGTGATCGCGGCGACGGTGAACGGCGTGCGCGTCGTCAACGCGTATGTGGTCAACGGTCAGAGCGTCGCGTCGCCGAAGTTCGAGTACAAGTTACGCTGGCTCGGCGCGTTCAAGGACTATCTGACCGATGAGCTCGGCGGTGGCGCGCCCGTCGCGGTCACCGGCGACTTCAACATCGCGCCGACGCCGGAGGACACGCACGACGCGGGCTACTGGGCCGGCAAGATCCTCTGCAGCGACGCCGAGCGCGCAGCGTTCCGCGGACTGCTCGAGCTCGGGCTCACCGACAGCTTCGACAAGCTCGTCGCCCCGTCGGGCCGCTTCACCTGGTGGGATTACCGCATGGGCGCATTCCGCCGCAATCTCGGCCTGCGCATCGACCATGTGCTGCTCTCGCAGCCGCTCGCGCAGCGCTGCGCGTCGTGGCACGTCGACACCGCGCCGCGGCGGCTGGAGCGTCCATCGGATCACGCGCCCGTCGTCGCCGAGCTTGGGACATGATCGGCGCATGACCAAGGCCGCCGCCGAGCAGGAGCGCCCGCTCAATCACTTCGACGTGACCGGGCGCATCCGGATCTCCGATCCGGTCGCCGTGCGCGACGCGGTCATCTCGATCCTGCGCGCGCGCTTCGTCGACCTGCACACCGCGCCGCTGCATCACGCGTTCCTGACGTTCACCAAGCTCTACGCGGGCGAGCTGCCGGGCTACGTCGGCGTCGACACGTGGTATCACGACGCGCAGCACAGCCTCGACGCTGCGCTCGCGATGGCACGCCTGCTCGACGGCTTCCAGCGCGACACGCCGCCCGGCGAAGGCTTCTCCTCGCGACGCGCCGTGCTCGGGATCGTCATCGCGCTGTTCCACGATGCGGGCTACATCCGGCGCACCGCCGACACCGCGAAGAACGGCGCCGAGTACACGCTGGTGCACGTGCGTCGCAGCGCGGAGTTCCTGCGCGAATACCTGCCGACGATCGGCTTCGAGGCCGAAGCGGGACTCGCCGCGCAGCTGGTGCACTTCACCGGCTATGAAGTCGAGCTCGATCGCATCCGCGTCGACGACCGGCGCGATCGCATCCTCGGGTTCCTGCTCGGCACCGCGGACTGCATGTCGCAGTTCGCCGATCGCTGCTACATCGAGAAGTGCCGCGATCTCCTGCCGAAGGAGCTGGAGATCGCCGGCCTGCTCGGCCCGCAGCGCCCCGCCGGCCCGAGGCCGATCTACGCGAGCGTCGACGATCTCATCGGGAAGACGCACGCGTTCCACGAGAAGCTGCGGCGCGAGCGCCTCGACGGTTACTTCGAGAGCGTGCATCGCTACGCGGCCGTGCACTTCGGCGGCGACGATCCGTATCTCGCCGCGATCGATCAGCACCTGCAGCACCTGCACGAGTACCTGCGCACCGGCGTACTACCGGAGGCGCGCAGGATGGCGGAAGTGATCGGCGCCGACGCGATGCGCGCCGCGCTCAAGAACCCGAAGCTTTAGCGACTCCCTGCCGGCGACGGCGTGACCGCGTCGAGCGGCACGACCTGCGCAGCGCCGACCGCGCGCGGATCGGCCGCCGCTTCGAGCCGGTTCTGATCGCGCCGCCAGATCACCACCTGCATGTTGCCGTAGGTCTGCTTGAGCAGCTTCAGGTTGTGTCCCATCTCCAGCATCGCTTTCTGCTCGGCTTCGGTCCACGCGAGCGGCTCGACCTCGACCTGATCCGGCAAGTACTGATGGTGGTAGCGCGGCTGCGTCGCGATCTGCGACGCGTCGAGGCCTTCGGTGAAGCCGAGCACGCCGAGCAGCACCATGGTGATGATGCGGCTGCCGCCGGGCGTGCCGAGGATCGCGACGCCGCGCGGGCCGTCGACGAACGTCGGCGACATCGACGACAGCGGACGCTTGCCCGGCGCGATCGCGTTCGGCAGCGAGCCGACGAGGCCGTACGCGTTCGACGCGCCCGGCGCCGCGGAGAAATCGTCCATCTCGTCGTTCAGCAGCACGCCGGTGCCCGGCACCATGAAGCCCGAGCCGAACGGCAGGTTGATCGACAGCGTGCCGGCGACGCGATTGCCTTGCGCGTCGATCACCGAGAAGTGCGTCGTGTTGCTCCCTTCCGTTCCGGTTTGCGCCGGCTCGAGCGCGCTGCTCGGCGTCGCGTGCTCGCGATCGATGCCTTCGGTGAGCTGTCGCAGATAGGTGCGCGAGGTCATTTTCGCGATCGGCATGCGCAGCTGATCGGGATCGCCGAGATACGCGGCGCGATCGTGATAGGCGCGACGCATCGCCTCGATGGTGAGATGCCGCGACGCCGTGGCGGTCGAGGCCGGCCAGCCGAGCATCTCCAGCATCTGCAGCATCTGCGAAAGCCCGACGCCGCCCGCCGACGGCGGCGGCGCGCTGGTCACGCGATAGTCGCGGAACCACGCGACGGTGGGCACGCGCTCGACGACGCGATAGTGACGCAGATCCTCTTCGGTCCAGATGCCGCCCGCGGCGCGCACGCCATCGACGAGCGCCTTGCCGAAGTCGCCGAGATAGAAGCCCTGATGTCCCGATTGCGCGATGCGCTCGATGGTCGCGCCGAGATCGGTCTGGATGAGCGTCGCGCCCTGCGCCAGCGGCGTATGGTTCGGCGCGAAGATCGCTTCGGCCGCTGGCGAAAAGCGTCCGCCGAAATTGACGATCGCCTTCGCGAGCTTCGGGTCGACCGGAAAGCCTTCGCGCGCGAGCCGGATCGCGGGCGCGAGGGATTGACCGAGCGGCAGCTTTCCGTACTTGCGCGCCAGATGCTCGAGCGCCGCAGGCTCGCCCGGGATCGCAGCAGAGAGCGCGCCGTCGCGCGACTTCTCCTCGATCGCCTTGCCGCTGGCGTCGAGATACATGTCCGCTTCGGCATTCGCGGGCGCGACTTCGCGGCCGTCGATCATCGTCTCGAAGCCGTCGGCGCGATGCAGCAGCCAGAAGCCGCCGCCGCCGATGCCGGAGCCGGTCGGCTCAGTCACGGCGATTGCGGCGGAGATCGCCACCGCCGCGTCGAACGCGTTGCCGCCCGCTTGCAGGGTCTCGATGCCGGCGGCGGTCGCCGCGGGATGCGCGGACGCGACCGCAAAACCGGGAACGCGATCGGCGGCGGCAACAGCGCCGACGAACAGCATCGTCATTCCCGCGCAGGCGGGAATCCAGTTCTTCTTTTTCACGACACGATGCTCACGAGCTTCTTGTACTTCGCCATCAATTCCTCACGCGTCTCGACGTGCGCCGGATCGAGCGGGATGCAGTTCACCGGGCAGACCTTCACGCACTGCGCTTCCTCGAAATGCCCCACGCACTCGGTGCACAGCGCCGGGTCGATCTCGTAGATCTCGAGACCCTGCGAGATCGCGTGATTCGGGCACACCGGCTCGCAGACGTCGCAGTTGATGCATTCGGAAGTGATCTTCAAAGCCATGACATGTGCGCTTGGACAGCGCGCGATCAGCTTTTGCGGCGACGGCGTCCGAAGCGCTCGAGCAGCACCGGGATCACCGGCTTCGGCACCAGCTTCTCGACCGGCGCGCCGAGCCCGGTGAGCTCGCGCACGAGCGACGAGGACAGATGCGCGTACTCCGGCGACGGCGCGAGCATCACGGTGTCGAGCCGCGGATACAGATCGCGATTCATCACCGCCATCTGCTTCTCGTAATCGACGTCGCCGACCGTGCGCACGCCGCGCACCAGCACGGTGACGCCGTGGTCCTTGGCGAAGTCGACGACGAGGCCGTCGAAGCCTTTGACCTTCACGTTGGGCAGCTTCTCCACCACTTTCTCGATCAGCTTGACGCGCTCTTCCATGTCGAAGCGCGGATTCTTCGCGATGTTGGCGCCGACCGCGACGATCAGCTGCGGGAACATCGCGGCTGCGCGCTGGATGATGTCGTAGTGACCGAGCGTGATCGGGTCGAAGGTGCCGGAATACGCCGCGACGACGGGCATGTGGCTACTCGGTGAAAGTGGCGAGCCCGTAGCTTACCTGACCGGCCTGCTTCTCCTTGAGGAGGTGCAGCTTTGCGGGAAACACCGGCTTGCCGCTCGCCGGCCATTCGAGATAGATGCGATGCCCGGTTTTCAGCACGCGCGGCAGCCGCGCGAGCGCCTCGACCAGCAGATCGCTGCCGTACGGCGGATCGAGGAAGACGACGTCGAAGCGTTGGTCGGTTTGCTCGAGGAAATGCAGAGCGTCACCGGCGTGCAAGATGCCGCGTGTCTGAGCCTTCAGGATGACGAGCGCGGTCTCGATCAGCTCGATCTGCCTGCGGCCGCTTTCGACCAAGGTCACCGAGCCCGCACCGCGCGAGAGCGCTTCGAGTCCCATCGCCCCGCTGCCGGCGAAGAGATCGAGGCAATGCGCGCCCTCGATGATCGGCGCGAGCCAGTCGAACACGGTTTGCCGCACGCGGTCCGGCGTCGGCCGCACGCCGGAGCCGCCGTCGAACTCCACGATGCGGCTGCGATGCTCGCCGCCGATGATGCGCAGCTGCGAGAGCCGCGGCTTCTTCACGGCAGCATCCGGAACTGCCGCCGCAGGACGCGATGACGATGCGTAAAGACCGTCGTGATGAACCAGCGCAGGAACGGCGCGGCGAGCGCGACGCGCGGCTCGAAGGAAAGCTCGTCGACGATGTGCGTGCCGCCGTCGATCGGCGTCAGGGTGCGGCGATGGTTCCAGACGCGGTTCGACCACGACGACGAGCGCTCGTCGAATCCTTCACCGGTCGTGACGGACGTCAACGAAAGGAAATGCCGATCGACCGGAAGCCAACCGAGCAGCAGCACCCACGATTTGAACGCGAGCTTGCCGAGCAATTCGCGCGGCGCGGCGTCGAGGCTGGAGAGCGTCGGCGGATAGGTCATGCGCAGGATTGGCATCAGCTCCGCGTTGACGCCCTGCATGGTCGCCACGCGCGACCAGACTTGCTGCGGACTTGCGGCGACGAGCGACTCGAAGCGAAGCCCGATCAAGCAGTGCTCACGCGCTTTGCGTGCCGCCGACGGTCAGCCCTTCGATCTTCAGCGTCGGCTGCCCTACGCCGACGGGCACGCTCTGCCCATCCTTGCCGCAGACCCCGATGCCCGGGTCGATCTCGAGATCCTTGCCGACCATGGTCACGCGGTTGAGCACTTCGGGACCGTTGCCGATCAGCGTCGCGCCTTTCACCGGCCGCGTGATCTTGCCGTCCTCGATCAGATACGCCTCGCTCGCGGAGAACACGAAGTTGCCGCTGGTGATGTCGACCTGGCCGCCGGCGAAATTCACCGCGTAGAGGCCGCGCTTCACGGAAGCGATGATCTCCTCGCGCTCGTGCGGCCCCGGCAGCATGTAGGTATTGGTCATGCGCGGCATCGGCAGATGCGCGTAGCTCTCGCGGCGCCCGTTGCCGGTCGGCTTCACGCCCATCAGACGCGCGTTGAGCTTGTCCTGGATGTAGCCCTTCAGGATCCCTTTCTCGATGAGCGTCGTGCACTGTGTCGGCGTGCCTTCGTCGTCGAGCGTCAATGAGCCGCGTCGATTCGGCAGCGTGCCATCGTCCACGACGGTGCACAGCTCGTTCGCGACTTTCTCGCCGATGCGACCGGTGAACGCGGACGTGCCTTTGCGATTGAAGTCGCCTTCGAGCCCGTGACCGATTGCTTCGTGCAGCAGCACGCCGGGCCAGCCGGGCCCGAGCACGACCGTCATGCTTCCAGCGGGCGCGGGATCGGCTTCGAGCGCGACGCCGACTTGCCGCACCGCTTCCTTGGCGAGCCGCTCGGGGGCATCGCCATCGAAGAATCGCGCGTACGGGCCGCGACCGCCGGCGCCCGACGACGCCTGCTCGCGGCGACCGTTGTGCTCGGCGATCACGTTGACCGACAGGCGCACGAGCGGACGCAGATCGGCGGCGAGCGTGCCGTCGGCTGCGGCAACGAGAACGGTCTCAAAGCTGCCCGCGAGCGTCGCGATCACCTGCTTGACGCGCGGATCGGCCGCGCGCGCGGCGACGTCGACGCGGCGCAGGATCGACAGCTTCTCCTCTGTGGTCCAGCCGCCGAGCGGATTCACCGGCGCATAGAGCGCATTCGGATGCGGCGACTCGAACGCTCGCACCTGCGCTTGCTGACCTTGCCGCGCAATCGCCGCCACCGCGCGAGACGACGATTCGAGCGCCGGCAGCGAGATCTCGTCGGAGTACGCGAAGCCGGACTTCTCGCCGGAGCAGACGCGCACGCCGACGCCGCGTCCCGCGTCGTGACTGCCGGTCTTGATGATGCCGTCCTCGAGCATCCAGCTCTCGAACTGCGTGCCCTGGAAATACAGATCGGCCGCGTCGATGCCGGGCTTCATCAAGCCCGAGAGCACGCGGTTGACGCGGTCGACGTCGAGCGACGCGGGCTCGAGCAGGTTGCGCTCGGAGGCGCGCAGCGGTGAAGCGGTTTCGGCGGTAGTCATGTCAACTCAGTCTTCGATGCGACAGCACCGGGAAAGTCTGCCGCAGTTCTTCCAGCCGTGCCGGCGCGATGCGCGCGACGACGATGCCCGGCGCCTCGGCGCGATCGGCGAGTACCTCGCCCCACGGCCCGATGATCATGCTGTGCCCGAACGTGCGCCGGCCGCCGGGATGCTGGCCGGCCTGGCCCGCCGCGATCACGTAGCACTGGTTCTCGATCGCGCGCGCCCGCAGCAGCACTTCCCAATGCGCCTCGCCGGTCTTCTGCGTGAACGCGGACGGCACGCAGATCACCTGGGCTTGTTCGGCAGCCAGCCGGCGATAAAGTTCGGGGAAGCGCAGGTCGTAGCAGACGGTGAGCCCGAGCCGACCGGCCGGCGAATCGACGACCACGCTCTTGAGCTCGCCGTGCGCGATGGTCGACGACTCGCGATATTTTTCGCCGGCGCCGGGCACGTCGACGTCGAACAGATGGATCTTGTCGTAGCGCGCGCGGCGCTCGCCGTGCGCGTCGATCACCAGGCTCGCGGCGTAGACCTTGCCCGCGTCGCCGGCGACCTTGATCGGGATCGTGCCCGCGACGATCCAGAGCTTGAGCTTGCGCGCGATGTCGTGCAGGAAATCCTGGATCGGCCCGCGGCCGTCGTCCTCGGCGTGCGCGAGCTTGTCGCGATCGTGCGCGCCCATGAACGCGAAGTTCTCCGGCAGCACGGCGAGCGCCGCGTTCTGCCGCACCGCCTCCTCGAGCAGCTTGCCCGCCGCGTCGAGGTTGGCTTGCACGCTGTCGCCCGAATTCATCTGCACAGCTGCAACGATCATGTCGCTCACGGCTTGCCGGCCTCGGCGCGGCGCTTGATCTTGGACTCGTCGACGGGGCTTCCGTCACCCCGCTTGATCTCGGGATTGTCCCAGGTGCCGCCCAAGTGATAGGTCAGCTGGGTCGCCTGCTCGATCGGCTTGTCGAGCACCATCTGCGCGATCAGCGCGAGCGCGCCGACCGCAGGGCCGCCGAGCAGCAGCGCGCCGAGCGTCACCCCGGAGGACATGTCCGGATAGACCGAGATGCGCTGGTCGTAGTCGCGCGCGATCAGCCCGACGCGTCCGCGCGTCTCCATCTTGAGCGACGGGCCGTTGATCGCAAGATCGTCGGTGACCGCATTGCCGTCGCCGACGTCGAACGTGCCGGTGATCTTGTCGAACGCGAGGCCCTGGCCGACGACGTCGCGGAAATTGAGCGTCAGCCGCCGGGGCAGCGCATAGAAGTTGAGCAGCCCGAGCACGCGCCCACTGGCGCCGGGCTCGATCGCCTTGAGATTGCCGTTGCGCAGCTCGATCGCCAGATGACCGCGCGCCTGCGGAAGCTCGATGCCCTTCGGATTGGCAGCCCACAGGAGATCGCCGTCGAACTTCGCGGCCTTGGCGGTGACGTTCGGCGCGTAATCGAGCCCGCGCAGGACGTCGCCGAGATGCTCGCTCGCGAGGTGGAACGAGAGATTCGCGCCGGACGCGTTGTTGCGGCGCCACCACTGGCCGCTGCCGTCGAGGTCGAGCACGCCCGAGTCGAGCTTGAGCTGGGCGATGCGCTGACCGCCGGGCACGCGCTCGGTGGTCATGCGCAGGTGCCCGAAGCCGACGCCGCCGACCTTGAGATCGAGGCAGTCCAGATCGAGCAGCGGCAGCTTGGCCGGATCGGTCGGCGGAGTCTCCGGCGCCTTGGTCGACGGCTCTTCGCCGTTGTGCAGGTTGAGCGCGAGATGCTGCAGCTGCGCCTTCACCGCGCCGCCGTCGGCGTTCTGCCAGAACAGCCGACCCTCGGCGCCATCGCCGCGCAGCTCGGCCTGCCAGCCGTCGGCTTGCGGGGTGTACTTGAGCGTGATCGGCAACAGCGTCTGGCCAGCGACGATGGGATGCTCGACGGTGAGCTCGGCGCGCTTGAGCTGGATCGACGCGCGATCGCTCTTGCCGGGGCTCGAGAGCGCCGCCGACCATTCGCCGAGATCGAAGCGATCGGTGTGACCGACCAGCACGACGCCCGGCTCGGTTGCGACCGCGGGACCGGGGCCGAGCCGCAGCAGTCCGCTGGTCAGCGAGAGGTTGCCCTTGCTGCCGGCGAACTGCAGATCGGCGGCGAAGCGCTCGACGTAGTTCACGCCGATGCGCAGCGGGATCGCGTCGTCGCCGGAGAAGCCGAGCTGCAGCTGCGCAATCTCTTCGGGACGCTTCGCCAGCGGCGCCGGTAATTTCACGGTGACGCCTTGCAGGTCGGTCGACAGGCGCAGCGACGCAGCAGTCGCCTCGCTGCCGACGTCGAGCTCCGCCGACCACGCGCTCTCGCCGGTGACGCTGGGCAGGATCCAGTCGGGCACCAGCGACGACACGCCGGTGCCATCCGCGCGCGGCGCATAGCGGAACTGCGCCTGCACGCGCGACAGGTGCGGCGTGATCGCCTTCACCGCCGCGTGGATCGGCAGCTCGTAGAACTGCGCGATCAGCGACTCGCCGGCGACGCCGTCGGGACCAAAATGGATCTCGCCGGTGATGCCGCGGATCGGCTCCTTCAGCGCCTGGTACTCGAGGCTCACGTCCTTGAGCTTGATGGTGCCGGCGGAAATGGTGTTCTGCGCGTCGTGCAGCGGAATCTTCAGATGCAGATCGACGCTGGTCGGCCCGGCGCCGCGCGTGTGCTGCACGAGCGCCGCGAGCGTCTTGCGCAACGGCGACGCTTCGATCAGCCGATACAGCTTCGACAGGTCGCCGCCGACGTCGCCGTCGATCA
Organism: Nevskiaceae bacterium; assembly: GCA_035650495.1. Lineage (GTDB taxonomy): Bacteria > Pseudomonadota > Gammaproteobacteria > Nevskiales > Nevskiaceae > DASRHK01. The sequence goes on along the minus strand of DASRHK010000108.1, from coordinate 6,996 downwards.
CCAGGAGCGCGTCGTGGAAATCGGCGAACTTCGCCTCGACGTGACCGACGCGCGCACCGAGGATGGCGGCACCGTCGGTCGAGATGTCGAGCGAGTTGCCATGGAATTTCAGATGCGCGCCGAGCCGCTCCAGCGGCGGCCAGTCGGGATGGAACTCGACCTGCGCGTCGGTCACGTCGATGTCGAGCGCGAAGGTGCCATTGTCGGTCTTGTGGAACGGGAAGTCCGCGAGCGGGCCCTTGATCACCAGCTGCGCCTGCGGCACGTGCACGGTCTGGATCGCGCGATCGAGCCAGTCGTGCAGGCCCGGTCCCCACTTGAACGGGATGAAGCCTTTGAAGCGCGCCGCATCCTGCACCGAGAAACGCGCGTCGAGATCCATCGCCGGCGAGCCATCCTTGGGGATCACCACGGACAAGCTGCCGCGACCGTCGCTGCCCGCGAGCTTCCACTGGAAGTCCGGCGCGCGCACCGTCCAGTCGTCGCCGGAGCGCTGCCAGGTGACCTGCGCGGTGAGCGCGTCGAATTGGCCTGGCGACGGGAACGCCTTCGGCAGCTCGAACCACAGCGGCACTTGCGAGAGCGTGAGCCGTCCGCCCTGCTCGCTCGCGGAGAGCTCGCCGGAAAGATTCGCGAAACCCGCGCTGCGCGTGTCCGCCGGAACGTGCACGTTCTTCAGGCTCGCGGCGACGCTGTAGCGATCGTCCTGTCCGGCTTCGTGATGCCAGCGCGCCTGCAAGGACGCGATGTCGCCGCTCGCGCCGTGCAGATCGGCGAGCTTTTCCGTCGTGGCGAGCAGGTTAAGCCACGGCGCGGCGTCGGAGAGCCGCAGGAAATCCGACGACATGCCGAAGTCGGCCGTTTCGCCGGCACGCTGCAGGTGCAGATCGGCGTGCGTCTGCGGCCATGGCCCGCCGGCGCCGTCGATGTCCATGCGCTCGATGTGCGCCGACCAGCCGGCCGGCTGCAGCTCGATCTGCGCCTTCGCCGCGGTCGAGTTGAGGTGATAACGGAAGTCGCCGCGCTGCGCGTTGACCGTGCCCGACTCCCACTCCGCGCTCATCTGCGGAACGCGGCCTTTCTCGATCTGCCCCTTCATGCGCAGCCGCGCGCGATCGATCTCGACGGCAACGTCCTGCGCGAGCCACGGCCGCAGCAGCGGACCGTCGCTCAATCCGCGCAGGTACGCGGCCCACGGGCCGGTCCACGTCTCGGGCTTCGCGAGATCACCGTCGAGATCGGCATGGACAGAGAGACCCTGACCGAGCTTCGCGGGAAGGTCGAGCTCGAGATCCGCCTCGAAGTGATCGCTCGTCTGATCGAGCTCGGCGCGCACGATGTCGAAGCGATAGTCGGCGACGCCGATGCGCTCGTCGCTGTAGTTCAGCACGCACTTCTGCAGGCGCAGCGCCGAGATCTCGCGCAGCCGATCCAGCAGCGCGCCGGGCTGTGCGTTCGCGCTCGCCTGGAATCCTTTCACGTGCAGATGACCGTCGGCGTCGCGGCTCACGGTGAGCTCGGCGCCGATCAGGTCGACGCGCGTGGGCATCAGATCGCGCGTGATCAGGCGCGGCAGGCTGAACGCGAGGCGCAGCCGATCGGCGGAAATCGCGTCGGGCGCATTCTCGCCGGGCATCAGCGTGATGCGATCGACGTCGAGGCTCGGGTAATAGCCGCGCCAGGTGAGCCGCAGATCGCCGATGGACACCGGTCGTCCGAGCAGCTCGGCGAGCCGGTGCGCGAGCTGGTCGCGATAGCCGGGCACCGCTCGCACCGCGATCTGGAACGCGCCGCTCACCAGCGCGGCGATCACGATCAGCGACGAGACCATCGTGATGGTGATCGTCCACCAGCGGCGGCGGCGGCGCTCCATCTAGATGGGAACCACGTCGAAGCCGTCCTGCAGGTACAGCGATTCCGCCTGCAGCCGGATCGGGCGCTTGAGCTGCTCCTCGAGCTCGGCGAGATCCTGCGACTGCTCCTCCATCAGCCGCGAGATCACCTGCGGCGCGGCGATCACGCGGAACTCGCGCGCCTCGAACTGGCGCGCCGCGCGCTGCACCTCGCGGAAGATCTCGTGGCAAACCGTTTCCAGCGTCTTCACGGTGCCGCGTCCCTGACAGGCCGCGCACGGCTCGCACAGGATGTGACCGAGCGACTCGCGCACGCGCTTGCGGGTCATCTCCACCAGCCCGAGCGGCGAGAACGGGTAAATCTGCGTGCGCGCGGAGTCGCGCTTCAATTCCTTCTCGAGCGCACGCCAGACCTGGCTCTTGTGCAGCTCGTTCTTCATGTCGATGAAGTCGAGGATGATGATGCCGCCAAGGTTGCGCAGCCGCAGCTGACGCGTGATCGCCTGGGTCGCCTCCAGATTGGTCTTGAGGATGGTCTCCTCGAGATTGCGATGGCCGGTGTAGGCGCCGGTGTTGACGTCGATCGTGGTCATCGCCTCGGTCTGGTCGATGATCAGATGGCCGCCGGACTTGAGCTCGACCTTGCGATCGAGCGCGCGATTGATCTCGTCCTCGACGCCGCACAGGTCGAAGATCGGCGCGTTGGCGTCGTAGTACTCGATGCGATCGGCGGCCTCCGGCACGAAGGCGCGTGCGAACTCGACGACGCGCGCGCACTCGGGCCCGTGGTCGATGCGCACGCGCTCGACCTGGGTGCCGAGCAGATCGCGCAGCACGCGCATCGACAGCGGCAGGTCGCCGTGCACGAGCTGGCCGGGCCGCGCGGCGCGCGCCTTCTCGCTGATCGAATCCCACAGCTTCAGCAGGAACAGCAGATCGTTCTCGATCGCCGCTTCGGCTGCGCCTTCGCCCGCGGTGCGCACGATCACGCCGAATTGCGGCGCGAGCCGCTGCATCAGCGCGTCGACGACGGCCTTCAGGCGAGCGCGCTCGGTCTCGTCCTCGATCTTCGCCGACACGCCGACGTGCCGATCGAACGGCAGCAGCACGAGATAGCGCGACGGGATCGACAGCAGCGTCGTCAGCCGTGCGCCCTTGCTGCCGAGCGGGTCCTTGACGATCTGCACCAGGACTTCCTGGTTCTCGCGCAGGAGCTGGTCGATCGGCGGAGCGTCGCCGCGCGGCACCGGCGCACCGTTGTCGATGTGCGGCGTGCACAGCATGTCGGTCGCATGGAGAAATGCCGTACGCTCGAGGCCGATGTCGACGAACGCAGCCTGCATGCCGGGCAGCACGCGCTTGACCAGTCCTTTATAGATGTTGCTGACGAGGCCGTGACGCGAGGCGCGCTGCAGATAGATCTCCTGCACGACGCCGCCCTCGACCAGAGCGACGCGCGTCTCGCGGGCGCCGATGTTGACGAGGATTTCCGTGCTCATCGTGGAGTCATTGCGGCTTCACGCCGAAGCGCGCGAGCAGCTGCGCCGTCTCGAAGAGCGGCAAGCCCATCACGCCGCTGTAGCTGCCTTCGATCCGCTTGACGAACACGGCGCCCAAGCCCTGGATGCCATAACCGCCCGCCTTGTCCGCGGGCTCGCCGCTCGACCAGTACGCATCGGCCTCGGCCGCGCCGACGTCGCCGAAGATCACGCGCGTGATCGACAGCTCGCTTTCGCAGCGATCGCCGCGCAGCACGGTCACGGCGCTGAACACCTCGTGCGGGCGGCCCGAAAGGCGACGCAGCATGGCGATGCCGTGCGCACGATCGACCGGCTTGCCGAGCACTTCGCCGTCGATCACGACTTCGGTGTCCGCACCGAGCACCGGCAGATCGTCCCGGGCATTGCCTCGCGCAGCTTGTGCCTTGCCGAGCGCCATCGCGCGCACATAAGCCTCGGCATCCTGTCCCGGGGCGGGCGATTCGGGGATGTCGGCCGGCAGCACCTCGAAGCGCAGATGCAATTGCGCAAGGAGCTGGCTGCGCCGCGGCGAGCGCGACGCGAGGTAGAGCTGGGGCGACATGGTGTTAAGCGTATAACAGCAAGAGGCCGGCGCTTCCGCCGGCCTCTGTGGGTCGCCCTTCAGGGCGACTGTTCCGATGTCGGCCTTCAAGGCCGACCCGCATCAATCCCGCAGCTCGACGTCGTTGCCCACGACGCGAACCTTCGCGCCGATGAACAATCCTTCCTGCGTCGCCAGCGTCACGTTGCGCGTGCTGCCGTCGTCCATCGCGACCTGCACCTTGTAGACCGTCTTCGACCGGATCGCCTTCTCGGCTTCGTAGCCGCCGACGCCGCCGGCGATCGCGCCGCCGGCCGTCGCCGCCGAGTTGCCGCGGCCGCTGCCGAATTGATGGCCGATGATCGCGCCGAGGACGGCGCCGCCGACCGCGCCCATGCCGCTCGCCTCACCCTTCTGCTTGACCGGCGTGATCGCCGTGACCTTGCCGCAATCCGGGCAGATCTGCTGCTGCGCGCGACGGCTGCTGCCTTCGGCGGACGCAAGCTCCGCACGCTCGGCGCGATGCTCGGCGACTTTCGGCGCCTCGGCGATCGCGAGCGTGGCCGTGTTCGCCGCGCTGCCGCCCGGGCCGTTGCACATCAGCGTGTAGGCGTTGGCACCGGCGGACGAGGTCGTCACCTGCTGGCTGCCGCTCAACGGCTGCGTGCCGCTCCAGGTGCCGCTCGCGGTGCAAGCGGTGGCGTTGGTCGCCGACCAGGTGAGGTTGGCGCTCTCGCCGGCCTTCACCGACGTCGGGCTGACGGAGATGGTGATCGATGGCGCCGCCTGCTCCGCCTTCTGACAGGCAGCGAGGATCGTCGCAGCACTCAACGCAACGACGACAAAACCTTTCCCTGTACGCATGTTCGGACTCCGTGTGAGCGAATGAGCGATCCGAGCTTAGTCGGGCCGGACTGAATGCCGGATGAATGTGTTGCTCCCGCCCTACAGACCCGGGCCGGATGCGCCCGGTTCCCGCGGAAACCGCGAGACTTCAGCGTCCCGGCGAGCCGCCCGGGCTCATGCCGCGATTGTTGAAGTCCTGGATGCGGCCGAAGCGCTCCTGGGAATTCTTGCGGTCCTCGGCGCGCTGCGAAGCGCTGGTGCAGACCTTGCGCGGGAAGTGGCTGCCGACGACCGCTTCGTACGTGCAGATCTGCTCGTCCTTCTTGTCCTTGCTGTCGGCCGCCGAGGCGACGACGGAAAACGACAAAAGCGCGGCGATCACCGCGATGCGGCTGAAGTGCTTCATGGTGTGTTCCCCCCAAAATTCAGGCGTAAAGTTTAATCTGGTTGGGGGCCGACCGGGAGCAGTGCAAATCATGGCGACGCGCAGAACATTGGCGATTGCTGCTTGGACCGCGCTGCCGCTGGCGGGTTGCGGCACCAGCACCGATCCGCAGCTCGCCGCGCCTCCGCTCGCCGGCGATCCGTACGCGTTCGACCGCAGCATCGATCTCTCCGATGCGACCGGCCCGCTGCCGCTCGACACGCCCGACGACGCTGCCCGCGCCGCGATCGGCGCGCGGCTGTTCTATGCATCCGCGCTCGACACGCTGGCCTCCGGCAAGGCCGCTCACGCGAAAGCGGATACCGAGAGCTGTCCCGACGGCGGCACCAGGACCAGCGACAACGGCAGCACGTCGCGCAGCGAGCGCTACGACCAGTGCCTCGACGGCGATCGCTATCTCGACGGCTTCTGGTCGGCCGACATCACCTCGCCGGGCTATCCGTGGAGCAACGCGCGCGCGCAGCTCGGAGAGAACGACACGACGTTGCTTGCCGAGAACCGCGATCCGGCGAACGACGTGCGCTCGCTGGAGCTCGGCACGCTGGAAGGTCAAGTGAAGATCGATTACCACGGGGATCTGCAGGAAGTGCAGGCGACCGCGAACCTCGTCGGCGCCGAATCCGATCTCGACGACGATCCGCGCATGAACTACGGCATGGACGGTGATCGCCTCGACGTGAAGATCGACGGCGGCGATTACCTCGTCAACGAATCGGGCGACTTCCGCTTGAGCGGCGACTGCGGCGTCGGCAAGGCGACGGTCGCGACCGCGCGCGATCTGCGCGTGAACAAGGACAGCGGCGCGGTCAGCGACGGCGCGCTCGACCTGTCGAACGGCAACGGCCAGTCCGCGTCGGTCGTGTTCAACGGCGATCAGTCGGTCGACGCCACCGTCGGCGCCGCGACGATGCACTACACGATCGACGAATTCCGCGCGCTCTGCCCGTTCTAATAAAATCGCGGCCCATGGTCCGCTATCACCTAGCCGTCGGCGACGCCGGCGCGCATCTGTTCCACGTCCGCTGCGAAGTCGACGCCCCGAATCCCGCGGGACAGGTCTTCCGCCTGCCCGGATGGATCCGCGGCAGCTATCTCGTGCGCGACTTCGCCAAGCACATCGTCGATCTCAAGGCGACCTGCGACGGCAAGCCCATCGCGTTCGAGCGGATCGACAAGAGCTCGCTGCGTTGCGCGCCGTGCAAAGGCAAGCTCGCGCTCGACTACCGCGTCTACGCGTTCGACGAATCGGTGCGCAAGGCGTACCTCGATCAGCGCCGCGGCTTCTTCAACGGCACGTCGGTGTTCTATTGCGCGGTCGGAGCCGAGACCGCGCGCTGCGAAGTCGAGATCGCACGTCCGACGGCTCCCGATCTGCGCAACTGGAAGCTCGCGACCACGCTCACCGGCGTGCGGCGCGACGCGCTCGGCTTCGGCCGGTTCGCCGCAGAGAGCTATGAAGAGCTGATCGACCATCCGGTCGAGATGGGCAACTTCGCGCGCATCGACTTCGACGTCGACGGCGTGCCGCATGCGCTGGTGCTCGCCGGGACGCATCAGGTCGACGAGGCGCGCGTCGCGCGGGATCTCACCCGCATCTGTCATCAGCAGCGCGAGCTGTTCGGTCAGGAGCCGAAGCTCACGGAGTACTTGTTCCTGACGCGCGTGGTCGGCAACGGTTACGGCGGGCTGGAGCATCGCTCGTCGACGGCGCTGATCTGCTCGCGCCACGAGCTGCCGCTGCCGGGCCAGGCGGAGCTGACCAAGGACTATCGCGGCTTCCTCTCGCTGTGC
>DASRHK010000107.1:0-11079 GCA_035650495.1 Nevskiaceae bacterium | reverse complement strand
AGCGCCGCAAGCCGCCGCCACCGCCGCCGCCCAAGACCCCGCCACCGCCGCCGCAGATGAAGGTGGCGACCGAGCAGGTGCAGCAGTCGCCGACGCCGTTCAACATCCCGAACCTCGGGCTCGCGCCCGGCATCGGCGGCGGACCGTTCCTCGGGGCCATCGGCGGCGGCATCGGCGGTGGTGATTCCGACATCATCCCGCTGGTGCGCATCTCGCCGCAGTATCCGCGTCAGGCGGCGCTCGATCGCATCGAGGGCACGGTGACGATGGAGTTCATCGTCAATGCCGACGGCACCGTGCGCAACGTGCGCATCGTCTCGGCGAATCCGCCGGGCGTGTTCGAGCAGGCGGCGATCACCGCCGCGCTCAAGTGGAAGTTCAAGCCGAAGGTCGTCGACGGCAAGCCCGTCGAGCAGAAGGGCGTGCAGCCGATGGTGTTCAAGCTGGAGAGCGAGGAGTGAAGGGCGCCTTTCGCATCATCGCGGCGGCGTGCGCGCTGTCGCTCGCATCGCTGCCCGTGGCTGCACAGGAGGCCAAGCCGCAGCCGCAGATCTCCGCGGAGTGCAAGAAGCCGCGCAAGGATCCGGGGCTGATCTCCGAGGGCTTGTATCACCAGCTCGAGGGCGCGACCGATCTCATCGCCAAGGGCAAGAACCAGGAGGCCATCGACAAGCTGAACAAGATGGCCGAGCACGGCGGCGATTACGAGAAGGCCATCATCTACTACAACATGGGCTTCGCGTACTCGTCGATGAACCAGCTCGACAACGCGCTCAAGACCTTCGAGAAGTCGCTGTCGTTCCACGCGCTGCCGATCCCGCAGGAAGAGCAGCTCACCTTCAACGTCGGCCAGCTCTACGTCGCCAACGGCAAGTACGACGAAGGCATCCGCGTGCTGGAGAACTACATCAACACGGCGTGCACGCCGCCGCCCGGGGACGCCTACATCTTCCTCGGCAACGCGTATGCGGAGAAGAAGCGGTTTGCCGACGCGCTCAAGTACGTCGACCTCGCGATCACCAAGGCGAAGGAGCCGAAGGAAAGCTGGTTCCAGCTCAAGCTCGCGCTGCACTACGAGCTGAAGCAGATGCCGCAGTGCGCGCAGGTGCTGCTGCAGCTCATCGCGATGGCGCCGAACAAGCCGGACTATTGGAAGCAGCTGTCCGGCGTCCTGTTCGATCTCAAGAAGGATCAGGACTCGCTCGCGGTGCTCGCGCTCGCCGATCGGCAGGGCTTCCTCAAGAACGGTAACGAGTACAAGAATCTCGCCAGCATCTACATGCTGCTCGACATCCCGTACAAGGCGGGCACCTTGATGCAGACGGCGATCGACAAGGGACTGCTGCCGGCGGACGAGAAGAACCTCGACCTGCTCTCCGCCGCGTGGATGAACGCGCGCGACAACGATCGCGCCGAAGTCGCGCTGAAGCGGCTCGCGCAGGTTTCCGACAAGGGCGACTACTGGCTGCGTCTCGGCTACGTCTACATCGGCAGCGAGCGCTGGAAGGACGCGGTCGCGATGATCGAGAAGGCGCAGGCCAAGGGTGTGAAGAAGCCCGGCGATGCGGCCCTGCTGCTCGCCAAAGCCGCGTACGAAGCCGGCGATAAGCGCAAATCGTTCAACGCCGCGCAGAAGGCGCTGACCTACGACGAGACCCGCAAGCAGGCGTCCGAATGGCTCGGCTATCTGCGTCAGCAGATGGGCGAAGAAGCGGCGACGCAGGCGGCGAACGCGGCAACGCAGGATGCATCGGCGCAGAAGAAGCAGGCCGACGAGACCAAGAAGGACCAGGGCACCGCGGCGCCCGCGGCACCGCCCGCGCCACCGACGCCGCCGCCGAAGGGCGCTGCGCCGGCCGCACCCGCCGCGCCTGCGCCAGCGAACGCCGCGCCGCCGCCGGCACCGCCGGCGAAGCCTGCGGCGCCCGCGAAGCCAGCACCAGCGCCGCCGCCGAAGAAGCAGTAGCGGCACTGTGATGAAATAACGCGGCCCGACCCCTGAACGGTCGGGCCGCTTCGTTTTGGGGACCCATGTCGCGCACGCTGCAAGTCGTGATTGCCTTCGCGATCGTCTATCTCGTCTGGGGATCGACCTATCTCGCGATCCGCGTCGGCGTCGCCCATCTGCCGTTCGCGCTGTTCTCCGGCACGCGCTTCCTCATCGCCGGCACGTTGATGCTCGCGTTCGCGCGATTGCGTGGCGACGCGCTGCCCAAGGCTGCGATCGACTGGCGCAACATCGCCATCGCGGGCGTGCTCATGCTCGCCGGCGCCAACGGCACCGTGACATGGAGCGAGCAGTGGATCGAGTCGAACCAGGCCGCGCTGCTCGTGGCGACGTCCGCGCTCTGGCTCGCCGGACTCGGAACCATCGGCGCCAGCGGCGAGCGACTGAATCGCCTCACGGTGGTCGGATTGCTCGCCGGATTCGCCGGCGTCGCCGTGCTCGTGAGCAGCGGACTCAAGATGCACGCGGCGCCCGTCTACGCGTATGTCGGCATCTTCCTGTCGTCGCTGTTCTGGTCGGCGGGCTCGATCTGGTCTCGACGGCATCCGGTTGGCGCATCGCCGATCATGACGGCGGCGCTGCAGATGCTGATCGCCGGCGTGGTGCTGACCTCGCTGGGACTCTTCCTCGGCGAAGCGCAGAGCTGGAACTGGGAGCCGCGCAACATGCTGGTGCTCGGCTATCTCGTCGTGTTCGGATCGTGCATCGCCTTCGGCGCCTACGTCTGGCTGGTACACGAGGTGCCGCCGGCGATCCTCGGCACCTATGCGTACGTGAATCCCGCGGTCGCGGTCGTCCTCGGCTGGTGGTTCCTCGGCGAGCGGCTGAATCCGACGCAGGTGCTCGGCACCATCATCATCATCGGCGGCGTCGTCATCGTCACGGTCGCGTCGCGCCGGCAGGCGGCGCATTGAGCCGTCTCGGCGCGCTGCTGCTGTGCGCGCCGATCGCGGCGGGCGCTGCGACCTTGCGGATCGGCAATGGCGCCGAGCCAGAGACGCTCGATCCGCAGCGGATGCAGACGCCGCACGCGATCAACATCGCGCACGATCTCTATGAAGGCCTCACCTCCGTCGCGCCGGACGGCGAGATCGTCGGTGGCGCTGCGAGCGACTGGGATGTCGGCGACGGCGGCAAGGTCTACACCTTCCATCTGCGACCGAAGCTGCGCTGGTCCAACGGCGACGCGCTGACCGCCGACGATTTCGTCGCCGGCCTGCGGCGCGGTGTCGATCCGGCGACGGGCGGCGTCTACGCGGCGGTGCTGGCGCCGATCGTGAATGCCGACGCCATCCTCAGCGGCGGCGCGGCGCCGGACAAGCTCGGCGTCGACGCTCCGGATGCGCGCACGCTGCGCATCCGCCTGAAAGGGCCGACGCCGTACCTGCCCGGCCTGCTCACGCTGCCCGTCGCGTTCCCGGTGCATCAGCCGACGCTCGCGAAGTACGGCGCGCAATTCGCGCGCGAAGGACGACTCGTGAGCAACGGGCCCTACGCGCTCGATCAGTGGGTCGTGCAGTCGCGCATCCGGCTCAAGCGCAGCGCGACCTACTGGAACGACGCGGCGACCCGGATCGACACGGTCGAATATTTCCCGACCGAGGATCGCAGCGCCGAGCTCAAGCGCTATCGCGCGGGCGAGCTCGACGTGACCTACAACATCCCGCGCACGCAGGTGCAGTGGCTGCGCAACGACTTCGATGCGGAGCTGCATCTCGCGACGCTGCTCGATACCTACTACGTCGGCTTCAACTGCACGCGCCCGCCATTCGCCGATCAGCCGGGCCTGCGGCGTGCGCTGGCGATGGTGATCGATCGGGGCATCATCGCGACGAAAGCGCTGCGCGGTCTCGGTCGTCCCGCTGCAGGCTGGGTGCCGGACGCCGTGCGCGATCACGATCCGCAAGCGCCGGCATGGGCGTCGATGCCGATGGAGCAGCGGATCGCGCAGGCGCGCACGCTGTATGCGCAAGGCGGGTACGGCGAGGATCATCCGCTGCAGATCGAGCTGCGCCACACGCTCGATCCCAACGACAAGCGCATCGCCACCGTGATCGCCGCGATGTGGAAGCAGACGCTCGGCGTTGAGGTCACGCTCGTCGCGCAGGAGCCGAAAGTATTCGCGAGCGCGCTGAAGCTGCGCAACGTCACGCAGGCGTTCCTGTGGGACTGGATCGGCGACTACGACGATCCGTCGACCTACACCGACGTGCTGAAGAGCGATCGCGGACAGAACTATGAAGGCTGGCGCGAGCCGCGCTACGACGCGCTGCTGGACCAAGCGGGGCTCGAGCCCGATCGCAAGCGCAGGCAGTCTTTGCTGCAGCAAGCCGAAACACTGCTGCTCGACGACGCGCCTCTGACTCCGATCTACTTCAACGTGTCCTCGCACCTGGTCAAGCCCTACGTCGGCGGCTGGAAGGACAATGTGCTCGACTATCACTACACGAAGGATCTGCAGGTCCGCGAGCACCGATGACGAGCCTCGTCCTCAAGCGTCTGCTCACGGCGATCCCGACGCTGCTGGTCCTCGTCACGCTGACCTTCTTCCTGATGCGGCTCGCGCCTGGCGGACCGTTCGATCGCGCGCGCGTGATGCCGCCGGCGATCGAAAAGGCGCTCGCGGCCGAATACCATCTCGACGAATCGCTGCCGCGCCAGTACGCGCGTTACCTCTCCGGCCTCGCGCGCGGCGATCTCGGGCCGTCGTTTCAGTACGAAGGCTATGAGGTCACGGAGCTGATCGCCGCGGGTTTTCCGGTGTCGTGCCTGCTCGGCGTTTGCGCGCTCGCGATCGGTCTCGTCGTCGGCTGCGCGCTCGGCATCGTCGCCGCGCTGCGCCACGACCGGCTCGCCGATCTCGGCGTCATGTCGGCGGCAATGATCGGCATCTCGACGCCGAACTTCGTGCTCGCGCCGCTCCTCGTGCTCGTGTTCGCGGTGACGCTCGGCTGGTTGCCGGCGGGCGGATGGGACTTGTCGCAGCCCTCGACCCTCGTGCTGCCGGTCGTCGCGCTGGCGGCGCCGCAGGTCGCATACATCGCGCGACTCATGCGCGGATCGATGATCGAGGTCCTGCAATCGACCTTCATCCGCACGGCGCGCGCGAAAGGACTGTCCCCGACGCGGGTCGTCCTCGTGCACGCGCTCAAGCCCGCGTTCATGCCGGTGCTCTCGTACCTCGGGCCGGCGGCCGCGGGGATCATCACCGGATCGGTCGTGATCGAGCAGGTGTTCGGGCTCCCCGGCATCGGCCGCTATTTCGTGCAGGCGGCGCTCAATCGCGACTACACGCTGGTGCTCGGCGTCGTCGTGTTCTACGGCGCGCTGATCATTGTGCTCAACCTCGTCGTCGATCTGCTCTACGCGACGCTCGACCCGAGAGTGCGCGCCGCATGAGGATGGCGCTCAGCGTCGGCTTCCTCGCGATCATCCTCGCGCTGGTGATCGCCGGGCCGTGGCTCAGCCCGTACGCGTACGACTTCATCGACTTCAGCGCCGACTGGGGCGCGCCGCCGTCGGCCGCCGGGCATCACTGGTTCGGCACCGACAGCCTCGGACGCGACATCTTCGTGCGCACCATGCAGGGCGGGCGCATCTCGCTGCTGGTCGGGCTCGCCGCGACGCTGATCTCGCTCGCGATCGGGGTGGTGTGGGGCGCGGTCGCCGGCTATCGCGGCGGACGCATCGACGAGGTGATGATGCGCTCGGTCGACGTGCTCTACGCGCTGCCATTCATGTTCCTGGTGATCCTCCTCACCGTGCTGTTCGGACGCCATGTGTGGCTGATCTTCGTCGCCATCGGCGCGGTGAACTGGCTCGACATGGCGCGCATCGTGCGCGGGCAGGCGCTGGCGTTGAAGCAGCGCGACTTCGTGGCTGCGGCGCGCGTTGCCGGGCGACGCAGCGACGAGATCGTGCGCCTGCACATCGTGCCCAACCTCATGGGCGTCGTGATCGTCTACGCAGCCCTGATCGTGCCGCAGGCGATGCTGGTCGAATCGTTCCTCTCGTTCCTCGGGCTCGGCATCCAGGAGCCGGCGACGAGCTGGGGCGCGCTCGTCAACGATGGCGCGCATGAGATGGAAAGCGCGCCGTGGTCGCTGGTGTTCCCGGCCGGGATGCTCGCGATCACGCTGCTCGCGCTGAACCTCCTCGGCGACGCGATGCGCGACCGGTTCGATCCGAGGCTGCGCGGATGAGCCTGCTGTCGGTCAATGACCTCTCCGTCGCGATCAAGACACCCGACGGAGTTCTGCGCACCGTCGACGGCGTCAGCTTCGACGTCGCCGCGGGCGAATCGGTCGGCATCGTCGGCGAGTCGGGCAGCGGCAAGACGCAGACCGCGCTCGCGATCATGGGACTCCTGCCGTGGAACGCGAAGGCGCGCGGGTCGATCGCGTTCGACGGCGCCGAGCTGCTGCGCATGCGCGCGAGCAAGCTCAATCGCATCCGCGGCGCTCAGATCGCGCTCGTGTTCCAGGATCCGAAGACGAGCCTCAATCCGCATCTGACGATCGGCGTGCAGATGGCCGAGATCGCGGAGCGGCATCTGGGCGTGTCCCGCCACGAAGCGCTGCAGCAGTCCGCGCAGATGCTCGATCGCGTACGGCTCTCCGGCGCCGCGAACGCGCTGACGCGCTATCCGCACGAGTTCTCCGGCGGCATGCGCCAGCGCATCGCGATCGCGATGATGCTGCTGTGCAAGCCGAAGCTCCTGATCGCCGACGAGCCGACCAGCGCGCTCGACGTGACGATCCAGGCGCAGATCCTCGCGCTGCTCGCCGAGCTGCAGCGCGACCTCGGGCTCGCGGTGATCCTGATCTCGCACGATCTCGGCGTCGTCGCGGAGCTGTGCACGCGGACGCTGGTGATGTACGCCGGCCGGATCATGGAGTCGGCGCCGACCGCCGCGCTTCTCGCCCAGCCGCGCAACCCATACTCGCGCGCGCTGCTCGCGAGCCGGCTGCGGGTGGATGCGCGACGGCGCTCACTGCTGCCCTCGATTCCCGGTCAAGCCCCGACTTTGGACGAGCGCAAGGCGGGCTGTCCGTTCCATCCGCGCTGCGGGGCGGCCTTCGACCGGTGCGCCAAAGAGCGCCCCATGCTGCGCGCGACCGGTGGCGGGACCACCAGCGCCTGCCATCGCGACGAGGGCGCAAGCCCATCGCCGGACAGCGAATTTACGTCGAAAACAGTTGGCAAACCGCTGTAGTGCTGGTAAGTTTTTCTGTCCGCGCGGGGCGCGGTCGATTCGACGAAGCCGGCACAGCCGGCCAAAAGTTGGGGGAGTGCGAATGGAGAAGCCAGGGCGTCGTGGATTGCACCGCAGCTTGCTGGGCGCGGGCGCGCTCGTCGTGTCGCTGCTGCCGGCCACTGCGGCGCATGCGATTCAGTTCAGCCTCGACTACGGCAGCGGCATCGAAGGCACGCTCAACACGTCGATCACTGCGGGCGCTGCCATGCGCATGCAGGGCCGCGCCAACGATCTGGTCAGCAAGTCGAACAACGATCCGGCGGTCTGCGCCGGCTCGTATCAGAGCTGCCAGGGCGTGTTCCGCGATCAGTTCTATCCGGCGCGCAAGCTCGCCGACGCACCGGGCCAGGCGACCAACAACGCCGACGACGGCAACTGGAACTACGACAAGTACCACCTGACCCAGGCGCCGGTGAAGCTGACGCAGGATCTCAAGGTCACCTACAAGGACTTCGGCTTCTTCGGCCGCTGGCTGTACTTCTACGACTTCGTCAACAACGACTTCACCGAATATCATCCGGATCGGATCACGCCGGAGAACGCGGCCTCGGTCGTCGTGCCGGCGAGCGCCACGAGCTGCTTGCAGCCGGGCGCCGATCCGCACACCTGTAATCCGAACGGCCTCTATCAGACCGGCGTCTATGGCGGCGGTGGCGTGGTGCGCAACAAGCGCACCGACGGCGAGATCCTTCGCCAGATCGGCACCGACTTCCAGATGCTCGACGCCTATTTCTACGGCCAGGTGCCGCTGCCGGCGGAACACAAGCTCACGTTCAAGGTCGGTCGCCTCACCCTGAACTGGGGCCAGTCGACGGTGCTCCTGTTCGACTCGATCAACTCGATCAATCCGATCAACCTGAACAACTTCCTGCGCGTCGGCAACGTGCTGTCGAACGCCGAGGAAGTGTTCCAGCCGACCGGCATGGCGTTCCTGTCGACGGAGCCGTTCACCAACGCGACGCTGGAAGGCTTCTACGGCTTCGAGTGGAAACCGGTCGAGATTCCCGCGCCGGGCAGCTACATGTCGTTCCTCGACATCGGCACCAACAACGCGGTGAGCACGGCCGGCATCAATTTCGGCGGCGGCGCCGAAGACCCGTTCCGCGTCGCCGATCCGCAGGCGAATCCGCTGTCGGGCCTGACCAACACGACGATCACGCTGAACCGCCTCGCCGACCATGAGCCGAAGAACACGGGCCAGTGGGGCGTGTCGTTCCGCTACTACGCCGACTGGCTCAACAACGGCACCGACTTCGGCCTGTTCTACGAGAACTATCACTCGAAGCTGCCGTACGCGAGCTTCTATTCATCCGACGGCAGCTGCGCGCGCAAGGGCGGCAAGCACGGCTCGCTGCAGGGGACCGGCCTCGTCCAAGGCCAGGACATCGACGCCTACGACGGTATCAGCCTGATCGCCGCGTGCCCGGACCTGCCGTTGCTGCATCCGACCGATCCGGCCGCCGCGACCAGCAACGCGGTGCCCATCGACACCGTGAAGCTGCAGCTCGAATACCCCGAGAACATCCACATGTTCGGCGTGTCGTTCGCGACGACCGCGGGCGACTACTCGGTGCAGGGCGAAATCGCGTATCGCCCGAACAAGCCCGCGCAGGTCGATCCGGAGGATCTCGTCTTCGCCGGCCTGCAACCGATGCTGGCGAAGTGCCACGACCCGACCTTCGAGCGCATTGCGCCGTCGCCGGTGAACGTGACCACGGCGACTGCGCTGCTCAGCGGCCTCATCCAGGGACTCGGCTTGCCGCTCGGCGTGCCGAATCTTTCGCCCGCCGGTTTCGGCTGCTCGGGCAGCACGACCGGTGTCGGCGATGCGGAAGGCGGCGGCCCAACGACGTATGCGCCCAGCGACTTCATCGCCGGTCCCGGCGTGACGCCGTACAAGGACACGTTCGACCTGATCATCGGTCACGCCGACGGCTCCGCGCGCTCGTTCCCGAGCTTCGTCGCCGCGTATCGCGGCTACAAGCCGGGCGAAGTGCCGCCGAACACCTACATCCGCGGCTACGAGCCGTTCAAGTCGTTCGAGTTCAACCTCGGGCTGACCAAGGTCATCGGCGCGACCGACAACTGGATCGGCGCCGATCAGGTCATCATGCTCTACGAGTTCGGCGCGAACTACACGCCGGGCATCCCGGCGATGGACATCCTGCAGATCGAAGGTCCGGGCACCTTCTATCACGCGAGCGCCGGCGCCGACGGCTCCGGTGCCGATGGTGGTCGCCAGGCCTGCGCCGCGACGGTCGACTGCAGCATCGGTCCGGACGGCCTGCGCTTCAATCCGCATCAGCAGGACACCACCGGTTACGCCGATCGCTTCTCGTGGGGTTATCGCGTGGTCAGCATCGTGCGCTACGAGAGCGTGCTGCCGGGCATCTCGCTCGCGCCGTTCTTCCTGTGGTGGCACGACGTGCACGGCACCATGCCGGATCCGTCGGGACAGTTCCTCGACGGCCGCAAGATCATCCAGTCGAACCTCGAGATCCGCTACAAGGAAGCGCTCTCGTTCACGATGGGCTACACCTGGTTCATGGGCGGCGGCCAGTACAACCTCTGGCGCGATCGCGACAACGCGCAGGTGTTCGTGAAGTACCAGTTCTGATGGGTCCGCGAATTAGGCTGCGCTTGCGTAGCCTAGTTCGCGTGACCGCCGCGAACGGCGCGTTAAACCGCGTTCTTCCGCGGCTTGAACGCGCCAGATAGGACAGCGGAAAGTTTTTGGGGGAAGCATTTAGGGCCGGCACTGCCGGCCCTTTTTATTTCACCGCTTCGAACTCGCGCGGCGCCGCGGATTTCAGCAGCGGCTTGAGATAACGCCCCGTGTGCGAGCGCTTGTTCTTCGCGACGTCCTCCGGCGTGCCGACCGCGACGATCTCACCGCCGCCGTCGCCGCCTTCGGGGCCGAGGTCGATGATCCAGTCGGCGCGCTTGATCACGTCGAGGTTGTGCTCGATGACGACGACGGTATTGCCGCGCTCGCGCAGGCGCTCCAGCACCGTGAGCAACTGTGCGACGTCCTGGAAGTGCAGGCCGGTGGTCGGCTCGTCGAGGATGTAGAGCGTCTGGCCGGTGTCGCGCCGCGACAGCTCTTTCGCGAGCTTGATGCGCTGCGCTTCGCCGCCGGACAGCGTCGTCGCGTTCTGGCCGAGCGTGATGTAGGAGAGGCCCACGTCCATCAGCGTCTCGAGCTTGCGCGCGATCGCGGGCACGGCCTTGAAGAAGGCGAGGCCGTCTTCGACGGTCATGTTGAGCACTTCGTCGATGCCCTTGCCCTTGTACTTGATCTCCAGGGTCTCGCGGTTGTAGCGACGGCCCTTGCAGGTGTCGCAGGTCACGTAGATGTCGGGCAGGAAGTGCATCTCGACCTTGATCACGCCGTCGCCTTCACAGGTTTCGCAGCGCCCGCCTTTCACGTTGAACGAGAAGCGGCCGGCCTCATAGCCGCGCGCGCGCGCTTCGGGCACCTGCGCGAACAGCTCGCGGATCGGCGTGAACAGCCCCGTGTACGTCGCGGGATTCGAGCGCGGCGTGCGCCCGATCGGGCTCTGGTCGACGCTGATCACCTTGTCGAGGTGCTCGAGCCCCTCGATCTCGGCGAACGGCGCCGGCTCGTCCGCGCTGTCGTACAGATGGCGCGCGACCGCGCGATACAGCGTGTCGTTGATCAGCGTCGACTTGCCCGATCCCGACACACCCGTCACGCAGACGAACAGCCCGAGCGGCAGCTCGAGCCTCACCTCGCGCAGGTTGTTGCCCGTCGCGCCCGTGATCGTCAGCATCCGCTCGCGGTCGACCGCGT
>DASRHK010000106.1:0-43357 GCA_035650495.1 Nevskiaceae bacterium | reverse complement strand
ATCTTCTGGCTCGCGTGGTTCGGCGTGCGCAAGCGGCGCTATCGCGAAGGTCGCGGCCAGGCGCAGCTGTGGACCTCCGCGCACGTCTACCTCGGACTGTCGCTGCTCTTCGTGGCGACGCTGCACACCGGCTTTCACTTCGGCTGGAACATCCACACGTTCGCGTATGCGCTGATGGTGCTCGTCATCATCAGCGGAATTTACGGCGTGATCGTTTACGCGACGCTGCCCGAGCGGATCACGGCGAATCGCGATCAGATGGGATTCGATGCCATGCTCGCCGAAATTGCGCGCCTCGACGAAGCCGCGCTCGCACTCGCCGACAAGGTCGATCCGGAGACGCACGCGGTCGTTGCGAAATCGGTCGGCAAGGTCCGCATCGGCGGCTCGACCTGGGAGCAGTTGAGCGGCAACTATGCGGCGCCCGATCAGCGCTCCGATCTGGAAAGCTTCTTCTCGCTGAAGAAGACGCAGATCGCGCAATCGCCGCAGCCGATGCCGATGCGCGACACGCCGGCCGCGGCGCCAGGCCAGCGCCGGCCGCAGACGATCATGTTCGTCGCCGGACAGATCTTCGATGCAGGCCGCGATCCACGCGGCGAGTCGCTGCAGAAGGTCTTGCAGACGGTCGCGCAGCGCAAGCTGCTGGTCGAGCGCATCAATCGCGACATCACGCTGCGCGCGCGGCTCAACGTGTGGCTGTATTTCCACGTGCCGCTGACGGTCGGCCTGCTCGTCGCGCTCGTGATCCACATCGTCAGCGTGTTCCTCTACTGGTGATGCGATGGCGCTGACGCTGCGGCGAGTCTCGGCGGACGGCACCGTCGAAGATCAGCTCGAAGGCGAGGTCATCGTCGGCCGCGCGACCGACTGCACGATCTGCCTGCCGGGATTGCTGGTCGCGCTCAAGCACGCGCGCCTGACCTCGCTGTCGGGCTCGCGCATCAAGCTCGAAAGCCTGTGCCCGATGGGCGTCGAGGTGAATGGGCTTCCGGGCGTGCAATCGGCGGAGCTCCAGCCCGGCGACGTGATGCGCATCGGCGGACATCGCTTGAGCGTCGTCGCCGATGGTCTTGAGCTCGAGCTCGCGGAGGAAGGCGATCCGCTCGCGCGCGGCGCGTTCCGCAGCACGCTCGCCGATGCGGGAATGCGCATGCGCAGGCCCGCGCTGTGGCTTGCGATCGGCACGCTGCTGGTTGGCCTCGCGATCCCACTCGCGCTGCGCTTCGCGCGCCCGCCGGAGATCGTCGCGAAATTCCTGCCGACCGATCAGGTCTGGCTCACCGACGGCATCAGCAACGCGCATCAGCATTTCGGCGCCGATTGCGGCAAATGCCACGAGATTTTGTTCGTGCCCGTGCGCGACGAGGCGTGCCTGTCGTGCCACAAGGGCATCGCGCATCATTCGGACGATGCCGCCATCCTCAAGGTCGACGGCATCTCCAATCGCCGCTGTGCGAGCTGCCATCGCGAGCATCAAGGACCGCACGGCGTGGTGCCGAGACATCCGGGACTCTGCGCCGACTGTCACTCCAAGCCGCAGCAGTTCACCGACTTCCCGAAGCTGCCGATGGCGGCCGACTTCGCGAGCGCGCATCCGGAGCTCACGGCGGCGGAACACCATTCCGGATTGATCTTCCCGCACGACGCGCATCTCAAGCCCAACGGCGTGCGTGGCCCCGACGGATTAGAGAAGTTGTCCTGCGCGAGCTGCCACGTGCGCGATCGCGGCGAAGCTTCGTTCAAGCCGGCCGTGTTCGCGACGCAGTGCCAGCGCTGTCATCAGCTCGACGTCGACGTCGCCGGCACGACGGTGCGCTTGCCGCACGGCGACAACGAGCTCGCGCGCGCAGCCCTGCTCACCTACGCGAAGGCCGCACCTCAAAGCGCGCCGGAAGAGGAAAGCTCGCGCCGACGGCCGGGCGATGCTGCGCCGCGCGGCGGCGCGGTTGGTCCGCAGGAGCTGGCGGACGACGTCATCGGCAATCGAGTCTGCGCGAAGTGCCACGAGACCGTCCGCGACGCCGGCAAGCCGATCCGCACGCGTGAGCTCGCGCTGCAGCTGCCGTGGCTGCCGCACGCGCAGTTCACCCATGCCGCGCATGCCTGGCAAAAGTGCGACGACTGTCACGCCAAGCAGGCCTCCGCGAGCGCCGATGTTGCCGCGCTGCCATCGATCGAGTCTTGCCGCGCCTGTCACGGCGCAGTAAATTCGCACGACCGCTTGCAATCGACGTGCGTGGATTGCCATCGGTTCCATCAAGCAGCAAAGCTTGTCATGGGGGCTGTGGGCGATGAGCAGGCTGGCGGAGAGAACAAGAAATAAGCCGCTGCGTTTGGCTGCTACGGTTTCCGTAGCGGTCGCCCTCGTCGCATGCTCGAAGGGCGATCATCCCAGTGCCGACGGCACCGGGGTCGGGCCGGTCCCCTGCAGCGGCTTCTGCCAGACGGACAATCCGCAGCGGCTCGAGATCACCGACGTCGAGCGGATCATCGCGCAGGGCGTCGCCGAGGCCAACGCGCGCGGCAAGCCCGCGACCTTCGTGGTCACCGATCGCGTCGGCAACGTGCTCGCTGCGTATCAGATGCCCGGCGCGCCGCCGCGCATCGACGTGACCTCCGGCATCAACGAGCGCACCGGCGCGCTGATCAGCGGCGGCTTGGACAACGTCGCGATCGTTCCCTCCGAGCTCGGCTCGCTCGCGAAAGCGCTCGCCGCGATCTACTTCTCGTCGGAAGGCAATGCATTCTCCTCGCGCACGGCGGGGCAGATCATCCAGGAGCATTTCAATCCCGGCGAGCTCAACACGCCGGGCGGGCCGCTGTTCGGCGTGCAGATCAGCCAGCTGCCGTGCTCGGACGTCTCGCGGCGCTTCAACGGCGTCGGGCCCGATCCGGGTCCGCATCGCTCGGCAATCGGCTTCGCCGCCGACCCGGGTGGATTGCCGCTCTACAAGCAAGGCGTCACGGTCGGCGCGGTCGGCGTGATCGCCGACGGCGTCTACGGCGTCGACAAGATCATCACCGACAACGACAAGACCGCCGATCCGAACGGCGACATCGACGAGCTGATCGCAACTGCGGCGACGTTCGGCTTCGCCGCGCCGCGCGATCGCCGCGCCGACGTCATCACGCTCGACGGCAAGACAGCGCGCTTCTCCGACGTCGATTTCGGCGATCTGCTCACCAATCCCGCGAGCGCGCCGGCGTTCGATCCGTCGGGTCTCATCTCGATCCGCGGTTACGCCAACGCCGCCGTGCAAGCGGGCACACGCTTCGGCAATGCGGATTCCGGCATCCGCGCGGCGGACACGATCACCGATTCGCCGGGACTCGCTGCAGCCGACGGCTTCGTCGTCGTCGACGAGACGAATGCGAACCGCTTCCCGGCGACGGCCGGTGCGCCCATCGCATCGGGTGGACTGACGCAGCAGGAAGTCGAGCGCTTGCTCGTGAAATCCGTCGAGCTCGCGAATCGTACGCGTAGTCAAGTGCGACGGCCGCTCGGATCGCGCGCCGGCATCCATCTCGTCGTGGTCGACGTGAACGGCGACATCGTCGGCGCGGCGCGCACGCGCGATGCGCTGGTCGATGCGATCGACGTCAACGCGCAGAAGGCGCGCAGCGCGCTGTTCTTCTCGAAGGACACGTCGGCGGCGGAGCTCGCAGCTGTGCCGCCGGCGGCATATCTCAATCCGGGTCCGCCGGCCTCGGCGAGCGTGCTGCCCGATCCGGTCGAGCTGCGGCGCGTCGACATCGGCACCTACGTGAGCGACTTCCGGAATTTCATCGGCGATCCGACCGCGCTCGCCGACGGGGCGACCGCGTACTCGACGCGCTCGATCGGAAATATTTCGCGGCCGTTCTATCCGGACGACGTCGACGGCAATCCGCCGGGACCGCTGTCGAAGCCGGAAGGCGAGTGGAGCATCTTCTCGACCGGGCTCGAGCTCGATCTCGTCTACAACGCGATCATCCGGCATCTCGCGTTCGTGCTCGGCGCGGCGCCGACCGACGTCGGCATCGGCTGCACCGGCTGGGCGCCGATCACCGACATCCTCGGTGGAGCACCGGAGCAGGAGAATCCCATCCCGGAGATCCGCAACGGCATCACGCTATTCGCCGGCGGCTTCCCGATCTATCGCGGCAACCAGCTGATCGGCGCGATCGGACTTTCCGGCGACGGACTCGAGCAGGACGATTTCCTGCCGTTCCTCGCGATCGACGAGGTCGGCAAGGAGCTCGGGCCGGGATCGATCAACAACGCGCCCAAAGCGATCCGCGCGGATCAGCTCGACATCGGAGGTGTGAATCTGCGTTACGTGATCTGTCCGCAGTCGCCGTTCCTCGACTCCGATGTCCAGAACGTCTGCGACGGTCTCTAGCGTCGCGCTCGCGACGCTGTGCGCGCTCGCGATGGCGACCGCGCACGCGCAGGACGAGCGTCGTCGTCCGGGCAGCAAGGCGCCGCGTCCGACGGTGACGCAGCCGGCGCCGGAGCAAGCGCCGCCGGAAACCAAAGCGCCACCGGCACCGCCGGAACCCCCTGCGCCGAAGCGACGGCGTCCGGGATCGGAGACGACGACGGCAACTCCGACAGCTCCGCCTCCGCCGACCGCAGCGCCCGTCGAAGCCGCTGCACCCGAAGTCGCGGAGCCGACGGGCCGTCGTCGTCCGGGTCAGGCAGAGTTCAGCAAGCCGAATGCGATCGGCGAGCGCATCGAAACGGGATCGCCGTCGGGCGAGCGCAAGCAGTTCGACGTGAATCGCCGCTCGAAGCTGAAGCGCATCCCGCCGCCGCCGGTCGACGCGGTGTATGCGAAAGAGGCGATGCCGAATCGCTACGAGCTGACGCGCAGCCTCGGGCTCACCAACTATTCGTGGCTCGATCCGTACAACCAGAACACGCTCAAGGCCGATCGACCGGTCTTCCACGACTGGTTCTTCAGCCTGAACCTGATCTCCGAGACGGTGATCGAGCCGCGACGTCTGCCGATCCCGGTCGCGCCGCAGGGCGAGAACGGTCCGGAGAACTCCGACCTCATCGGCAAGCCGCAGCAGCTGATCTTCGTCGAGAACCTCGCGACCGGCATCGTGCTCTACAAGGGCGACACGACGTTCAAGCCGCCCGACTGGGAGTTCCGCTTCACGCCGGTGTTCAACTACAACCGCGTGCGCGTGGATCAGGATCGCGCGCTCAACATCGATCCCACGAAAGGCACGACGCGCAACGATCGCCAGATCGGCGTCCAGGAATTCTTCCTCGACAAGCATCTGCGCGACGTGTCGGATCGCTACGACTTCGACAGCCTGCGCGTCGGCATCCAGGCGTTCAACGCGGATTTCCGCGGCTTCCTGTTCCGCGACGAGCAGCTCGGCGTGCGACTGTTCGGCAATCGCGCGAACAACGTGTGGCAATACAACCTCGCGTATTTCCGGCGCATCGAGAAGGACACCAACAGCGGGCTGAATGATCTGTCGCAGAAATTGCGCAAGGATGATGTCGTCGTCGCCAACCTGTTCCATCAGGATCTGCCGGTGCCCGGCTTCACCAGCCAGGCGGTGCTGCTCTACAACCGCAATCGCGAAGGCGACGAAGAGACTTACTTCGACCAGAACGGCTTCATCCAGCGTCCGGCGTCGTTCGGCATCGAGAAGCCGCGCAACTACGACGTCGGCTACGCGGGCCTGAACGGCGATGGTCACTTCGGTCGGTTCAATCTCACTGCATCGACCTATCTCGCGATCGGCAAGGAGAGTCGCGGCGTGTTCGTCGATCGTCCCACCGACATCAGCGCGTTCTTCTTCGCGTCCGAAGCGTCGATGGACTTCGACTGGCGGCGCGTGCGGCTGTCGTTCCTCTATGCGTCGGGCGACAACGATCCGTACGACGACAAGGAGCATGGCTTCGATGCGGTGTTCGAGAATCCGCTGTTTGCCGGGGCCGACACGAGCTTCTGGATCCGCCAGAACGTTCCGCTGATCGGTGGCGGCGGCGTCACGATCTCGGGTCGCGACGGCGTGCTCAACGATCTGCGCAGCTCGAAGGACGAAGGCCAGTCGAACTTCACCAATCCGGGAACGATCCTGCTCGGCATCGGTACTGACCTCGACGTGCTGCCGACGCTGCGCATCTCCGGCAATGCCAACGAGATCGCATTCGCGAATACGACGGTGGTCGAGACGGCGCGGCAGCAGGCGAACATCTCCCACAACATCGGGCTCGATCTCTCCGTCGCCGCGATCTGGCGGCCGATGTTCAGCCAGAACATCGTCATCCGCGTCTCCGGCGCGGCTTTGATTCCGGGTCGCGGCTACAAGCAGCTCTTCGGCAATGAAGTGCCGTACTCGGCGCTCGTCAATCTGGTGTTCACCTACTGATATGAGAGCGATCCAGACGATTTGCGGTGTGGTGCTCGCGGCGACGATGTCGCCGGCGATCTCGAAGCAGTTTCCCGACGCGCCAAAGAAGCAGACGCTCATCGAAGCGCAGGCGAAGAGCGCCGGTTGCGTGACGTGTCACACCGCGTCTGATGCATCGACGATGCATCGTCAGCCGGGCGTCACGCTCGGTTGCACCGATTGCCATGGCGGCTCCGCGGATATCCGAAAGCCGGGCGGCACGGAGCTCGGCGACGAGGCGTATCGCACGGCGCTGCAGAAGGCGCACGTGCAGCCGCGCGAGCCGAAGAGCTGGCCAACGTCGGCGAATCCGCAGGACAGCTTCACGCTGCTCAATCGCGAGAATCCGGAATTCATCCGCTTCATCAATCCGGCCGACTATCGCGTCGCGCGCGAAGCCTGCGGTGCTTGTCATCTCCCGGTGATCGAAGCGGCCGAGCGCAGCATGATGGCGACGGGCGTGATGCTGTGGGGCGGCGGCTCGTACAACAACGGCATCCTGCCGTTCAAGCGCTATCTGCTCGGCGAGTCGTACACGCGCGAAGGCGAAGCCGCGAAGCTGCTCGGTCCGGTGAAGCCCGACGAGGACATGGCGGAGAAAGGCATCCTCGAGGCGCTGTATCCGTTGCCATCGTGGGAAACCACGCCGCCGGGCGACATCTTCCGCGTGTTCGAGAACGGTGGTCGCAATCTGACGTCGACCTTCGCCGAGATCGGACTTCCGAACGGCGAGGGCAGCATCCAGAAGCTCGAAGAGCCCGGTCGCCCCGATCAGAAGCAATCGAATCGCGGAGCGGGCACCGGTCTGCGCATCTCGGTCCCGGTGCTCAACATCACCAAGACGCGGCTCAACGATCCGTTCACCTGGTTCCTCGGCACCAACGACAATCCGGGCGACTATCGATCCTCGGGCTGCTCTGCGTGTCACGTCGTCTACGCCAACGATCGCGATCCGCGTCACAGCGGGCCGTACGCGCAGTACGGCAACACGGGCCTCACGCACACCGCCGACCCGACGATCCCGAAGAACGAGTCGGGCCATCCGCTCGAGCACGCGTTCACCTCCGCGATCCCGACGTCGCAGTGCATGATCTGCCACATGCATCAGCCGAACATCTTCCTGAACTCGATGCTCGGCTACACGATGTGGGATTACGAATCGGACGCGCCGGCGATGTGGCCGGAGCACGAAGCGCATCCGACCGCAGAACAGATCCGCAAGATCAACGCGCACAATCCGGAAGAAGCCGCGATCCGCGGCAAGTGGAGCGATCCCGATTTCGAGAAGGACGTGTCGAAGCTCAATCCGGAGCTCAAGGACACGCAGTTCGCCGACTACCACGGCCACGGCTGGAACTTCCGCGCGATCTTCAAGCGCGATCGGCAAGGCCATCTGCTCGACGCCGACGGCAAGATCGTCTCCGACCAGGATCCGCAGAAATTCAAGAAAGCGGTCCACATGTCGAGCATCCACGTCGACGCCGGCATGCATTGCGTCGACTGCCACTTCTCGCAGGACGCGCACAGCAACGGGCACATCTACGGCGAAGTCGCGCAGGCGATCGAGATCGAGTGTGTCGACTGCCACGGCACGGTCGACAAATATCCGTCGCTGCTCACGAGCGGTCCGGCATCGCCGCCGGGCGGCAACGATCTGTCGACGATGCGCACGCCGTTCGGCAAGCGCCGCTTCGAGTGGATCGGCGGCAAGCTGTATCAGCGCTCGAACGTGAATCCCGACATGGAATGGGAAATCCATCTCGTCAAGGATTCGGTGACGCCGGGCCATCCGCACTACAACGAGAAGGCCGCGCGCGCGAAGCTCGTGTCGACCAACACCGACAAGCTCACGTGGGGCATGAACGTGAAGCCCGACGAGCGCGCGCATCAGGACGACAAGATGGTCTGCGCGACCTGTCACACCTCGTGGACGACGAGCTGCGGCGGCTGCCATCTGCCGATCCAGGCGAACTGGAAGACCGATCGGCAGCATTACGAAGGCGGCGAGACGCGGAACTTCGCGACCTACAACCCGCAGGTCGCACGCGACGACGTGTTCCAGCTCGGCAAGCACGGTCCCGCGAAGGGCGGCCGTATCGCGCCGGTGCGCTCGTCGAGCGCGCTGGTGCTGTCGTCGACCAACGTGAATCGCGAAAAGATCTACATCCAGCAGCCGCCGATCGCGGCGAGCGGATTCTCCTCGCAGGCGTTCGCGCCGCACTATCCGCACACCGAGCGCAAGACCGAGACCAAGCAGTGCGAGGACTGCCATCTGTCGAAGGAGAACGACAACAACGCGATCATGGCGCAGCTCATGCTGTTCGGGACGAACTTCATGAACTTCATCGGCTACAACGCGTGGGTCGGCGAAGCGGGCGAGGTGAGCGCGGTGAACGTCACCGAATGGGATGAGCCGCAGGCGGTCATCGGCAGCTATCTGCATCGCTATGCCTATCCGGAGCGGTACGCCGCGCACGAAGCGCGCGACCGCAAGCTCGAGCACGCGGAGTCGCATAGCACCGGCGATCGCGTCGGCTGCGTGCAGCTGCGCGGCGAATATCTCTACGTCGCACAAGGCAGTCACGGCTTCCAGGCCTACGACGTCAACGCGATCGCGAACAAGGGATTCTCCGAGAAGATCATCACCGCGCCGTTCTCGCCGCTCGGCAACGGCGCGCACGTCGGCAGCAAGAACGCGACCTGCGTTGCGCTGCCGACCAACCAGCCGATCGCGCCGCAACGCAACGAGGGCGATCTCATGCGCGTGACCAACATGGAGCAGCCGTTCCATGCGATCTACCATTACGCGCTCGTCACCGATGCCGACGAAGGCCTGATCCTGATCAACGTCGACACGCTCGCCGATCGCGACGCGCGCAACAACACACTCGAGCGGGCGCTGACCTGGAACGAAGGCGGCGTATTGAACGGCGCGCGCCACATTGCCATCGCCGGCGATTACGTCTACGTGTCGTCCGACGCGGGTCTCGTCGTGCTCAATCTGCAGGATCCGCTGAAACCGCGGCTCGTCACGACAATCGCGTTCAAGGACGTCCGCAGCGCAGCGGTGCAGTTCCGTTATCTGTTCGCGACGACTGCGAAGGGACTCGAGGTTGTCGACGTGACCAATCCGGAAGCGCCGCGCGTCGTCGATGCTGCGCGCGTCGACCTCGACGATGCGCATCGCGTGTATCTCGTGCGGACCTACGCTTACGTCGCCGCGGGCAAGGACGGGCTGGTCATCGTCGACATCACCAAGCCCGAGAAGCCGAAGGTGTACATGCAGTACAACGCCGACGGGAAGATCGTCGACGCGCAGGACGTGAAGATCGGTGCGACCAATGCATCGCTGTTCGCTTATGTCGCGGACGGGAAGGGCGGCTTGAAAGTGCTCCAGCTGATGAGCCCTGAGTCGCAGCCCGATTTCTACGGATTCAGCCCGCCGCCGAAGCCGCAGCTGATCGCGTGGTACCCGACGGCGAAGCCGGCGCTCGCAGTCTCCGAAGGCCTGCACCGCGATCGCGCGGTCGACGAGACCGGCGGCCAGATCGCCGTGTTCGGCCGCATCGGCGCGCGTCCGTTCACGCTCGAGGAGAGCCGCAAGCTCTATCTCGACGGCTCCGGAAAACCCTGGTTCGTCGAGAACCGCTGACGCTGCGCGTTGCTCATTGCCGCGCGCATCCGCATAATCGCGCCCGCTTCGCGTCGCATCTACGCAAGGCCAGGTGGCAGAGTGGTTATGCAGCGGACTGCAAATCCGCGTACGCCGGTTCAATTCCGACCCTGGCCTCCATCGATCCAGCTAAGATCGGTGCCCATCGCGCCCGAATGGCGGAACTGGTAGACGCTGGGGACTTAAAATCCCCTGGCCACAGGCCGTGCAGGTTCGATTCCTGCTTCGGGCACCAGGGATAGCGGGCAATGTCGTCAAGCGCGGGATCTCTTCAGACATGGTGATGCGCCGCTTCGGCTTCCTGATGCCGTGGGCGCTGCCGGTGCTCGACCTCGTCGGCGTGGCGCTGACTTTCCTCGTCGCCTATTCGATGGTGCTCGACTTCCCGCTGCCGGACTTCTACCTGCCGCCGCTGGTGATGTCGATCATGTTCGTGCCGTTCGTGTTCGACGGCTTCCGCCTGTATCGCGGCTGGCGCGGCGACAGCTTGCCGCGCGAGATCATCCGCGTGATCACCGCCTGGCTGTCCTTCCTCGTCGGACTGGTGATCCTCGCCGCGCTGTCGAAAGCAACGGCGAACTACTCGCGCATGTGGGCGGTGAGCTGGGCGGGGCTCGGCAGCCTGTGGCTGGTGATCACACGACTGGTCCTGCGCAGCGCGCTCGGACAGGTGCGCGCGGCCGGCCGCAACCTGAAGCGCGTGCTGATGGTCGGCGATGCGCCGATGCTCGCGCGCATCGCAAAGGCGCTGCGCGATCACCCCCGCACCGGGTTCGTCGTCGCCGGCTACGTCGCCGCCGAGCGCTACGAGCTCCCGGAATTCGAGGAGCTGACCCATCTCGGGCAATTGTCGCGTCTGGGACCGCTCACCTCCGGCCCGTACCGCAACGTCGACGAAGTCTGGATTGCGTACTCGCTCGAGAGCCGCGCGCAGCTGAGCACCGCGCTCGAGCAGCTCAACCAGTGCACTGCGGTGATCCGCATCGTTCCCGATCTGCTGTCGGTGGAGCTCTCCAACGCGATGCCGAGCGAGGTCGCGGGCGTGTCGATGCTCGATCTCAATCGCACGCCGATCACCGGCCTCAATCGCGTGGTGAAGGATCTCGAAGACCGTCTGCTGGCGGCGATCGGATTGCTGATCGCGGCGCCGGTGATGATCATCGCGGCGATCGGCGTGAAGCTGTCGTCGCGCGGGCCGGTGTTCTTCAAGCAGCGCCGCCACGGTTTGCGCGGCGAGGCGTTCCAGATCTACAAGTTCCGGACCATGCACCCGCACGTCGAGCAGGACGGACAGGTCAGGCAGGCGACGCGCGACGACGAGCGCATCTTCCCGTTCGGCCGCTTCCTGCGCCGGACCAGCATCGACGAGCTGCCGCAGCTGTTCAACGTGCTGCTCGGCCACATGTCGCTGGTCGGGCCGCGCCCGCATGCGGAAGCGCACAACCGCTACTACCAGACCATCATCGAGCGTTACATGTGGCGGCACGCGGTCAAGCCGGGCATCACCGGCTGGGCTCAGGTGCATGGCTTGCGGGGCGAGACGGAGAGCGTCGAGAAGATGGAGCAACGCCTCGAGTACGATCTTTACTACATCCAGAACTGGTCGATCTGGCTCGACCTGGAAATCCTGCTCCTCACGCTGTTCCGCGGCATTCTGAACCCGAATGCTTACTGAACACGAAAAATCCGTGGCAAGTACTTAAGAATCGGTATAATCCTGCGCGATCAACAGGAATGGTCGCCCATACGGGTCTCCCGAACAGGGAGACGTGATCGGCACGGGGGGAACGCTTGGAAAGATGCGCCGCGTGGCTGGGATCGATGATGGCGACGGCAATCGCGGTCGCCGCGTGGGCCGCACCGGCCAGCGCGCAGGAACCGGCTGCGTCGGATTCGCCCGCCGCAGAAAGTACCGCGGAGCCCAACGCGACCGAGCCGTCTTCCGAAGCCGCCAACGAGCCCGGCGGCGCGCAGGAGAACCAGGCGCAGTCCGATCAGGACACGGCTCCCGAGGACGTCGAGCTGCGCGACCCGACCGAGATCGCTCCGGGTGCGCGCCTGCATGCGACGCTGGATCTCGTCGCCAACTACACCGACAACTTCTTCTATTCGAACCACGATGAGCAGGGCGTGTTCGGATGGTGGCTCACGCCGTCGGTCAGCTACTCGAGCTCGTCGCCGCGCTTCCGCTCGACGACGGGCGCCGGCGCGACCATCGGGATGTATTCGCTCGGCGGCACCACCGACGATTACCGCGATCTGCGCGCGCTCACCAACGCGAACTGGAAGATCGCGCCCGACCACCGCATCGGCTACGACATCTCGCTGAATCAGGGCCACGATCCGTGGGGCCTGGTGCGCACCGAACAGGATCTGTCGACGACGCGTTCGCTCGATCGCTGGTACAGCGAGCGCTACGCCGTCGAGTACCGCTACGGCGCGCCGCGGGCGTCATTCGCGATCGAGAACAAGGCCTCGGTGTTCAACAAGAGCTACCGGACGAACCGCGCCACGCTGCCGCCAACGCAGCAAACGCCGTTCTTCCAGTTCGGCACCGAGTACCTCGACAACGACATCGAGGCGCTGGACACGACGCTGCTGTATCAGTACAGCCCGAAGACGAGCGGCCAGCTGAACCTCGCCACCGCGCACGTTCACTTCGACAAGCAGTTCCCGGGACTGACCCGCGATGCGCAGGAGTATCACGTCCGCGCCGGTGTGCGGTGGATCGCCACAGCCAAGACCACCGGCGACTTCCGCGTCGGCTACATGACGCGCCATTTCACGCAGTCGACGATCAACGGCCAGCCGGTCCACAACTACAACCGGTTCGACTGGGTCATCACCGGCGACTGGATGCCGTTCACGCGCACCTCGCTGCAGCTGCAGACCGGTCGCCAGAGCGTCGAGTCGTACAACGAGGCGCTGTTCATCGACAACACCTACGTCAACCTGACCTGGCGCCAGGAATGGACGCGACGCCTCAGCTCGTCAGTGCACGGCGGCTTCAACAACGGCGACTTCGCCCATTACGTCGCGGGCAGCCGCACCGATCGCAACTTCGCGCTGAACCTGCGCGTGGATTACCGGCTGATGCCGCGCATCGTCGTCTACGGCGGCTACGACCTGGACAACCGGTCGTCGCAGGCCGTCATCGACGGGCAGTCCTTCGACGGCGAATTCGATTACGATAAGAACACGATCTACGTCGGTCTGCAGGCCTCGTACTGACCGCACGCTGTTTCCAGGATCACCGGATGCGAATTGCAGTTTGCCTCGTCGTGGCCGCCGTGCTGGCTGCCGGTTGCATGCCAGCGCCCAAGCGCCACGTGAAGCCCACGACCGCGCAGCGGACGGCGCCCGCCACTTCGGCGCGTCGCGCAGCGTCACCACAGACCACTTCGAAATCGGCGCCGCAGCAGCGGCCGCCGGCACAGCAGGGCGTGGGACCGATCCCGATGTCCGGCGCGCCGCCGCCGACGGGGCCGTCGATCGCCGCTGCTCCGAGTGCGCCGCCACCGAGCGGCGCGCCGCCCGCGCCGCAGGCCAATGCACCGGCGAGCACTACGAGTCCCGCCGCGGGCGCATGGCGCGGCGCTCCTCCGGGCGTTGCCAACCCCGACGACGCACCCGAGCTCAATCCGAACGTCTATCGGCTGATGCCGGGCGACGGCATCCACATCGACGTGTTCAACGAGCCCGAGCTCACCGTGAATGCCGGCATCGACGCGACGGGCAGCATCAACTATCCGCTGCTGGGCCATATCCCCGCCGCCGGCATGACGGTTCGCGAGTTCGAGGAGCGGATCACCGACGCCTTGCGCGGCGACTATCTGGTGAATCCCAGCGTGCGCGTGAGCATCGCGCACTTCCGGCCCATCTTCATCACCGGCAACGTGCGCAAGGTCGGCTCATTCCCCTATGCGCCGGGCCTGACCATCGAGAAGGCGCTGACGATGGCGGGCGGCATCACCGAGTACGGGTCCACCAAGAAAATCTACATTCAGCACGCCGGTGCGACCGAAGACCAGAAAGAGAAGGTAAACTTGGACACGCCGATCAAGCCGGGCGACACGATCCTGGTCGAGGAGCGGTTGTTCTGATGTCCAGTTGCGGTCTCCTCCGCAGGCCGCGTGTTTAGGTTTCTCCCATGACTCCAAGCTTGCCAGCCCTGACCAACCCTTCCGCTCCCGTGGCGTCGCAGGAGGGGGAGCTGCTCGATCTCGGCGAGCTGCTGCGCACACTGTCCCGCTACAAATGGAGCATCGTCGGCATCGCGCTGATGACGGCCGTGGCCACCGCGTTCTACGGCTACTCGCAGGACAAGTATTACCTCGCCGTCACCACGATGCTGATCGAGTCGAAGGTACCGAACCCGATCCCGGTGAGCGGCGTCTACGAATCCGATCTCGCCAAAAGCGATGAGTACTTCGGGACCCAATACGAGATCCTGCGCTCGCGCGATCTCGCCGGGCGGGTGATCGACAAGCTCAATCTCCTCGAGCATCCGGAATTCCAGCCGGAAGAGCCCTCGCTGCTGGCCCAGGTCCTCAACTGGCGCGCCTGGATGCCGTTCATCGACAAGACCGAAGGGCCGCCGATGAACCCCGACGACGCGAAAGTCCTTCGCCGCGACAACGTGGTGATGAAGTTCATCGCGCGCCTGCGCGTGGTGCCGGTCCGCGGCACGCAGCTGGTGAAGATCGGCTTCAAGTCGCGCTATCCGGTCCTGTCGCAGAACGTGGCCAACGCTGTGGCGGAAGAATTCATCGACAGCTCGCTGCAGGCGCGCCTCGACACCACGCGCCGCACCAGCGAATGGCTCACCAAGAAGCTCGGCGACATCCGCACGCAGCTCGAGAGCTCGGAGAAATCGCTGCAGGACTTCCGCGAGCAGGAGAAGCTGGTCAACGTCAACGGCGCCCGCACGCTGAACGAGGACGAGCTCCTCGACACGACCAAGCGCTTGCGCGACGCGCAGCGCCGCAAGACCGAGCTGTCGAGCGCCTATTCGCGCGTGCGCGAGGC
This sequence comes from Nevskiaceae bacterium, assembly GCA_035650495.1. GTDB lineage: Bacteria > Pseudomonadota > Gammaproteobacteria > Nevskiales > Nevskiaceae > DASRHK01. The sequence goes on along the minus strand of DASRHK010000106.1, from coordinate 28,254 downwards.
GGGCGGCGATCCGTCGAAGCTCGCGGAGATCCCGGTCCTGCTGCAGGACCCGCGGGTGACCGCCGCGAGCCACAACCTGCTCGAAGCCGATCAGAAGCTCAAGACGGTGCGCGAGCGCTACGGCGAGAAGCATCCGTCGATGGCGTCCGTGAAGGCCTCGTACGACAGCGCGGTGAACTCCTATCACGAAGCGCTGCGCGTTGCGGCGCAGGGCGTCAATTCGGACTACGAGATCGCGGCCGAGAACGAGCGCCAGCTGTCCAACATCGTCGCCGGCTCGCGCGAGGCGATCGAGAAGCTCGACAAGAAGCAGTACGCGATGGGCCAGCTCGAGCGCGAGGTCGCGACGAACCGCGAGATGTACAACATGTTCCTCACGCGGTTCAAGGAAACGGACAGCTACAACAACTACCAGAACCTCACCGCGCGCGTGATCGATCCCGCGGTCCTGCCGCGCGGGCCTTCCGAGCCGCGCGTGATGCGCATGACGATGATCGCGCTGGGCGCGGGGCTCGTGCTCGGTCTGCTGCTCGCGGTGCTGCGTCATCTGCTGAGCGAGGAAGTGCGCTCGCCGGAAGATCTCGAGGCGCTCACGCAGGTGCCGGTGGTCGGCGCGATCACCAAGGTCGACAAGGACGACGCGCGCGGGCTGGCCACGCTGTTCCTGACCAAGCCGCAGACGCCGTTCTCCGAGGGCATCCGCAGCATCCGCACGGCGCTGCAGCTGTCGGACGTCGACAAGAAATATCACCGCATGCTGGTGACGTCCTCGCTGCCCGCGGAGGGCAAGACGTCGCTCGCGAGCGCGCTCGCCGAGTCGTTCGCTGCCGTCGAGCAGGTGCTGCTGGTCGACGCCGATCTGCGCCGGCCTTCGCTGGCGGCGCGGCTCGGGCTGCCAGAAGGGGCGCCGGGACTCACCGAGCTGCTCGCCGGACAGGCGCGCCTCGAAGACTGCCTCTATCTGCACCAGGCGAGCGGCATCTATCTGCTGCCGTCGGGCAAGCACGTCCCCAATCCCGCCGAGGTCCTGGCGTCGCTCGCGTTCAAGAGCCTCATCGAGGAGCTGTCGCGGCGCTTCTTCCGGATCATCTTCGATTCGCCGCCGTGCCAGGCCGCGTCCGACGCGCTGCAGCTGTCGCAGCACGTCGACGGCGTGCTGTTCGTCGTCAAGTCGGGCTCGACGTCGCGTCGCGTGATCCGCAACTCCTACAAGCTGCTGCGCAACGTCAGCGCGCCGGTGATCGGCAACATCGTCAACCAGATCGACATCAAGAAGGCCGGCGCGGCCTACTACCACGGCTATTACGCCTACGGCTATTACGGCAACAACTGACGTGGGATCGATGCGATCCCGGAAGCGCTAGCGTGCAGCGCCGCCTGCGCAGAGCCGCGATCGCTGCGTTCGGCCTGATCTCGATCGCGCTTGCGATCACGTTCGCGGCGGGTCTCGCCTCCGATCTCTACGGAACCATGGCCGCCGAGCATCGCGGTCGCGGCCTCTTCACGCTCGCGGGCGTCAGCGCCGCGCGACAGGCCGTCGTGCTGCAGCCGTGGCGCGCCGGCTATCGCGCCGACCTCGGCTGGATGATGGGACTGCGCGGCGAGATGCTGCGCATGCGCGGCCAATACCGGAGGGCTCTCCGCCTGGCGCCGGCGAGCGCTTATCTCTGGCTCGAGTACTCGCTGGCGCTGGCGCGCAGCTATCAGTTCGACGACGACTACACGATTGCTTTGCGCCAGGCGACCGTCCTCGCACCGAGCGCGCGACCGATCCGCGCCGCCGCGGCGCGCATGGGCGCGCGGCACTGGAATCAGGGCGGGGAAGCGGATCGGAAACTGTGGGCGCAGGACATGAGCGACGTGCTCGCGACCGCGCCGTACGATCTGCTGTGGACGGTGCTGCGCGACGGGCGCGAAGCGAACTTCTGCGGCTTCGTCGGCTCGGAGCTGGGGCTGTCGCGCTGGTGCTTCGCGGTCAACGCGGCGCGCAGCATCTGCGACGCACTGCCGTCCGACACCAAGGGGCCAGCGGTCGAGCAGTGCGAGCGGCTCGGCCTCCTGCATCTGCCGGCCGAGACCGATGACGATCGAGCGCAGCAGTAAGCATCGGTCGAACCCGGACTGGCTGCTGTTCCTGGGCCTGCTGGTGCTGCTCGCGTGGCTTCCGCTGCCGTGGGGCAGTCATTCGGCGTGGGCGATCTCGCTGGCCGGGTTTGCCTGCTTCCTGTTGCTCGCCGGCTGGTGCGTCCTGTCGATGCGGCGGCGCGTGCGCCTGCCGAGCCGGCTTGGCGCCCTCAGCGTACCGCTCGTGCTATGGCTGCTGTGGCTCCTCTGGATTGCGCTGCAGGCGATGCCGCTGTCAGCGAGCCTGCTGAATCAATTGTCACCGCACGCGTTGCAGTTCCATCGCCCGGTTGCCGAGCTCGGCCAGCGGCCGGTCTACAGCATCTCCATCGCGCCCGGGCTCACCTGGTCGAAGTGGCTGGAGAGCTGCGTCTACTTCGGCATCTATGTGCTGTGCATCCTGCTGATCAGGGGCGAGCGACGGCTGCGCATCGTGCTCACCGTTCTGCTCGTCTGCGGTCTTGCGCAGGCGGCCTACGGCGGGATGATGCTGATGTCAGGTGCCGAATACGGATGGCTGCAGAAGAAAATCTTCTACGTCGGCTATGCAACCGGCACGTTCGTCAATCGCAATCACTTCGCGGGTTACCTCGAGCTAGCGGCGGCGGCTGGACTGGCGCTCGTGCTCGCCGATCTGCGCGCCGACGATCGCGGCTGGAGCCTGCGCAACCTGGCGCGCGACCTGCTCGACCTGTCGCTCAGCCCGAAAGTCCGCGCGCGCGCCGCGCTGGTGATCGTCGCAGCCGGTCTCGTCCTGTCGCGCTCGCGCGCCGGCAACCTGGCGTTCTTCACGTCGGTCGGCGTTGCCGGCGTGGCGTACGTGCTGCTGCGCGAGCGGGAGATGTTCGTGCGCGCGCTGCTCCTGTTCGCCAGCGTGCTGGCAGTCGACGTGATGATCGTCGGCGAGCGCTTCGGTTTCGAGAAAGTGATCGAGCGCATCGAGACCACGCGGCTGGAAGAGGAAGGACGCGTCAGGCTCCTGCAGGAGATCGGACCGGTGGTGAACCAGTACGCGCTGACCGGCTCGGGGCTCGGCACGTTCTCGCTGGCGTACGAGCCCTACCGTAGCCCGTCGATGGGTGAATACATGAATCACGCCCACAACGACTATGTGGAGTTCATGGTCGAGGTGGGCATGATCGGGTTGGGCCTGCTCGGCTCGCTGCTCGCCTGGCACGCCTGGCATGCGCTGCGCGTGGGGTTCATGCGCCAGAATCGGCTGCGGGTCGCGACTGCATTTTCGATGCTGATGGCGATGCTGTCGATGGGCGTCCACGCGTTCGCGGATTTCAATTTCCAGATCCCCGCAGTTGCGGGGACGTTCGTCGCGCTTCTGGGCGCGATCGCGGCGTGTTCGGAGCACTCGCGTACGGCAGCCGAGCCGTCCGAAGCGGCTGAGCCAGTGGACGCACACCTGGAGGCCTCGTGATAAAGTGCTTGCGAGGGGCGAAGGTTCAAGGAGCGGGGATATGAGAGGGGTTGCAGTCGTGGTTTTGGCCCTTTTGGGCACCATCCAGGCGGCGAGCGCGGACGAGCTTTCCAATACCGGCGGTCGAGTCACGCGCTTGCGTGGGCTGGTCACCATCGAGCGCAACGGGCAGAGCGAGCCCGGCCGGCGCGGTTATCTGCTCCAGAACGCCGACACCATCAAGACAGGCAGCGACGGCGTCGTGCAATGGTGGATGGCCGATGACTCGCTGTTCCTGATGCCGAGCGGCTCCTCGCTCCACATCGACGAATACCATCAGCCGGAGAAGAAGGGCGGCGGCGACATCGGGCGCTCGTTCTTCTCGCTCCTCAAGGGCGCGATGCGCAGCGTCACCGGCCTCATCGCCAAGAACGATCCGCAGAGCTATCGCGTCGCCACCCCGGTTGCGACCATGGGCGTGCGCGGCACCGACTTCAAGCTCGTCCACTGCAACAACGACTGTGCGCTGCGCAAGAACACGCTGCGCAAGTCCTCGCTGCGCGGGTTCGATCTGCTGATGCCTTACGCGCCCGCGCGCTTGATCCACACCGCGGAAGCGAAGAAGAACGATCCGCCGGTGCAGAACGGCACCTACGTGAAGATGGAGAAGCTCACGGGCGTGCTGTCCAACGACAAGGGCAGCGTGGACGTCACGTTCGGCGTCGGCTCGGGCTGTGCTTTCGCTGCAGACGCCAACACGGCGCCGGTGCTGCTGCCGAAGTGCCCGCCGCTGTTCGAGCGCTTCGGCGACGAGCTCGAGTGGGAATTCGACGACAACAGCAACACCCAGTATCGCGATCTGCGCCGTCCCGAGCGCGAGAGGCCGGCCAGCCCGTCCTGACGCGGCTGACGCGTTCCGCCACCGATTGACGACGCCCTCAGGCGCACCGCGCCTGGGTTCCCGGTAGCTATGGATCAGCACGTTCTCGCACAGCAGGAAGTCATCATCGATGGCCGCAGCCGCGGCCTGATCGAGCACCTGGGCGAAGTGCTTCGCTACCGCGAGCTGCTGCTCGTGTTCGCCGCACGCGACGTCGCCGTGCGCTACAAGCAGACGGTGCTCGGCGCCGCCTGGGCAATCCTGCAGCCGCTGGTCACCATGATCGTGTTCTCGATCGTGTTCGGGCGGCTCGCGAAGATCGACTCGAACGGCTACCCGTACTCGATCTTCGTGTTCTCCGGCTTGCTGGGCTGGATCTTCTTCTCCTCAGCGCTGTCGGCGACGATGAACTCCGTCCTCAAGCACGCGCATCTCATCAACAAGGTCTACTTTCCCCGCTTGATCCTGCCGTTCTCCGCGGTGGGCAGCACGCTGCTCGACTGCATGATCTCGTTCGGGCTCCTGTTCGTGCTCATGGCGTGGTACGGCGTGATGCCGTCGCCGTCGCTGCTGCTCGCGCCGGTGGCGATCCTGTTCGCCGCGATCACTGCGATCGGGGCAGGCAGCCTGCTGGCGGCGCTGGTCGTGACCTATCGCGATTTCGCGCACGTGCAGGCGTTCCTGGTCTACCTGTGGCTGTTCGTCACGCCGGTGATCTATCCGGTGAGCTACGTCGACGCGGGCTGGCGCCATCTCGCGTACCTCAATCCGATGACGGGCGTCGTCGATCTGTTGCGCTTCGCGATCCTCAAGATCTCGCCCGATCCGCAGGGTCTCGCGATCTCGGCGGCGACGGCGCTCGTGCTGCTCGTGGCCGGCACGCAGTATTTCCTGCGCATGGAGCGCCGCTTCGCGGACGTGATCTGATCATGTCGCTTCCGGTCGTCGCAGAGAACGTCGGCAAGGAGTACATCCTCGGCCAGCAGGCCAGTCGTACGGCGACTTTCGTCGAGGCGCTGTCGGGAGCGCTGCGCGAGCCGTTGCAGCGCTTGAAGCGGCTGCGCGGCGAGGTCGATCCATCGCAGCGCTTCTGGGCGATCAAGGACGCGAGCTTCGAGGTCCGCGAAGGCGACGTGCTCGGGATCATCGGTAGAAACGGCGCCGGCAAGTCGACGCTGCTGAAAATCCTCTCCCGGATCACGCTCCCCACCGAGGGACGGGTGCGGCTGCGCGGACGCGTCGGCAGCCTGCTCGAGGTCGGCACAGGATTCCATCCGGAGCTCACCGGCCGCGAGAACGTGTTCCTGAACGGCGCGATCCTCGGCATGACGCAGCGCGAGATCAAGGCGCGCTTCGACGAGATCGTCGAGTACTCCGGCGTCGAGAAATTCCTCGACACGCCGGTGAAGCACTATTCATCCGGCATGAAGGTGCGTCTCGGCTTCTCGGTCGCTGCGCACTTCGAGCCGGAGATCCTGATCATCGACGAAGTGCTCGCGGTCGGCGACGCGGCGTTCCAGAAGAAATGCCTCGGCAAGATGCAGGACGTCGCGCAAGGCGGGCGCACCGTGCTCTTCGTCAGTCACAGCATGAATGCCGTCGCGCAGCTGACGCGACGCTGCTTGCTGCTCGACGGTGGCCGCATCGCGTTCGACGGACCGACCGATCAGGCGATCCAGCATTACATCGGCACCAAGGTCGCGCACATGTGGAACGGCCGCATGCCGACCAAGGACATTGCGTGCGACGCACGCTTCCGCGGCAACTTCCCGGCGTGGATGACCGAGCTCGGGCTCGGCGTCGGGCAAGGCGAGGAAGTGCCGATGGGCGGAGCGTTCAAGCTCGAAGTCGCGATCGAGGCGCACGCCGCGTGCGAAGGCCTGCGCTTCGCCTGGACCGTGAACACGCCGGCGGGCCAGCCCGCGCTGACCGGCATCTCCAAGCCGTTCGACGTGCCGGCGGGCAAGAGCGTGTGCGAAGTGCAGATCGATCATGTGAATCTGGTGCCGGGCGAGTACGACATGAGCCTGCACTTCGGCACCGGCGGACTTGCGGAAGCGCGCAGCGAATGGGATTGCCTGGTCGGCTTCGGTCATCTGGCGATCACCGAGCGCGATGCCGGGCGAACGGTTTTCGCCGGCCATTGGGATCGCCGCTTCGGTCCAACCATCCATGAGCACGTCCGTGTGCGCCTGACCGCCGCCAACGTCTCCACGAAGAAAGAAGGTGAGCTGACTTGAGCAACCGTTCCGCTGCGATCGTGGTCACCACGATCTTCGAGCCCCGCTGGCTGCAGGGTTATCTCGACAACCTGCGCGCCCACGAGCGCGAGCGCGACACGTCGATCTACATCGTCATCGACAAGAAGACGCCGCCAACCGTCGCCGCGGCTGCGCAGGCCGCGGTGAAGGCGGGCTTCAAGGTGATCTGTCCGACGCTCGACGAGCAGGAGGTGTATCTGTCGAAGCTTGGCCTGCCGGCCGGCTTCGTACCGTGGAATACCGACAATCGCCGCAACATCGGCTTCCTGATGGCGCTCGAGAACGGCTGTGACATGCTGGTCTCGATCGACGACGACAACTACTGCCTGCCGGGATCGGACTTCATCGGCGACCACGCCATCGTCGGCGCGACGGTCGGTCAGTCGCTTCGCGCGGAATACGTCGGCGGCAAGCCGTGGTTCAACATCTGCGAGCTGCTGCGCGTGCGCGGCGATGCGACGATTCACGCGCGAGGGTTTCCATACAGCGCGCGACGCGGCGAGCACGCAACGGTGCAGAAGGCTTCGCAGCAGGCCGGCTCGCGCAAGATCGCGATCAACGCCGGACTGTGGACCGATGATCCCGACGTCGATGCGCTGACGCGCCTGTCGATCGCGCCGTTCGTCGAGAATGATCGCGGCCGCTCGGTGATCCTCGCGCCCGAAACCTGGTCGCCGATCAACACGCAGAACACCGCGCTCACGCGCGAAGCGGTCACGGCGTACTACTACGTCCGCATGGGCTTTGCGCTGCAAGGCCTCAGCATCGATCGCTTCGGCGACATCCTGTCCGGCTACTTCGTGCAGAAGTGCGCCAAGCACCTCGGGCATGCCGTGCGGCTCGGAACGCCGACGGCCGCACACCACCGCACGCAGCACAACCTGTTCAAGGATCTCTATCACGAGCTGGCCGGTGTCGTGCTCATCGAAGAGCTGTTGCCGTGGCTGCAGGAGCTCGAGCTCTCCGGTAGTGATTACGCGACAAGCTACGCCGCGCTCGCCGACGCGATCGCATCACGTGCGGAGCACTACAAGGGATTCGTGTGGGATCAGGGCGGACGCGAATTCCTGAAGGACACCGCGGCCTGCATGCGCACCTGGCTCGCGGCGCTGAAGCGCTTCGGCTAGAAGCGGTAGCCGAACGTCTTGATCTCCTCGGCGAAGTAGCGCGCGACGATCTCACGCGACTTCGCGTCGTACTGTTCGCGATAATCGCCGCGCTGCGATTTGTTCACGTGCGGCAATTCCGCTTCGGCGCCGATCTGCTGCGTGAGCTTGCGGAAATCCTCGGCGAGATTCTCGAAGCGCCCGACGAACTGGGTGCGCACGTTGCCGCGCGCGTCCTTGAACCATTCGAGATAAGGAAGGAAGTAGGGGATCTCGTCGTGCACCTGACGCTTGAACGCTTCGTGCACGCGGGGCCGCACGTCGAGCTTGCGTCGCACGCGAGGGAGATAGAGCCCGAGCTTCTCGGTGAGCCCGGGACCTTCGCGCTCCGGGATCTCGCCGTACCAGCGCTGCACCCAGTCGGCGAATCCCACTTGGCAAGCGCTGCGCGATGGCTCGAGTGGGAACAGGTGATAACCGTCGGCGAAGTACCACGGATGCGGGCTGATCTCCTCCTTCTTCATGTACGCCGGCTTGCGAAGATGGCTGTAGAAGGACAGGACCTGATCCCATGGATTGCGCACGAAGCTCGCGACGAAATAGCCGTCGACCTTCTTCTGCCCGTGATAGGCCGCGAACTCGCGATAGGTGCGGTGCTTCACGCCGCGGAGGTCGTAGGCCTTCAGCGCCTCGTGGATGCTCTCGCCGCCGGTCTTCGGCAGATGGATGAAGAGGAGCTTGAGGGGATCGCTGTACATCGCGGGGCTGTGCCGTAAACTCAGTATTTCACCATGACCACCGCGGACCGACCACTGTTCTCGATCATCGTCCCCAGCTACAACCAGGGGCGGTATTTGCGCCAGACGCTGGAGTCGATCCTCACGCAGAGCCATCGGCCGCTCGAGGTCATCGTCGTCGACGGCGCTTCCAAGGACGAGACGGTCGAGGTCCTGAAGTCCTTCGCGACCGCGCCCGAGCTGCGCTGGATCTCGGAGAAGGATCGCGGCCCTGCGGACGCGGTGAACAAAGGCTTTGCGATGGCCAGGGGCGAGCTCGTCGGCATCCAGAGCGCCGACGACGTCTACTATCCCGGCGCCCTCGCGACGACAGCAGGGCATTTCGCGGCGAATCCCGATTGCGGCCTCGTCTACGGCGATGCCGAGGCGATCGACACCGAGGGCAAGGTGTTCTACAGCGGACAGCTTCCGCGCTTCAGTTGGGAGTCGATCTTCGCGATGCGATTGTGCATCCCGCAGTCGTCCGCGTTCTTCCGCCGCAGCGTGCAGCAGAAGATCGGCGGCTGGCGCGGGGAATTCCATCAGTGCGATCTCGATTTCTGGCTGCGCATGATCTTCGCGACGGGCGCGCACAAGATCGACCAGCAGTTCTCCGGCTGGCGCGTGCATCCGGATCAGCGCACGCAGGCAGGCAAGGGCTTGTGGCTCGACTACTGCAAGATCATCGAGGCGTCGGATGACGTGCGGCACGCACCGCCGGAGATACAGCGGATGGCATATGCGAGCCGACACATCTTCGCGCTCGACTATCCGCCGCCGGATCGCGGTGCGTGGTGGCGTCGCGGCAAGGCGCTGCAGGCGATCGCGGAGTTCCCGCGGTCGCGGCGCTACATTCGTCACCACCTGCGCAAGCTGTTCCCCGGCTACGAGAGCCTGCAGGCCGCGTTTCCTTCGAAGCTGTGAGGCCGATCTTCCTCGCGTGCCCTGACGGTGAGCCGACGTCGGCGTCGACGTGGTCGGGCACGCCGCTGCGTCTGCTGACCGAGATCCAGAAACGCGGCCGCTTGGCCGGCTCGCTCGACACGAGCGCCTTGCCCCCGCGCATCGCGCGCTTCTGCTGGTGGATCGCGAAGCATGTGTTCGGCGGCGACCTCGCGTACGCCTACAGTCCGGTGACGCGCTTCTTTCGCGCTTTGCGATTGCATCGGAAGCTCGGTCGCGCGCCGCTGAATGTCCTGCATACGGGGACGCTCGGCATGCCGCTCGTGTGGCGGCGGCGCGATCAGGAGCATTTCCTGTTCTGCGACACGACGTGGCATCTCGCGGCGGTGCATTCGCCGGATTTGAAGCAGCTCGGGCCGGTGCTGCGCCGGCTCGCGGAATGGATGGATCGGCGCAGCTATTCGCAGATGGCGCACATCTTCACCATCGGACGGCACGTGCGCGACGATCTGATCTCACATTACGGCGTGTCGCCGGATCGGGTCACGGCGGTCGGGACCGGTCGCGGCTCCATCGAGGCCTACGCGGGCGCGAAGCGGTACGACAATGGCGAAATGCTGTTCGTCGCGAAGCTGCGCGCGCAGGAAAAGGGCGTCGCGCTGGTCGCTGCTGCGTTCGCGATGGCGGTACGCCGCAATCGCAACCTGAAGCTGACGCTGATCGGGCGCGACGAGTACGCGCACTTTGCGGCGGAGATTCCCAATGTCGCGGCGAAGGCTTTCGTGTCTGCGGAAGAGCTGCAGAAAGCCTTCGAGAAAGCGTCGTTGTTCGTCATGCCCGCCCGCTACGAGCCGTGGGGATTGGTATATCTAGAGGCGCTCGCGTGCCGGACGCCGATCGTCGCCCTCGATCGCAATGCGGGGCCGGAATTCTGCGACAATGGACGCAGCGGATTCCTGCTGGAACGCGAAGACCCTGAGGCGCTCGCCGCCCTGATGGTGGAGGCCTTCGCGGATCCTGCGGATCTCGCCAAGAAAGGGGAGCACGGACAGCGATTGGTCAGGGAGGCCTATCGCTGGGACCGGACGACGGATCAGATCATTCATGCGATGGATCGCGTGGGTCATGACTAAGCGATCGCAACATCAGCATGAAACGGGTAGTGGAGCTCGACGGCCTTAGGGGCCTGTTCTGTCTCGGTGTCGTCCTGTATCACGTGCACCACCAGTGGATCTTCTGGTGGTGGAGCGTGATGGACTTCTTCTTCATGGCGTCGGGGTTCGTCATCTCGGCGCAGCTCCTGCTCAATCGCGAAGCGGAGAACCTCCTCACGGCGTTCTTCATGCGCCGCGCACTGCGCGTGTGGCCGCTGTATTTCGCGACGCTGCTGTTCGGCCTCGTCGTGTATCTCGCGACGTCGCACGTGGACGTGTGGTCCTCGACGCAGCCGCGCGGGTGGCTGCAGTTCGCGAGCTTCACCGCCTTCGTCGAAGGCTATCGCCATCGCCTCGATCTCGGTCCGTATCCGTTCCACTTCATCCATTCGTGGTCGGTGTCGGTGGAAGAGCAGTTCTATGTGCTCTTCGCGCTGTCGTTCTTCGCGATGCGGCGCTTCGCGTGGTCGGTTCCGCTGATCGCCGCGGTCTTCATCGCCGCCGGGCTCTGGTGGCGCGGCACCAACGATGGACACCTCTATCTCCTGCTCAACCACATCGACGCGCTCGGCTGGGGCCTGCTGCTGTCGCATCTGTTCTGCACCGGCGCGGCGGAACAGCACCGGCGCGCGCTGCTCCCGATCTTCGCGTTGTGCGCGGCGGTGTCCGTGCCGATGTGGGCGGGCTACGTCTGGCACGGCTATTCGCTGCTGGCCACCGGCGGCGACATGCGTGCATTGGCTCAGCCGCCGACGGTCAATGCGGGCTTCATCCTGCTTTGGCTCGGCCTGATCGGCGCCGCGGCGCTGACACCCGGTCACAAGCTTTGGGCGCCGCTGCGCACGCGGTTCGCGCGCTACCTCGGCGACGTCAGCTATCCGCTCTACCTGACGCACTACATGGCGATCGTTCTCGGCGTGGTGATCGCGCGCAAGCTCGGCTTCAACCCGCAGCTGTTCGCCGTGCTCGGCGCGGCGGCGGGGATCGCCGGCGCCCATTTGCTGCACGTCTACGTCGAGAAGCCGCTGTCGCGTTTCAAGGCGGGCATGCGCTATCGCACCCCCGACCGTGCGCCGGCGCCGCGGGCGCCGCTGCTGCCGGTGACGGTGAAATAGCCGCGGGCCTTGTGAGATCATCTCGGCGCGGGTGCTGTCCCGCGCACGGCCGCATTGGACGCGGCCCGTCCTCCGGAGCCAGGGAAGCGCGGGATGAAACGAATCGTCGAGCTCGATGGCCTGCGCGGCCTGTTCTGCCTGGGCGTCGTCTTCTATCACGTGCGCCAGGACTGGCTGTTCTGGTACTGGAGCGCGATGGACTGGTTCTTCATGCTGTCCGGCTTTGTGATCACCGCGAACCTGCTGCAGAACCGCCGCGCCAACAACCTGCTGTCGATGTTCTTCCTGCGCCGCGCGTTGCGCATCTGGCCGCTGTATTACCTCGGTCTCGTCGTCGGGCTCACCATCTTCGTGATCGGCATGCAGCTCGGGTACTGGTCGTCCGTGCGCAATTCGGCGTGGCTGCAGCAGGCGCTGTTCGTGCAGTACTTCGAAGGCTATTGGCGCACGCTCGACTTCGACAGCTATCCCTTCCACTTGCGGCACACGTGGTCGCTCGCGGTCGAGGAGCAGTTCTATGTCATCTGGGCGCTCGCGTTCGTGGCGTTCCGGCGCACGCGGTGGATCGTGCCGGTCACCGCGATCCTGTTCATCGCGATCGGCGTGGCGAGCCATCTCCATCACGTCCACCTCTACATGCTCACGGGCCACATGGAGGCGTTCGGCCTCGGGCTCCTGCTCGCGTGGCTGTTCGTCGGCGAGCGAGCAGATTCCTTGCGTCCGTACCTCGGGCGCCTGTTCGCGATCGCGGCCGTGGTCTCGATCCCGTTGTGGGGCGGCTACGTGCTGGAAGGCTATCGTCGCTTCCTCGACGGCGACGATCGCTTGCTGAAGCACGGCCCTCTGGTCAATTTCGGCTTCGCGCTCCTGTGGTTCGCGCTGACCGGCGCTGTGGCGCTGCGGCCATCGGCACGCGCATGCTCCCTGCTGCGCCAGCGGTTGTCCGTCTATCTGGGGGAGATGTGCTATTCGCTGTATCTCGTGCATTACGCTGCCATCACCTTGACGGTGAGCGTCGGGCGCTATTACGGCTACGACCCGGCGCTGCTCGCGATCGCCGGCGCCATGCTCGGCGTGTTCATCGCGCACCTGGTGCATCGCTACATCGAGCAGCCGCTGCTCGATCGCAAGGTGAGCCTGCGCTATCGCTACGATGCCCCCGGCCCCGGGCTGATCGCGCGCGCGGAGGCGTGAGGTGAGCTCGCAGGCCCTGCACGTCGCTTGCGGCGCGGACGAGCGTTACGTTCCGCACCTCGCGGTCATGCTGCATTCGCTGTGCTCGCAGACGCACGGCATTCCCGTGCGGATCCACGTGATGGACGGCGGCTTGCCGGCCCCCGCGCAGGACTACCTGCGCCGCGTCGTGGCCGCGTTCGGTCAGGACATCGAATTCCTGCGCATCGACGTCGCGCGCCTGCAGCATCTGCGGCTCGCGGAGTGGTTCAGCTTCGCCAACTACTACCGCATGCTGCTGCCGGAGCTCTTGCCGGAGCTTCCGCGCATCCTCTATCTCGATGCGGACATCGCGATCGCCGACGATCTCGCGCCGCTCTGGCGCACCGATCTCGAGGGCTGCGAGCTCGGCGCGGTGGTCAACGTGCTGCACCCGAAGAATCCGCAGGATCACGTCCGCAATCTCGGGCTCGCGTCCGCGCGTGATTACCTGAACTCGGGCGTGCTGCTGATGGACCTGCAGCGCATGCGCGCGACGGGCCTTACGCAGCGCCTGCTCGACTACGCCGCCGCGAATCCGCAGCTGATGCTCTACGCCGACCAGGACGCGTTCAACGGTGTCCTGAAAGGGCAGTGGAAGCGATTGCATCCGCGCTGGAACGTGCAGACGACGATGCTCGAGGTGACGCCGGCGGAGCAGCCGCTCGAACCCGCCGAGCTTTCGGACGCGCTGGCGCGACCGGCGGTGGTCCATTACATGGGCTGGTGGAAACCCTGGCGGCTGTTCTCCAATCATCCGCTCCGGAGCATTTACCGTAGGTATTTCCGACAGTTGCCGAGGCCGGTCCATCAGCTTCCGAAGGATTTCGGGACCGTTCTGGAGTACTATTTCCCGGGTTGGACCCTGATCACCTATCTGCGTTGGCGCCCGCGGCTCGCGGCTGTGAAGCGTCGCATCAAAGCTGCATTTGAGACCGCCTGAATCCATGAGCTCCGAGCCGCTGGTCAGCGTCGTGCTGCCGACGTTCAATCGTGCGCACAGCCTGCCGCGCGCGATGCGCAGCGTGCTCGGTCAGAGCTATCGCAATCTCGAATTGCTCGTCGTCGACGATTGCTCGACCGACGATAGCGAGCGCATCGTCGCCGCGTTCGCGGCGAACGATCCGCGAGTGCGTTTGATCCGCCGCGAGCGCAATGGCGGCGCTGCCGCCGCGCGCAACACAGGAATCGGCGAAGCGCGCGGCGAGCTCATCGCGTTCCAGGACAGCGACGACGAGTGGCTGGCCGACAAGCTCGAGCGCCAGGTGATGGCGCTGCACGCGGCCGGCGAGGGCACCGCGCTTTGCGTCAGCGCGTATCTCGTCTATCAGGGCGCCAATGCTGCGTCGTGGCTGCTGGGCCGGCGGAGCATGGTCTATCCGCACGATCTTCGCCGCCAGGCGCTGGTCACCTTCTTCTTCACGACGCCGACGTGGCTCGCGCGCACGCGCGCGCTGCGGGAGCTCGGCGGCTTCGACGAGACGATGCGCTGCTGGGAAGACTGGGAGCTCGCGCTTCGCCTCGTGTCGCGCGGCGACGTCACGATGATCGACGACGCGCTGCACATCCAGCACGAGAGCGCGGGCAGCGTGAATCGTCAGGACAGGGCGTACGGGCCGGCGATGCGGCGCATCCTCGACAAGCACGAAGCGCTTTGGCGGACCGAGCCCGGCGCGCTCGCCGAGCACTGCTTCGTCATCGGCCGTCACGAGATCCTTTATGGATCGCCGGCGGAGGCGCGACGCTTCTTCGCGCGCGCGATCCGCTTGCGGCCGTCGTTCCGCAGGGCGTGGCTCGGCTGGACGCTCGCCACCTTCGGGCGGACGGCGTATGCGCTCCTCGCGAAACTGCGCGGCGATCTGCGCCGCGAAGCTGCGCCGCAGAAGGCGAATACGCTGCAATACATCACGCGCGTGCACGGCGATCGGCTCATGCGCAATCCGAGCGAGCCGCCGCAATGAGCGCGTCACCGCTGGTCAGCGTCATCCTGCCGACGCACAACCGCTCGCCGCTGCTCGGCCGCGCGATCGACAGCGTCTTGCGCCAGAGCTACGGCAATCTCGAGCTGATCGTCGTCGACGACGCGTCCACCGATGCGACGCCGGAAGTGGTCAAAGGTTTCAGCGATCCGCGCCTGCGCTACGTCCGGCTCGATCGCAACGTTCGCGCAGCCGCGGCCCGCAACGTCGGCATCCGCGCGTCGTCCGGTGAATTCATCGCGTTCCAGGACGACGACGACGAGTGGCTGCCGAACAAGCTCGAGCGGCAGGTGGCCGCGCTCGTCGCAGCGCCGAAGGAAGTCGGACTGATCCTCTGTGGCTTCCGTCGCGTCGAGCCCAACATCGTCTGGCACGTGGGCGGGCAGGGCTACGTGCGACGCGTCGATTTCTCCCGCTATTTCGGCGACGGCGATTTCTCGCTGATCTCCACGCCGAACTGGCTGGTGCGGCGCAGTGTGCTGGAGCAGGTCGGCCTGTTCGACGAGCGCTTGCGCTCGCTCGACGACTGGGAGCTCGGCCTGCGCGTCCTGCAAGCGTGCCGTCTGCAGCATCTCGACGAAGAGCTGTGGATCCAGTACCAGCTCCGGCCCGCAAACGCAGGCATGGCCTGGAACGAATCGCTGATGCTGCACGACTATCCGATCCTGCTGGAGAAGCACGCATCGCGATGGAGCCGCAGCACCGTCGCCCAGTACTGCTTCCACACGGCGCGAATGCATGCCATGCAGGGGCGCCTCAGCGACAGCCGCGCGTGGATCGCGCGCTCGCTGAAGGCCAATCCGCTCGGACTGAAAGCGTGGTCGTTCCTGTTCGCCTCTTATGCCGGTGACGGAGCGACTCGCCTGGTGACGCGCGCGTGGAACGCGCTGGCGCGCGCACGTCGCCGCATCGTCGGGCTCGTCTACGAGCACCCCGCCTATCGCGGACGCTACGAAGTCCGCCGTCCGAACTAAAGCACAAGAACATCGATCGATGAGTGAAGCGCCTCTGGTCAGCGTGATCATCCCGACGCACAATCGCGCGCCGCTGCTGTCGGCGGCGATCGAGTCGGTGCTCGCGCAGTCCTACGAAAAGCTCGAGCTGATCGTCGTCGACGACGCGTCGACCGATCACACGCCCGACGTCGTGCACGGCTTCAAGGACCCGCGGCTGCAGTACCTGCGCATGCCGCAGAACCGGCGCGCCGCGGCCGCGCGCAACGCGGGCATCGCGAAAGCGAAGGGCAGTCTCATCGCGTTCAACGACGACGACGATCTCTGGCTCGTGCAGAAGCTCGAGAAGCAGGTCGCGCAGCTGCAGGCGGAGCCGTCGGACGTCGGCCTCAATCTCGGCGGCTACATCCGCTACTGGGACCGTGCAAAGAACTTTGCGGACTATGTCGGCGGTCCCTATTACTTCCGCAACCTCGATTTCTCGCACGGGTTCGTCGGCGAGTTCTCGCTCATCGCGACGCCTGGGTGGCTGGCACGCCGGGAAGCGCTGGAAAAGGCGGGCGGCTTCGACGAGCGCATGAAGTGTTGGGACGACTGGGAGCTTGCCGCGCGGCTGTGGCGATCGTGCCGCTTCACGCATCTCGACGAGCCCGTCTTCATCCAGGATCGTGCCCGCACCATGGGCGGCGGCATGTGGGACAACGCCGCCAACTATGCGAACGACTATCGCATCATCATCGAGCGGCACGCGCCGGAATGGTCGCAGCGCGTGCGACGACGGCACCAGCGTACGCTCGCGCGCGTGGCGGCGAAGCAGGCCGACGCCGCGCCGCGCAAAGGATCGGCGGCGGTCGACTCGGCCGTCGCGCCGCCCACCGAGGGTCCGCTGGTCAGCGTCATCCTGGCGACCTATCGCCGCGGCCATGTGATCGGGCGTGCGTTGAAGAGCGTGCTTGCGCAGTCGTATCGCAATCTCGAGGTGATCGTCCTCGACGACGTGCCCAACGACAACACAGAAGCGGTCGTGCGGTCGTTCGACGACCCGCGCGTGCGGTACGTCGCCTACCCGGATCGTCGCGGTGTGGCTGCGGCTCGCAATCAGGGAATCTCGCTCGCGCGCGGGAAGTACCTCGCATTCCAGGACAGCGATGACGAGTGGCTCGCGGGCAAGCTCGCATGGCAAGTGCAGCGCATGGAGGCGCAGCCCGAGGATGTCGCCCTGACGCAGGCAGCCGTGCTGCGCTTCCAGGGGCAGGGCACCGAGGCCGAGTACTACATCAGCGACCTTCCGCGCGGTCACGAGCTCGAAGCGATCCTTACCTGCAACATGACGTCGTTCACGCAGGCCTGGCTGTTGCGGCGATCGGTGCTGGACGAAGTCGGCTCGTTCGACGAGCGGCTGCCGCTCTGGGAAGACTGGGAACTGCTGATCCGCATCTGCGAGAAGTACGGTGTGGACATCGACCCGCGACCGGCGGCGCTCGTGTACGACACGCCCGGCGGATTGACCGCGCAAGGCCAGGCCCGGCCGCCGGCCTTCCGGCTCATCATCGAGCGCCATCGCAAGCTCATGGAGCGCCATCCCAGCGCGCTCGCGGACAACCTCTATCTGCTCGGCCTCATGGAAGTCGCGCAGCCCGCCTGGATCCGCTTCGGTCGGCAGGCGCTTTCCGAAAGCCTGCGCCTCGGCCGCCGGACGCCGAAGGCAATCGTGCTGCTCCTGGTCGCGCAGACCGGCTCCTGGCTCCCCCGATTCATCTCCACGAGCCTTCGGCGCTTGCGCGGGGTGATGTGGACGTTGCGGCGCCACTGGTACCGCCGCACGGAGCCATTCCAGTCGTGACAGCTCCGTGCGTGAGCGTCGTGCTGCCCACCTACAACCGCGCGCCGACCTTGCCGCGCGCGATCCACAGCGTGCTGGCGCAAGGCTTCCGGGAGCTGGAGCTCATCGTCGTCGACGACGGCTCCTCCGACGATAGCGAGGCCGTGGTCAGGGCGATCGCGGACCCGCGCGTCGTCTACTTGCGCCGAGACAAGTGCAGCGGGGCCGCGGCGGCGCGCAACGTGGGGCTCGCGGCAGCGCGCGGTGAGCTCATCGCGTTCCAGGACAGCGACGACGAGTGGCTGCCGGGAAAGCTGGAACAGCAGGTGGAGCGTCTCGATGCGCTGCCCGCCGAGTTCGCGCTGACGCAAGGCGCCGTGCAGTTCGAGGGCTTATCCGCCCAGTACCTGTTCAGCGATCTGCCGGCGGGCGAGGAGCGCACGGCGATCCTCGCGTGCAACAACACGACGTTCATGCAAGCCTGGCTCGCCCGCAAAGCGGCGTTGCTCGCGGTGGGAGGCTTCGACGAGCGGCTTCATCAGTGGGAGGACTGGGAGCTGTTGATCCGGATCTGCCAGCGCTACCGCGTCGACTTCGATCCGCGCGTGATGGCGGTCATCCATGACACGCCCGGCAGCCTGATCAAGCAGCATCACCGGCGGGTGCAATCCCTGTCGACGATCGTCGACAAGCATCGTGCGCTGATGGACGCCCATCCGCGCGCGATGGCGCTCAATCTCTATGGCATCGCCCGCTTCAAGCTGATCGCGAGCGAAGATCGCGATGCGCGGACGCATTTGCTGCGCAGCCTGCGGCTCGACCCGACGCAGCTCCGCGCGTGGGCGCTGCTGCTCGCGTCGCTGCTCGGACGACCGGCTGTCCGCAAGGTCGTCGATTGGCGCGAGGCCCGACGACAGCGCGCGATGGGGAAGACATGACCAGTCCCCGCGTCAGCGTCGTCCTCCCGACCTACAATCGCGCCGCGACGTTGCGGCGCGCGATCGGCAGCGTGCTCGCGCAGACCTTCGGCGACCTCGAGCTCATCGTCGTCGACGACGGCTCGACCGACGAGACCGCCGCGATCGTCGCCGCCATCGGCGATCCGAGGATCGTCTATACGCGGCACGGGCGGCCGAGTGGGGTTTCCGCGGCGCGCAATGCGGGCGTCGCGATCGCGCGCGGCGAGCTGATCGCCTTCCAGGACAGCGACGACGAGTGGCTGCTCGAGAAGCTCGCGCGGCAGGTCGAGCTGATCGATCGACTCGGGCCGGAGTACGCCCTGGTCGGCGGCACGGCGCTGCGCTACATCGGCGGCCCATTGATCAGCGTGCGCTGGCCGCTCGCCGGCGAGGGTCCCGATGTCGATCGCGAAGCGTTTCTCAACGGACTGGTCGCGTACATGCAATCGGCTTTGTTCCGCCGCACGTGCCTGCAGGCCGTCGGCGGATTCGACGAGACCATGAGCCGATCGGAGGACTGGGAGCTGTGCCTGCGCTTGATGGCGACGCATCGCCTCGCGGCCATCGCAGATCCGGTCGTCGTCTCGTACGAAATGCCGGGCAGCCTCACCGCGCAACACGACCTCAAGCGGGTCGCGCTTCGGTACGCGCTCGCCAAGCATGCCGATCTGCTCGCCGCGCATCCACCCGCGCACGCGAACGTCCTGTTCGAGATCGCCAAAGCCGATTTCTATTGCGGCGAGACTGCGGACGGACGCAGGGCGACGCTCAAGGCGGCGATGCTGCAGCCGCTGCGCATGCGCGCATGGCTCCTGCTCGCCGCTTCGCTCTTCGGCGGCTCGCTGCTGATGGGTGGCGTGTCGCTGTACCGGCGCACCAAGTTCCGGTTGAACCTGTATCGTTGACGCCCGCGTCATGAACGTCCTCTACGTCATCGTCACCTGGGTCAGCCTCGCGCTGGTCGTTCCGGGCCTCGTGTTCATCCAGCTGCCCGAGGAGGCCGATCTCACGACGGAGGCGTCGATCTCGCTGGCGATCCTGCTGTACTGCGCCACGCGCCTCTCCTGGATGGCAGGGCAGGGTCGGCCGCGGCTGCTCAGCTTCACGTTCTTCCTGTTCATCTACGTGTGGATCGGTCTCGCCGCCACCGCGCAGCTCGCCGTCAACGACTTCCCGTGGCAGCGGATGCACGTGCCCGAGGATCTGCTCCCGGGCATCCTGGAAGTCGCGCTGGCGATCGCCGCATTCGAAGCGGGTCTGGTGTGGGCGCGGCTGCGGCCGCCGAACGCGGCCGCGCCGTCGGTCTTCAGCGGCATGAGCCTCGCGATCTCGGATCGCGCTGCGGTGTGGCTGTCGGTCGTCGCGGTGGGGCTGACGCTCCTCGGCATGTACTCGTGGGGCTTCAACCATATCTTCATCACGCGCGCGCAGTTCGAGAAAGTGGTCGCCGGAACGCTCGCCGAAGGCCTGATCGCGCGCACGTTGCTGCGCGCGCCGAGCCTGGTGACGTTCACTGTGGTCGCCTACAACGCGATCACGCGGTGGCACACGTTCAACCAGGAGCGCAAGCGCTTCTACTTCCTGCTGACGCTCCTGCTCGGCGTGCTCGATTACTGCGCCAACTATCCGCCCGCGCAAAGCCGGTTCTGGCTGGGCGCGGTCGTGCTCACGCCTGCATTCGCGCTCCCGCGCTGGCGCAAGTGGTTCGCGCCGATGTGGATCATCGGGCTCGCGGTCGGCCTGACCGTCCTGTTCCCGTACCTCGATCTGTTCCGCCACGCTGGCTCGGTGACGCAGGCCTTCGATCAGCTCGACACCAGCGAGTCGGCGGTGAACAAGATGATCCACAAGGCGGACTACGACGTCTTCCAGCTCACGCTCGACGGCTACGCCTACGGCGAGCGCGCCGGGCCGACCTGGGGCGAGAATTTTCTCGGCGCCGCCGCGTTCTGGTTCCCGCGCGCGTACTGGCCGACCAAGCCCTACGGCACCGGCGTGGAAGTGGCGACGTTCTTCCATCGATCGTTCACCAATCTTTCGGCGCCGCTCTGGATGGAGTCGTACTACGCCTTCGGATGGCTCGGCATCGGCATCGTGCTGATGTTCTATGGACGCATCTGCGCCTTGGGCGAGACCCTGTATGAGCGATCGCTCGCGCCCGGGGCGCCGGATTCGTTGTCACGCTTGCTGGTCCCGTACTGGGCTGCGTTCCAGATGTTCATGATGCGCGGAGACCTGCTGAACGCCGTCGCGTACTCCTCGTTCGGCTATCTGATCCTGGTCGGCGCCGCGGTGCTGCCGCGCATCTGGGGACGCAGGGTGCGCACGGGCTCGGTGCCGACGATGACGGGATTCGAATGAGCCTGCGCGGCGCGCTCAAGAGAATCCTGCCGGCGCCGGTGTTCCACCTGGTGCGCGACGCTCCGTACGCGCTGCGCGATCTGATCGACGGCGCGCCGCAGGATCCGCGGCTGCCGCCGCTGCGCCATCAGTTCGACGGTCCGCGCGGCTACGACGTCTTCGCGCGCAACGGCCAGGAAGCGCTGGCGTTCTATCAGCGCGTGGTCGGCATCAGCCCCGACTGCAAGATGCTCGACATCGGCAGCGGTGTCGGCCGCAAGACGTTGCCGCTGCTCGACGTGCTCGGGCCGGATGCGCTCTACGTCGGCATCGACATCGACGAGCGCGGCGTGCGCTGGTGCTCGCGCAAGATCACGCCCCTGAATCCGCGCTTCGTGTTCTTCCGCCTCGACATCGCCAACAAGTTCTACAACCCCGCCGGCGGCATGCAGCCGAGCGAGCTCGTGCTGCCGTTCGCCCAGAACAGCTTCGATCTCGTCGTGCTCTGGTCGGTGTTCACGCACATGTATCCGGTCGATATCGCGCGGTACCTCCAGGAGATCGGCCGGGTCCTCAAGCCGGGCGGGCGCATCGCGGCGTCGTACTACGTCATGAACGAGCACGCCCGAGGCGAGCTGCAGTCGAGAAGGGCACGCGAGAACATCGTGCATCACCTCGCGCAGGCCGGCTGCTGGACCAACAATCCCAACATCCCGGAAGACCTGATCGCGGTCGACGAGGATTGGCTTCGGGCTGCGCACGCGAGCGCGGGACTTTCACTCGAAGGGCCAATCCGCTACGGCGCCTGGTCGAACCACGAGGTCGCGCCGGAGTTCGCTGCGCTCAACTGGCAGGACATCGTCGTCGCCCAGAAGGCGTAGCTAGAGCGACTGGAGAATCTCTTCGGTCTCGCGCGCGGCGCGCTCCCATGCGTAGGTCTTGGCGACTTCGACGCCGGCCTGCTTCCTCTCCTCGCGCAGCGCGCGCTCCGTCAGCAGCGCACGCAGATGCTGCGCGATGTCGTCGACCGAGCGCGGATCGACGAGGACGGCCGCGCCCTTGGCGATCTCTTCCGTCGACGTTCCCGCCGACGTCAGCACCGGCGCGCCGCACGCCATGGCTTCGAGCACCGGCAAGCCGAAGCCTTCGTACTCCGAGACGTAGGCAAACGCCTGGCAGCCTGAATAGAGATGCGGCAGGTCCTCGTCGGCGACGTAGCCCAAGGTTTTCACGCGCGGCGGCAGCGTGACCTCAGTCGTGCCGAACACATGGCGATCGCCGAAGCTTCCGCTGAGCAGCAGCCACGCATCGGGCACCCGCTCCTGGATCGCGGACCAGGCCTCGAGCAGCTTCGCGAGATTCTTGCGGCGTTCCAGCGTGCACACCGACAGCACATAGGTTGCGCTCGGCGCCTGGTAGCGCGCGAGCGCGCGCTCGACATCAGCGGCGCTGCTGACGCGGAAACGGGAATGATCGACCGCCTCGTGAACCACGGAGATCTTCTCGGTCGGAACCGACAGCACGTTGCGAAGACGATCGGCGGTGAACGCGCTGACCGCGATGATGCGGCGCGCGGAGCGGATCGCGCGCGGCATCATCACGCTGTACCAGCGGGCGAACGCGGGCGACAAGTACTGCGGCAGCTCGAGCGGCGCGAGGTCATGGACCGTGATGACCTGTCGCTCGCGCCACATCGGGCCGCTTTGCGACGGGCTCCACAAGATCGAGTCGCCGGCCAGCGCGGGCAACGCGGTCTGCTCCCACAGGTGGCCCGCCAGGCCTTGCAGGTTGACGGGCGGCGCGAGCTTGCGATGCGGCACGGAGAGGCGGGAGAGGATCTCGGTGAGATAGCGCTGCACCCCGGTGACTCGCTTGCCGAGAATGCGGGTGTTGATCGAGATCATCGCCAAAATACTACACTGTCACCTGTTCCCGACCCGATGCAAAACCAATCGCGATGAGCGGAGCCACAGCCCACACGCCGACGTGGGTCATCTTCGGCGCCGGCGGCTTCGTCGGCTCGCACCTGTCGCGCCATCTGCTCGCGCTGCCGGCGCGCCGGCGCATCATCCTGTCCGATCTCCGCTTCTCCGAGGCGCGCATGTCGCCGGCGGTGCGCGAGGCGATCGCGAGCGGCCGGCTGGAAACCGTGATCGCCGACCTGCGCCAGCCGATCGACCGCAACGCGTTCCCGGATCGCGTCGACGTCATCATCAATCTCGCTGCGATCTGCCGCGAGCCGGATTTTCCGCCGAAGGATTTCTTCGAGGTGAACGTCGTCGGCGGACGTCACGTCGCCGACTGGGCGACGCAAGTCGATTGTCCGCAGATCCTGTTCACCAGCTCGATCGCGGTCTACGGCGGCGATCGGGGCCGCATCACCGAATCGACGCTGCCGGTGCCATTCCACGCTTACGGCTCGTCGAAGCTCGCTGCGGAGGAGATCTTCCGCGGCTGGCGCAACGGTGATCCGCAACATCGCTCGCTGACGATCCTGCGCCCCGGCGTGATCTTCGGCCCGGGCGAGAACGCGAACGTCCATCGACTGATCCGCGCGGTGCGGCGCGGCTACTTCTTCTACTGCGGCAATCGCGATCTGCCGAAAGCGGGCGCCTACGTCGACGAGCTCTGCCGCGCGCTGACCTGGATGCAGTCGCAGGAAGCAGGGAAGGCGCGGCTCGTCATCGCGAACTTCGCGTCGCCGACGCCGCCGACGCTGTCGGAGTACGTCGAGACGATCCAGCGTGTCGCCGGCTGGCGGCGCTGGATTCCGTCGGTGCCGTATGGCTTGCTGTACCACGCGGCGCGCGTGTTCAACGCCATCGTCTCGCTGTTCGGCATCTCCACGCCGATCCATCCGCGTCGCGTCGAGAAGCTCAAGATCGCCAATGACGTGATCCCGCAGTCCCTGGTGGAGCAGGGCTATCCGTTCCACTACACGCTGGAGGAAGGATTGCGACGCTGGCGCGAGGAAGCGCCCGAAGAGTGGACCTGACGCGCTAGCCGCCGAACACGTCGTCGAGCCAGCGATCGAGCGAATAGCGATCGACGATCTCGCCGGGCACGGGCTCATATGCGCCGCGCAGGAATTGCACGCTGATCACCGGCTGCGCGCGATCGACGATCGCGATGTTCGCCGGTCGATAGAAGTCGTACTGCGCGATCTCCGGGTTCGTCGTGATCAGCTTGCGGCCCGCCGCAACGGCTTCGAGGCTGCGCATCGTGAGACCGGCCTGCACCGGTCGTTCCATCTCGACGACGACGTCGGCGCCTTCGAACAGCGCGGCGTAGGCAGCGCGATCGAGCGGCACGAACTTGAATTCGCTGTGCGGCGCGGCCCAGAACGACGGATCGAGCAGGCGCCGTGCGGCGTAGAGCATCCGGCTCGGAAAGTACAGATACGTGCTGATCACCGCCATCTTCGGCAGCGCGCGACGCAAACGGCCGAGCACGCGGTAGCGATCGCTGTGCACAGTGCCGATGAACACCAGACGCACGGGTTCGTCATGCCGCGCGGCCCGCGGTGACATCCGGCGGAACTCCTCGGGATAGAACATCGGCCGGAACTGCAGGCCCGGCGTGCCGCGCGCGTCGCCCTGGTCGAAGGTCAGCACGCGGTCGAACAGCGTCATCTTGCCGCGCGCGCCAGGATCGTTGCGGAAGCTGTCGTAGAGGTAATAGCGCTTGCGCGCACCGGGGAATGCGTCGAGCAGCCGCTTGAGCAGCGAGCGCGTCAGGCCCTGTCCCTTGATCACCAGGACGTCGTCGAATCGCTCGCCGGCGTGCGAGTCGATGATCCGTTGCACGTAACGCGCGGTGCGCGCCGCCATCAGCCGCGGATGGATGCGGATCGCCGCCTTGGTGAACGTGCTGGTGCTGGGTCGATCGTCGTAGAGGGCGACGGTGGCGCCGCGGCGGCGCAGGCCTTCGGCGATCGTCTTGTCGAAACCGAAGAAGACCGGCGCGACGAGGAGGACGCGGCGGCCGGTGAAATCGACGCTCACGCTTGCTCGCGCAATCCGCGGGCGTCGGCGTGGTGCTGGAGGAACCAGCGATAGGTCGAGGCCAGCCCGTCGGTGAGGCCGACCTTGGGCGCCCAGCCGAGGCGGCGCATCAGCGAGATGTCGAGCAGCTTGCGCGGCGTGCCGTCGGGCTTGGTGGCGTCCCACTTCACTTCGCCGCGATAGCCGGTCGCTTGTCGAACGAGCTCGACCAGCTCGCGGATGGTGACGTCCTCGCCGCAGCCGACGTTGACGTGCGTCGTCTCGAGCGCGCGCCATTGCTCGCGGCTGCGCTCCAGCAGGAACACGCACGCTTCGGCGAGGTCGTCGACGTGCAGGAACTCGCGTCGCGGCGTGCCGGTGCCCCAGCAAGTCACGCTCGGCGATTGGTTCTGCGTGGCTTCGTGGAATCGACGCAGCAGCGCCGGGATGACGTGGCTCTTCTCGAGATCGAAGTAATCGCCCGGCCCGTAGAGATTGGTCGGCATCGCAGCGCGGAAGTCGGTGCCGTGCTGGCGGTTATAGGCGTCGCACAGCTCGATGCCGGCGATCTTGGCGATCGCGTACGGCTGATTGGTCTGCTCGAGCGCGCCGGTCAGCAGCGCCGATTCCGCGATCGGCTGCGGCGCGAATTTCGGATAGATGCAGCTCGACCCGAGATAGAGCAGGCGCTGCACGCCGGCGCGATGCGCTTCGTGGATCGCGTTGCACTCGATCATCAGGTTGTCGTAGATGAAGTCGGCGCGATAGATGTTGTTCGCCTGGATGCCGCCGACCTTCGCCGCAGCGAGCACGACGGCTGGCGGCTTCTCGCGCGTGAAGAACGCACGGACCGCAGCTTGATCCTTGAGATCGAGCTCCTGATGCGTTCGCAGCAGGAGATTGTCGTAGCCGCGTCGCTGCAGTGCGCGCGTGATGGCGCCACCGACCATGCCGCGATGACCCGCGACGTAGATGCGCGCGTCGCGCGGCAGCGCGTCACTCATGATATTTGCGCGTCTCGAATCCGTGCGTGGTGACGACGACATCGCGCTGAGCGTCCTTGAGATCGGCCTGGATCATCTCGTTCACGAGCTCCGTGAAGGTGATCCGCGGCGACCAGCCGAGCTTGCGCTTGGCCTTGGCGGCGTTGCCGAGCAAGGTCTCCACTTCCGCGGGGCGGAAGTAGCGCGGATCGACGCGCACGATGGTCGCGCCGGGCTTGACCTTCGCCATGCCCCAGTCGCATTCGCGCACGGCGCTGACGCGGCCGACTTCCTTGACCCCTTTGCCGCGCCATTCGATCTCGATGCCGATATCGCGCGCGGCCGCCGCGACGAAATCGCGCACGCTGTGCTGCTCGCCGGTGGCGATGACGAAATCCTCCGGCTGCTTCTGCTGGAGCATCAGCCACATCATCTCGACGTAGTCGCGCGCGTGGCCCCAATCGCGCTTCGCGTTCATGTTGCCGAGGTAGAGACAGTCCTGCAGGCCGAGCGCGATGCGCGCCAGCGCGCGCGTGACCTTGCGCGTGACGAAGGTCTCGCCGCGCGTCGGCGATTCGTGATTGAACAGAATCCCGTTGCAAGCGTAAAAATCGTACGCCTCGCGATAATTCACGGTGATCCAGTAGGCGTAGAGCTTCGCGACGCCGTAGGGCGAGCGCGGATAGAACGGCGTCTTCTCGGTCTGCGGGGTTTCCTGCACGAGGCCGTAGAGCTCGGACGTCGACGCCTGATAGAAGCGCGTCTTGTCCTTCAAGCCGAGGATGCGGATCGCCTCGAGCAGTCGCAGCGTGCCGAGCGCGTCGCTGTTCGCCGTGTACTCGGGCTCCTCGAACGACACCGCGACGTGCGACTGCGCGGCGAGGTTGTAGATCTCGACCGGCTGCACCTGCTGCATGATGTGCAGGAGGCTCGACGAATCGGTCATGTCGCCGTGATGCAGGATCAGGTTGCGGTGACCCGCGTGCGGATCCTGATAGAGGTGATCGATGCGATCGGTGTTGAACAGCGAGGTGCGGCGCTTGACGCCGTGCACTTCGTAGCCCTTGGCGATCAGGAGCTCCGTGAGGTAGGCGCCGTCCTGTCCGGTGACCCCGGTGATCAGCGCGCGCTTGCGAGTGGCCACAGCGTTTCCTGCCTCAGCATGTGATGGCGTCCCCATGGGGATTCGAACCCCAGTTCTCACCGTGAAAGGGTGGTGTCCTAGGCCGGGCTAGACGATGGGGACGTCTAAAAAACTTGGTGGAGCCAGGCGGGATCGAACCGCCGACCTCTTGCATGCCATGCAAGCGCTCTCCCAGCTGAGCTATGGCCCCAAAGGGTGCGCAGTATAGTGGCTGGAGGGGGTCGCTCTCAATGATTCGTGGTGATTTTCACGGCTTGGACGCCGGCTCGCGTTCAGCGACGATTCACGGCGTGAGCCTAGACTAGGTCGGCGTGCGGCGATTCGTGCCGCGCAGGGACGTATCGATGATGGATCCGGGGATGCGGGAGCGGCTGGCCGCGCGAGGGCTCGGCCTCGGCCTGTTGGTGCTGGGCGCGTCGCTTGCCGTGGTGCTGATGTTCATCGCGGTTCCCGTCGGCTTGCCGGTCATCGTCGCCGGGCTTCTGGTCGTCACCGCGTGCGCCAGCGTGATCCTCGGTTACGGGATGCGCGGGTGGGGCGGCTCCGCGATGGGCTTCGCGTCGCTCGCTGCGATCCTCCTCGCCGGCTTCGCCGCTCGCAGCGCGAGCCAGTCGCCGCAGCTGCCGCTCGAGATTGCAGCCGACGATGCGCACTGCACCGTTGCGATCTCCGGAGATCTCACCGATCAGCTCTACCGGCGTCTGCGCAGCGCGCTCGACGAGCATCCGCAAACACGCGCGGTGCTGCTCGACAGCGCCGGAGGCAGCGCATTGGCGATCACGCAAGTCGCACGACTGCTGCGCGATCGCGGTGTCCGCACCGCCGTCATGCACGATCAGTGCGACAGCGCCTGCGCATTCCTGTGGGCGTCGGCGCCCCGCAGGATCATCGCCGGGCCGGCGCGCACGCTCGCGCCCGGATTCCATGCGCCGCACATCGCGCTGCCCGGTTTCGGGACGCTGCGCGCCGTGGTTCAGGATCATCAGCAGCGCGCGTATCTGGAAAGCGCCGGTCTTCCGGAGAATTTCGTCGGCTGGGCCTATGCGCCCGTGGAGTCGCTGTGGCGACCCGACGCGCAGGCCCTTGGCGCAATCGGCGTCGCGACCGAATTCGTCAGCACGCGCTTCCCGGAGAAGCTGTCGTTCTGCGACG
>DASRHK010000105.1:0-26746 GCA_035650495.1 Nevskiaceae bacterium | reverse complement strand
GAATATGGCTCGCTGGACGCTTCGGCCGTCCGTGCGACTTCCATCGTGTGCGGCGATCGCAAGGCGGGATGCGCCAGCAGCGCGAACGCGGCGACCGTCGCGACCCAGCGGGCCACACGCGCCATCGTCGACGTGAAGCGTCGCGTCCACAATGCGAAGGAAACGACGACGAGGCCGATCGCGACGACGCCGGCACCGTCGGCGCCGGCCTGGCGCGTCAGCACCCACAGGAGCCAGGCGACGGTGAGGAACAACGGGAACGCCATCAGCTCGCGGAAGCCTTCCATCCATGCACCGGGCTTCGGCAGCCAGCCCGCGAGCTTCGGCACGAAACCCATGAGCAGGAATGGCGACGCAAGCCCGAAGCCGAGCATCGCAAAGATGAGCAGCGCGACCATCGCGGGCTGCGTCACTGCGTATCCGAGCGCGGCGCCCATGAACGGGGCCGTGCATGGGCTCGCGACCACCGCGGCAAGAACGCCGGTGAAGAACGAACCGCCCAGGCCCTTCGACTGCGTGAGCGACTGGCCGAGCCCCATGAAGCGAACGCCGAACTCCGTCATGCCCGCGAGCGCGAGTCCCATCGCGAAGAAGAGATACACGAGTACCGCGACGAAGACCGGCGACTGCAGCTGGAACCCCCAGCCGAGCGACTGTCCACCGGCGCGCAGCGCGAGCATCACGCCCGCGACGATCACGAACGACAGCACCACACCGAGCGTGTAGCTGATCGCCTGCGCGCGCTCGCGGCCGTCGTGCGCTTCGAGCACCGCGAGCGCTTTCAGCGACAGCACCGGGAACACGCAAGGCATCAGGTTCAGGATCACGCCGCCCGCGAACGCGAGCAGGAG
This sequence comes from Nevskiaceae bacterium, assembly GCA_035650495.1. Classification (GTDB taxonomy): domain Bacteria; phylum Pseudomonadota; class Gammaproteobacteria; order Nevskiales; family Nevskiaceae; genus DASRHK01. Next base: position 25,895 of record DASRHK010000105.1, on the reverse strand, counting down.
CGCGAGCAGCAAGCCGGGCGATGAAGCCTGCGGAGCGGGTTCCGGCGCCGCCTTCACTTCGCTCTGCGCGACCGCCGCGACCGAGCCGGGCTTCGCGGAGATCTCGTAGGCGCGACCGTCGATCACCAGCGCGCCGTCGATCGCGCCGGGCGCCGACAGGAAGAAGCTCGAGAGATTCTGCGAGAGCCGCAGCGTATTGCCGTCGCGCGCGCGGCGCTGATCGGCCGAGTGATTCACGAGATCCTTCGCGTACGGGAAGAACGCGACGTCCTTCGCCGGCTGCAATTGCGCGGCGGTGACTTCGAGCGACACGTCCCGCTTGTCGACGGTGAAGCGCGCGGGCCAATCGACTGTCTGCGGCACCTTCGCGCGCGTCGCCGCGAATGCGTCGTGCCAGCGCGGATCCTCGGGCGCGTCGGCTGCGATCGGCAGCGACAGCTTCACGTCGGCTTTGCCGGGAATGCAGACGTCGCTGCAGACGAGCCACTTCGCTTCGGCTTTCAGCTCGACGCGATCGCGCGCGTCGGCTGGAACGGTGATCGGCACCAGATGCAGTACGTCGCCGGCGTAGCCGTAATTCATGACGTCGGCGAGCGGATGGCGCTCAGGATACGGCCAGACGATGTCGCCGGCGGTGAAGCCTTCCGGCAGATCCCAGCGCAGAGTCGTCGGGATGCCGGAGTCGCCCGGATTGCGCCAGTAGGTGTGCCAACCGGGCTCGATCTGCAAGCGCAGCGCGATCCAGTTCTGCGCGCCCGGCACCAACGCCGCGCGCTCGGCGACGAGCTCGGCGTCGACGTGCTCCGTGTGGACGGCGTCGGCGCGCGCGATCGGAATCGACGTCGCGCACGCAACCGCGAGCGCGAATGCAGCCGCGCGTGTGACCGACTTCATGGTGCCCCGGACCTGAATGTGCGGATAATGACCGTGAGTCCTGTTGAAGGTTCGAAAAGGATGCCGAATCTTACGGAAAGCGTCGCGCGATGGATGCCGGCGCTGGTCCTGTTGCTCACCGCGTGCGGCGTCGGCCCGGTCGCCGAGCGCACCGGCGCAGGCGCGCTCCTGCCCTGCCCGTCGGCGCCGCATTGCGTGTCGTCCGTCGACGAGGATCCCGATCATCACGTCAATCCACTGATCTTCCGCGGCTCGGTCGCGCAGGCGCGCGCGCATCTGGTCGCGGCGCTGAAGTCGCTGCCGCGCACGGAGATCGTGGCCGAGGAGCCGCGCTATCTGCGCGCCGAGTCGCGCAGCACGCTCATGCGCTTCGTCGACGACGTGCAATGCGTGATCCAGCCCGCCGCAATGGGCGCGGGCGGCGTGATCGAGCTGCGCTCGTCGAGCCGGGTCGGCTATTACGACTTCGGCGCCAATCGCGAGCGGATCGAATCACTGCGCAAGGCCTTCGCGGCGGCCGAGGCGGGCCCTTGAGCCGCCCGGATTTGGCGCTGCCCAGGCCCTGTGTTAGGTTTGCTTCCCAACTGCCTGATTTTGAGGGGGAGGAGAAATGGCAGGCCGATCGGCTTTCGTGATCGACGACTCGAAGTCCGCGCGCTTCGCGCTGCGGCGCTATCTCGAGAACATGCATTACGTGGTGGAGACGGCGGAGTCCGCGGAGATCGCCTTCACCTATCTCAAGGACCATCATCCCGACGTGATCTTCCTCGATCACGTGATGCCCGGCGTCGATGGCTTCGACGTGCTGAACACCATCAAGAGCGACCCCAAGACCATCGACATCCCGGTGGTGATCTGCTCGTCCAACGAAGGCGACGCCTTCACCCAGGAAGCGCGCTTCAAGGGCGCCGCCGACGTCATCACCAAGCCGCCGACGCCGCAACAGCTCGCGCGAGTGTTGAGCTCGCTGACAGCGGCCGCGGCACGCGCACCGGCGACGGCCAAGCCCTCGGCACCTGCGCCGGCAACTGGCGCCACTGCGACGCTGCCTGCTGCTGCACCGGCGTCCGCGCATGCGGCCGCACCGGCATCGGCAGCTACGCCAGCAGCCAAGCCGAGCGAGTTCGGCATGCTCGATCGCGTCGTCGCGATGCTCGAGGAGAACCGCGCGCAAGGGCTCAAAGTGATCCAGGAGCTCACCAAGCAAGTCGCCGAGCTGAAGGCGATGGTGTCGCGGCTGGAAGGTCGCGGCGAGACGAAAAGCGCCTTCGCGAAATTCCGCGCGCAAGTGCTGCGCACCAAGCCGCGCGCCGTGCGCGGATCGTCACGCCGGAAGCTGCCGCGCCGCTAGGGGTTACGGCCCCTCGATCACCCGGAACGCGATGCCCGCGCGCTGCAGCCGGTCGATCAGCGCGTTGCCCATCGCGATCGCCGGCGTGAGCTGACCTGAGCGCTTCGGCAGCGCGTCGAGCGCGAGGCACAGCGCCGACTCGGCGAGCATCTTCGACGTCTCACCGTAACCGGGATCGCCGCCGGTCACTTCGGTGACGACGCGCTTGCCGCCGCCTTCGCCGGTGAAGCGCACGCGGAACCAGCTCTTCTTGCGCTGCTCCTCGTCCGGACCTTCGCCGGGATTCTTCTTCGACAGCAGCCAATCGCGCGTGAGCTTGAGCTGCGCGAGCGTGAACATCGCGCTGACGCCGCCGACCAGCCCGACGACGCCCGCCAGCTTCTTCACCTGCACGTAGTGCGCGTAGGAGAACTCCGGGCCGTAGACGTCGAGCTCGCGCGCCGATCGCTTCACCACTTGCGGGTCGATCGTCGGCATCGGCACGACCCAGGTCTTCAGCGCGCGTTCGAAGTGGATGGTCTGCTTGCCGCCTTTCACCTTACGCGGGCCGGGGCCTTCGCGACGGATGCGCTCCTTGCGCACCTGCGCGTACTGGCGCACGCGGCCGAACGCGTTCACCGCGGAATGGAACGTGCCGCCGGAGAACGTCCCGCCGGCGCGCACGAAGCCTTCGACCTTGATCGGCGCGTCCGATGGCAGCTGCTGCACCGTGAACAAGGCGCCGAGATCGTGCGGGATCGAATCGAAGCCGCAGCAATGCACGATGCGTGCGCCGGTCGATCGCGCCTGCTCGTGATAGCGCAGCCACATCAGGTCCACGAATTCCGGCTCGCCGGTGAGATCGACGTAATCGGTGCCGGCCGCGGCACAGGCGGCGACCAGCGGCTCGCCGTAAAAAATGTACGGACCGACGGTGGTGATGACGACGCGCGTCGACTCCGCGACTTCGCGGATCGAATCGGGCGCGCCGACGTCGGCTTGCAGCAGCTCGAGCTTCGCGCAGGCGGGATTGATCGCGGCGAGCTGATCGCGCACGCGAGCGAGCTTGTCGAGATTGCGGCCGGCGATCGCCCAGCGCAGCGACGCCGGCGCGTTGCGCGCGAGATATTCCGCGGTGAGCGCGCCGGTGAAGCCGGTGGCGCCGAACAGGACGATGTCGAACTTGCGGGCAGCGGGCATCGAAGAGTCTCCGCGTCAGGGCAGCAGTTGGTCGCGCATCGGCAGCTCGAGGATCCTGCGCACTTCTTCCTCGACCGTCATCTTGCTCGCGTCGATGACGGCGTCGGCGCGTGCGGGCGGCTCGAACGGATCGTCGATGCCGGTGAAATTCTTGATCTCGCCCCGGCGCGCCTTGCGATAGAGGCCCTTCGGATCGCGCGTCTCGCACACCGCGAGCGGCGTCGCGAGGTAAATCTCGTAGAAGCCGCCGACCTGCGAGATGCGGGCGCGCGCTTCATCGCGCGCGGAGCGGAACGGCGCGATCGCCGCGCAGATGCAGATGCCGCCGTGCTTGGTGACTTCGCCGGCGACGTAGCCGATGCGACGCAGGTTCAGCTCGCGATCGGCGCGCGAGAAGGTGAGACCGCTGGAGAGCATTTCGCGCACGACGTCGCCGTCGAGCACCGTCACCGAGCGCTTGTGCCGCGTCTCGAGCGCTTGCTTGAGCGCGGCCGCGAGCGTGGATTTGCCCGCGCCGGGAAGGCCGGTCATGAACAGCGTGAAGCCGCGCCGCGCGGGTTGCGAAGCCATCTGGGATTTTTTGGGGAGATCGGGCCGCGAATTCTATGTCGCGACCGCCAGAGACAACAAAGGCGCAGCGCGGGAAGGGTTAGGCGCTGCGCCTTAAGAATCGCGAATCGTTACTTCTTCTTCGCTTTCTTCTTGGCCTTTTTCTTGGCGGCCATGAGATACCTCCTGTTTACTTCGCACGGATGGCTGGGGTTCTTGGCAAACTGCCGCGAATCGACCAGCCACAACTTATAGTGTCATTGCTGTTGACAAAACACAACTGGTGGTCCAGGCCGAGTAGAGCTACTGCGCCAGCCGCTCGGCGATCAGCCGGACCACTTTCGTGTTGTGCGCGAGGCCGAGATGGCTTCCGCGCACCTCGACGTTCTCCACGTTGGGCGCGTCGTCCTCGACGCAGCACTTCCACGCGACGATGCCGTCGCTGCGCGTGTAGATCGCGGTGCACGGCACCGGCGGCGGCTTGATGCGACGGCTGAAGCCTTCGAGATCCGTCTTCACCGGCTTGCCGCGATTCATCAATCGCCAGATGCCCATCAGGTTATTGGCATCGGGATGCACGTTGATCGGGCTGCCGAGCGTGATCACGCGCCGGACGAGCTGCGGATTCGCGCGGGCCATCTCGCGCGCGTAGACGCCGCCGAGGCTGTGCCCGATCAGCGTGACCTTGCCGCCGTGCTTCGCATGCAGCCGCTCGAGCAGCGAGGAGAGCGACTGCTTGATCGCCGGCCGCATGCCGAGGTTGCGGCCGTTGCCCCAGCCGTACGCCGCATAGCCGAGCTTCTCCAGGATGCGTCGCAGCGGTCGCGTCGACAGATCGCTCGCGCCGAATCCGGGAACGACCAGCACGGCGTGCCCGTCGCCGCGCGGCAGATCGTTCATCGTCGCGGCGCGCGCCCAGAGCGCGAAGTACTCGGCGAAGGTGCGGCCTTCGAGCAGCAGGAGGAGCTTCGAAGGCGGTTGCGATGCGTCGGTCTGGAGAGCCATGCCGCCATCGTAGCGAGATCGGCGACAATGCGCGCCATGAAAATCGGTCCTTATCCGATCGCGCCGGCGGTGGTGCTCGCGCCGATGGCCGGCGTCACCGATCTGCCGTTCCGCCGCTTGTGCCGGCAGCTCGGCGCCGGTCTCGCCGTCTCCGAGATGACCACCGCCGATCCGACGCTCTGGCACACGGAGAAGTCGCGCCTGCGCACCGATCATCGCGACGAGCCCGAGCCGATCTCGGTGCAGATCGCGGGCTACGACGCGCAGATGATGGCCGATGCGGCGCGCCGCAACGTCGACGCCGGCGCGCAGATCATCGACATCAACATGGGCTGTCCGGCCAAGAAGGTCTGCAAGCGCGACGCGGGCTCCGCGCTGATGAAGGACGAGCAGCTCGTTGCGGAGATCTGCAGCGCCGTCGTCGGCGCCGTCAGCGTTCCGGTGACGCTGAAGATCCGCACGGGCTGGGCGCGCGCGCATCGCAACGGGCTCGCGATCGCGCAGATCGCGCAGGACTGCGGCATCGCCTCGCTCGCGGTGCACGGGCGCACGCGCGAAGACCTCTACGAAGGCGACGCCGAATACGACACCATCGCCGCCATCAAGCAGGCGCTCTCGATCCCGGTGCTCGCGAACGGCGACATCGATTCGCCGGCGAAGGCCAGGTCGGTGCTCGCGCATACCGGCGCGGATGGTGTGATGATCGGCCGCGGCGCGCTCGGCCGGCCGTGGATCTTCCGCGAGATCGCGCATTTCCTTTCGACCGGCCACGCGCTGCCGCCGCCCACTGTCGGCGAAGTGCACGCGATCCTGTCGCGCCATCTGCGCGAGCTGCACGATTTCTACGGCGACGGCCGCGGCGTGCGCGTCGCGCGCAAGCACATCCAGTGGTACTGCCAGAGCCATCCCCAGGCGGCGACGTTCTGGTCGCGCGTCAATCGGGTCGAGGATGCATCGACGCAGCTCGCCCTCGTCGACGAGTTCTTCGGCGAAGCCGCGGAGCTGCCGGAGGCCGCGTGATGGGCAAGCATGAATACACGGCGACCGTGTCGTGGACGCGTCGCGACGCGGAGAAGTACACCGACAACCGCTACTCGCGCGCGCATGAGTGGCGCTTCGACGGTGGCGCGACGGTTCCGGCTTCGAGCTCACCCAACGTCGTGCCGGTGCCGTTGTCGAATCCCGCCGGCGTCGATCCGGAGGAAGCGTTCGTCGCGGCACTGTCGTCGTGCCACATGCTGTTCTTCCTGTTCCATGCCGCGAAGAAAGGCTTCGTGGTCGATCGCTACGAAGACCAAGCGATCGGCACGATGGGCAAGAACGCCGCCGGTGCGCAGGCGATGGTCGAAGTGGTCCTGCGTCCGCGCGTCGCGTGGGGTGGCACCAAGCAGCCGTCGGCCGATGAGCTCAACGCGCTGCACGAGCAGTCCCATCACGACTGCTACATCGCCAACTCCGTGACGAGCACTGTGAAGGTGGAATCGCGCTGATGGTGCGTGCGCTTGCGTCCGCGCTGCTGCTGATCGGGCTGTCGTTCCCGGCAATCGCCAAGCCGCCCGCGGTGCGGGAGCTGATCCGCGATCGCCTCGAGCATCTGCAGCCGGCGCCGAAGGATCGTCCGGCGGTATGGCTGATCGCGGGACTCAAGCGCTTCTACGAAGACCGCAAGTTCGAGCCGGCCTGGGACGCGAAGAACCTCGAGGCGCTGATCGTCGAGGTGCGCGGCCTGGAGGATGACGGGCTCAATCCCGCCGACTATCAGCTGGCAGTGCTGCGTGAACGCCGATCGGTGTTCGATCAGGACGCCGCCCGCAGCGCTGCACGCCGCGCCGATCTCGACCTGATCGCGACGCGCGCTTGCCTGCTCGCGCTGCTGCATCTGTCGCTCGGCAAGGTCGATCCCGCGGTGCTAGACCCCGAGTGGAACTTCGAGCCGCGCGCGTTCGAGAGCAAGGCCGCGCGGCGCGCGCTGAAGGAAGCGCTCGATCAGGATCACATCGCGCAGATGTTCGCGAATGCGCGGCCGCAGCATCCTGCGTACGAGCAGCTGCGTGCGCAGCTCCGCGCGCTGCGCGAGATCGATCGTCATGGCGGCTGGCCGAGGATCGCCGACGGCGCGCCGCTCAAGCGCGGTGTGAAGGACGCGCGCGTCGTCGCCCTGCGCAAGCGGCTCACCCTCGCCGGCACGCTGGTCCCATCGAAGAAGCGCGCATCCGATCTCTACGACGCGCAGGTCGAAGCGGCGGTGATGCAGTTCCAGCAGGAGCAGTACCTCGACGACGACGGCAAGCTCGGTCCCTCGACGCGCGCGGCGCTGAATCTGCCGGTGCGCGCGCGGATCGCGCAGCTGCGCGCCAATCTCGAGCGAGCGCGCTGGCTGCTCCCGCGCATCGATGGCGATCTCGTCGTCGTCGACATCGCCGGCTACAAGGTGCACCTCTACAAGGACGGCAAGCCGGCGTGGACGACGCGCGTGCAGGTCGGGCGCAGCGTGCGGCCGACGCCGATCTTCGCGGGCAAGATCACGTTCCTCACCTTCAACCCGACGTGGACCGTTCCGGAAACCATCCTGCGCGAAGACGTGCTGCCGAAGGTCCGCGCGGATCAAGGCTACCTCGCGGCGAACCGGATCCGCGTGGTGAACGCCACCGGCAAGGAGATTGCGCCGGACTCGCTCGACTGGTCGTCGCCCGACGGTCCCGAGCACGTCTGGCTCAAGCAGGACCCCGGACCGGACAACGCGATCGGCCGCGTGCGCATCAACTTCCCGAATCCCTACGGCGTCTACATGCACGAGACGCCGCACACCGCGCTGTTCGAGAAGGACCAGCGTGCGTTCAGCTCGGGCTGCATCCGCGTCGAGGACGCGGTCGGGCTCGCGGAGCGGCTGCTGAACGACCCGGAGAAATGGAATCGCGATGCGCTGGAGCAGCTGCTCGCCCAAGGCGAGACGAAGGAGGTCGGTCTGCGGCACGCGATGCCGGTCCTGCTGCTCTACTGGACGATCGATCTACGCGACGACGGGCGCGTTTCCTACAAGCCCGACGTCTACGGGCTCGACGGACCGCTGCTCGAAGCGCTGGCGGGTCATCCGCCCTCCTCGCCGCCTCGCAAGCCGACGACCTGACGCCGGCGTCACCGGTAACTTTTATCCATTGCCGCGGCGCAGCAGCGAGCGCAATGTATGCCCCGACGGTCCTCCCTGTCCGTCTCTTGCGATCCCCCCAATGATCGCAGCCTTGAAGCCCCGCCCCAAGCGGGGCTTTCTTTTTTCCGCGGCTCGAACGGCATCGCCGCTGTCAACCAAGCTGTATGAAAGGACTAAGAAAGCCGCTGGCGCAGCGACCCTGAATCGTGTAGAGTGCCCCCCGCAACTGATTGGGCAGTGGTTTTACCGCGGTTCCCCTTGTCCGGTTCTCCACCGGTGCTGTTAAGCAACTCGGCTACCTTTCTTAATCGCTTGCAACCGGCGGGCGCGTGCGCTCGCTTCCAAAAACTCATTAAGGAATTGTACTAGTGACTACAGCAGCAACTGGCACCGTGAAGTGGTTCAACGAGACCAAGGGTTTCGGCTTCATCACTCCCTCCGGCGGTGGCGAAGACCTCTTCGCGCACTTCAAGGAAATCCAGGGAACGGGCTTCAAGACCCTCAAGGAAGGCCAGAAGGTCGAATACATCGCGCAGCGCGGCCCCAAGGGCATGCAGGCGACGAAGATTCGCCCTCTTTAAGAATCGTCTCAACTCAACAAGCAACCGCAACAAGGAAACAAACCAATGTCCAACACGTCTACCGGCACCGTGAAGTGGTTCAACGACGCCAAGGGTTTCGGCTTCATCACCCCGTCTGATGGCGGCGCCGATCTCTTCGCGCACTTCAAGGAAATTCAGGGCAGCGGCTTCCGCACGCTCAAGGAAGGCCAGAAAGTGGAATTCGTTCCGCAGAAGGGCCCGAAGGGCATGCAGGCGACGCAGATCCGCCCGCTCTAAGCTGTTTTTACCTCTGTAAAAGAACCGCGGCCATGTGCCGCGGTTTCTTTTTGTCCGCTACGATGGCCTCGTGAACACGCAAACCGCTTCCGCTTCTCCTTCTTCCCCCATCAACCTGCCGGCGACGATCATGTTCATCGTCACCACGGCGATGGCCCTGACCTGGCTTCCCGGCTACGCCTGGTTCTTCGATTTCAGCGGCGGAGCGTGGGCCTTCTTCGTCGTCCTGATGTACGCGACCGGCATGTCGATCACCGGCGGCTATCACCGCCTCTGGGCGCATCGCGCGTACGAAGCGCACTGGACGCTGCGGCTGTTCTACATGCTGTTCGGCGCGATGGCGCTGCAGAACAGCGTGCTCGTGTGGGCGTCGACGCATCGGCGTCACCATCAGCATGTCGACGACGTCGAGCACGATCCGTACTCGATCAACCGCGGCCTGTGGTCGGCGCACATCGGCTGGATGCTGCGCGACTATCCGTCCGGCAAGCTCGACTTCTCGAACTCCCCGGATCTGCTCGCCGATCCGATCGTGATGTTCCAGCATCGGCACTATCTCGGCCTCGCGCTCGGCATGAACTTCATCTTCCCGATCGCCGTGGGCATGGTCTTCGGCGATCCGTGGGGCTTCCTGCTGCTCGGCGGGTTGCTGCGCCTCGTCGTCAATCATCACCTCACCTTCTTCATCAACTCGCTCGCGCATTTCTGGGGCCGTCGTCCGTACACCGCGGACAACACCGCGCGCGACAACGACGTGCTCGCGCTGTTCACCTATGGCGAGGGCTATCACAACTTCCATCATCTGTTTCAGTGGGACTACCGCAACGGCGTGCGCTGGTGGCAGTTCGATCCAACCAAATGGCTGATCGCCGGCTGTGAGTGGCTCGGGCTGGCCGGCAAGCTCAAGCGCGTGCCGGAGTTCAAGATCCGCAGCGCGATGCTGGAGACGGCGTTCGCACGCGCGCACGAGTACCTGGAACAGTCGCGTCACCCCCGTCTTGAAGAGTTGAAGAAGCGCTTCGAGCGCGAGCGCGAAGCGTTCGCCGCGACGCTCGCCGAATGGCGCGCGCTGCAATCGAACAAGTTCGAGGCCGCGAAGAAGCAGATCGCCGATCGCTGGGAGCACAGCGACATGCATCGCAAGCTGATCGAGCTCGAGCGCTCGCTGCACGAGCAGTACGCGCGGGTCCGCGCGCTGCGCTTCCAGACCGCCCGGGCTTAGCTCGCGTTACGCGGCGAGCGCCGCGTTCACCCGTTCGACCAGCGCGCCGCTCGCGACCGATCGGCGCACGAATTCGATGCACGCGTGCATCTCCTGATCGCGCTCGATGAACGGCACCTTCGCGCGGATCAGGTCGTAAGCAGCGGCAGTCCCGCGTCCGAGCTTCGACGCGTTCATCGCGCGCTTGCGGAAATCCACGCCCTGCGCCGCCGCCATCAGCTCGATCGCGAGAATCCCTTCGACGTTGGTCTGGATGTCGCGCAGCTTGAGCCCCGCGGTCACGCCCATGCTCACGTGATCCTCGACGTTCGCTGACGTCGGGATGGTGTCGACGCTCGCCGGATGCGCGAGCACCTTGTTCTCGGTGGCCAGCGCCGCGGCGGTGTACTGCACGATCATGAATCCCGAATTGAGTCCGCCCGTCGGGGTGAGGAACGCCGGCAGCGCGTGCGTGTTCGACGCCTCGTCGGTGAGCCGCATGATGCGCCGCTCGCTGATGTTGCCGAGCTCGGTCATCGCGAGCCCGAGATAATCCATCGCGATCGCGAGCGGCTCGCCGTGGAAATTGCCGCCGGAGATGACTTCGACCTCGCCGGTCTCGTCGTCGATGAACAGCAGTGGATTGTCGGTCACGGCGTTGAGCTCGATCTCGAACACCCAGCGCGAATAGGCGATCGCGTCGCGCACTGCGCCGTGCACCTGCGGAATGCAGCGCAGCGTGTAGGCGTCCTGCACGTTGTCGGGCGTCGGCTCGCGCGCGAGCTGGCTGCCTTCGAGCAGTCGGCGCAGATACGCGGCGCATTCGACCTGGCGCGGCATCTTGCGCAGCTGATGGATGCGATCGTCGAACGCCGCCGGCGTGCCGTGCAGCGCTTCGAGCGACAGGCAGCCGGCGATGTCGGCCGTTTGCGATAGCCGCTCCGCGCGCGCGGTCTCGAGCACGCCGAGCGCGCACATCACCGAGGTGCCGTTGGTGAGCGCGAGACCTTCCTTCGCGGCGAGCGTGATCGCCTTCAGGCCGGCGCGCGCGAATGCGTCCGCGCCCGATCGCACCTCGCCACCGATCTCTGCGGACCCGAGCCCGATCATCGGCAGCGTCATGTGTGCGAGCGGCGCAAGGTCGCCGCTGGCGCCGAGCGATCCCTTCTGCGGGATCACCGGATGCACGCCGCGATTGAGCATCTCGAGCAGCAGCTCGAGGGTCGCGAGTCGAATGCCCGAATGGCCGCGCGCCAGCGTGTTCGCGCGGATCACCATGATCGCGCGCGTGGTCGGGATGTCGTAGGCATCGCCCATGCCGACCGCGTGACTGACGATGATGTTGCGCTGGAGCTGCTCGACCTGATCTTCCGGGATGACGCGATCCTTGAACGCGCCGAACCCGGTGGTGATGCCGTAAGCGACGCGGTGCTCGCGCAACAGCCGCTGCACGCCGTCGGCTGCGCGCTGCACCTGCTTCTTCGCGGCGTCGGAGAGCGCGACGCGCGGCGCGCCGGGCTTGCCGTAGGCGATCCCGAGCACCTGTGCGAACGTGAGGCTCGCGCCGTCGAGGAGAACTGTTTCGCTCATGCGACGAGTTTGCCGTTCTTGATGACCTGCTGCACGAGGTTGCCGCCGAACTCGTAGGCCAGCGCGCGATAGTCCGGCGCGTCGACGATGAGCACGTCCGCCTGCTTGCCCGGCTGCAGCGATCCGACGCGATCACCGACGCCGATCGCCCACGCCGCGTTGACCGTCGAGGCATTGAGCGCTTCGGCGGGCGACAGCTTCTGGTAGCGGCAGGCGATCGCCATCGCGAGCGGCATCGACGGGCACGGCGCCGATCCCGGATTGTTATCCGTGGTCAGCGCGATCGCCGCGCCGGCGTCGAGCATCGCGCGCGCGTTCGCAAAGCGCGTCTCGCCGAAGTTGAAGCTCACGGTCGGGATGACGACGCCGATCGCGTTGGACCTCGCGAGGGCTGCGATGCCGGCCGCGCCGGTGACGTCGAGATGATCGACCGACGTCGCCCCGACCTCGAGCGCCATCGCCAATCCGCCAAGCTCGGTGAACTGGTCGACGTGCGCCTTCATCGCGAAACCCATCCCGCGCGCAGCCTCGAGCACGCGACGCGACTGCGCGACGTCGAAGGCGTCGCGCTCGCAGAACACGTCGACGAATCGCGCACGACCTCTCGCCGCGGGCAGCATCGCCTCGACGATGAGGTCCACGTACGCGTCGCCGCGGCCACGGAACGCGTCCGGCACGACGTGCGCCGGCATGTACGTGGGCACGAGCTCGATCGGCTGCGCGCCGGCGAGCAGCTCGATGGCGTCGAGCATCTTTATCTCGTTTGCGAGGTCGAGGCCGTATCCCGTCTTCACTTCCGCCGTCGTCGTGCCGAGCACGAGCATCTGCGCGAGGCGCTGACTGGATTGCCGCACGAGCGCGGCGGCGTTGGCCTGCCGCGTCGCGCGGACCGTCGACGCAATCCCGCCGTCGGCCGCCATGATCTGCTGGTAGCTCTCGCCGCGGATCCGACGCTCGAACTCGTCGACGCGGCTGCCGGCGTAGACGACGTGCGTGTGCGGATCGACGAAGCCCGGGCAGACGACCTTGCCGCGCGCGTCGATGATCTCATCGGCTTCGAACGCGAGATCGCGCGTTGCGCCGAGCGCGACGATCTCGCCGGCGTTGATCGCCATCGCGCCGCCTTCGATCACGCCGACGTCCTGCATCGCTGCGCCGCGCTTCGGGACTCGCGACGCGCAGGTGACCAGCTGGGCTGCGTTCTGGATCAGCAGCTCGACGTGCTGCATCACTTGAGCATCGGAATCTTCACGCCGTGCTGCCTGGCGAAGCCGATCGCCTCGTCGTAGCCGGCATCGACGTGACGCGCGACGCCCATGCCGGGATCGGTCGTCAGCACGCGCTCGAGTCGCTTCGCGGCCTCAGGTGTGCCGTCGGCGACGATCACCTGACCCGCGTGGATCGAATAGCCGATGCCCACGCCGCCGCCGTGGTGGATCGACACCCAGGTCGCACCGCCGACCGCGTTGATCAGCGCGTTGAGCAGCGGCCAGTCGGCGATCGCGTCGGAGCCGTCCTTCATCCCTTCGGTCTCGCGATTGGGGCTGGCGACGGATCCGGAGTCGAGATGATCGCGGCCGATGACGATCGGTGCCTTCAATTCACCTTTGGCGACCATCTCGTTGAACTTGAGCCCGGCCTTTGCGCGCTCGCCGTAGCCGAGCCAGCAGATGCGCGCGGGCAATCCCTGGAACGCGACTTGCTCTTTCGCCATCTTGAGCCAGCGATGCAGATGCGTGTCGTGCGGAAACAATCTCGCGACCGCTTCGTCGGTGCGATAGATATCTTCGGGATCGCCGGAGAGCGCGACCCAGCGGAACGGGCCCTTGCCCTCGCAGAACAAGGGTCGGATGTATGCAGGCACGAATCCCGGATAGTCGAAAGCGTTGCCCACGCCCTGATCGAGCGCGCGCTGCCGCAGGTTGTTGCCGTAGTCGAACACGATCGCGCCGCGTGCTTTCCAGTCGAGCATCGCGCGCACGTGCGTCGCCATCGATTCCATCGCGCGACGCTCGTAGTCCTTCGGATTGCGCTTGCGCAGATCGTTCGCGGCGTCGATCGACAAGCCAGCGGGAATGTAGCCGTGCATCACGTCGTGCGCGGAGGTCTGATCGGTGACGACGTCGGGCACGATGCCGCGCCGGATCATCTCGGGATGGATCTCGGAGGCGTTGCCGACGAGGGCGATCGACTTCGCTTTGCCAGCGTTCTTGGCGGCATCTGCTTGCTTCAGCGCATCATCGAGATCGCGCGTGACCGTGTCGACCTGTCGCATCTTCAGCCGACGCTCGGCGCGCCAGGGATCGACCTCGACGAAGATGCCGACGCCTTCGTTCATCGTCACTGCGAGCGGCTGCGCGCCGCCCATCTCGCCGAGCCCGGCGGTCACCGTCAGCTTGCCTTTCAGCGACGGCCAGCCGTGCTTCTGCGCGAGTGCGCCGAACGTTTCGTAGGTCCCTTGCAGGATTCCCTGCGTGCCGATGTAGATCCAGCTGCCGGCCGTCATCTGCCCGAACATGATCAGGCCTTCGCGCTCTAGAGCGTCGAAGTTCTCCTGCGTCGCCCACTTCGGGACGATGTTGGAATTCGCCAGCAGCACGCGCGGCGCGTCGGCGTGGGTCTTGAACACGACGACCGGCTTGCCCGACTGCACCAGCAGCGTCTCGTCTGGCGCGAGCGTTTTCAGCGTCGCGATGATCGCGTCGTAGCTCTCCCAGTTGCGCGCGGCGCGGCCGCGGCCGCCGTAGACGATGAGGCTGTCCGGATCGAAGGCGACGTCGGGATCGAGGTTGTTCTGCAACATCCGGTACGCGGCTTCGATCTGCCAGTTCCTGCAGGTGAGCGACGTGCCGTGGGGCGCGCGGATCGTGCGTTTCATTTGCGTTTGGCCTGGGCGAACGCTGCGAGATAGTGAAAGATCGCGACCGCGACGAGCCTGCTGGTTCGGTTGTCGACGTCGAGCGCAGGATTGCACTCGGTGAACTCGATCACGCGCGTGCGCGGCTCGGCGCCGGCGAGTGCCGCAATGGCGCAGAACTCTTCGCCGCTCATGCCGAGCGGGTTGGGCGCGGAAACACCCGGCGCATCGGACGCTCGCACCACGTCGACGTCGAGACCCCAGAACACGGCTTTTGCGCGCTCGCCTTCGCGCAGGAAGCGGCGGAACGTGCGCTCGACGCCGCGGCGCCGCAGATCGTCGAGCGGCGTGACCTGCACGCGCTGCTCCGCGAGCCAGCGCGCATAGATCGACGAGTTGCTCCACGGCACGCTGCCGATCTCGTGGAAGCGCGCGGGCTGGATCACGCCTTCTTCCAGCAATTGCCGATACGGCGTGCCGCTGTTCCGTGGCTGCTCGTCGCGCACGTCGAAATGCGCGTCGACGTTGAACGCCAGCACTTCGCCTGCGCTCGCGGCAAGCGCGGAGCAATCGGGATACGAGATGTCGTTGCCGCCGCCGAGCACGATGACGCGCTTGCCTGCGTCGAGCAGCTTGCGCACCGCTTCCTGATGGGCCGCATGCGTGTCCTCGAGCGTTGCGCCGATCGGCGTGTCGCCGGCGTCGTAGGGTGCGCTGTGCGCACCCAGGCCGTTGGTCGTGAGCTTGTAGAGCGCCCGGCGGATCTCCGCAGGCGCCTGCGCGGCGCCGGGGCGTCCGCCATTGCGACGCACGCCCTCATCCTGCGCACAGCCGATGATCACGACGTGCGCGTCGCCCAGCGTCGCCCTGGCGACGAGGTCGCCCAGACGCGGATCGTTGGGTTTCACTGGCGCCTCCCCCATGGGCGCCATTATGGCTCACGCCTTCTGCGAGGCTTTACGCCTCCATGCGCTCGGCCTGCTGAGCGCGCGACTTGAATTCCGAGGAGTCGACGCCGTAGCGGTTCAGCAGCTTGTAGAAGTCGGTCCGATTGCGGCCCGCGAGACGCGCGGCGCGGCTGATGTTGCCCGACGCGAGCTCGAGCAGCTGGCGCAGATAGTTGCGCGTGAAGTCGGCGCGCGCCTCGTCGAACGACGGCAGCGAGCTGTTCTGCTCGCCGAGCGACTTGCGCACCAGCGCTGCGCCGATCACACGGCCCGGCGACAGCGCCACGTTCTGCTCGACGACGTTGAACAGCTGGCGGATGTTGCCCGGCCACGCAGCGGAGACCAGCGTCTCCATCGCTTCGGGCGAGTAAACGCGTCGCGGCGCACCGTCGGCGACGAGCTGCGCGAGCCGATGCGCGACCAGGAGCGGAATGTCTTCGCGGCGCTCGTCGAGGGTCGGCAGATGCAGGCCGACGACGTTGAGGCGGTAGAACAGATCCTCGCGGAACGCTCCCGTCTTCACCGCGGCGGCGAGATCGCGGTGTGTCGCGGAGATCACGCGCACGTCGACCGGGATCGTGCGGGTCTCGCCGACCGGTCGCACTTCGCGCTCCTGCAGGACGCGCAGCAGCTTCGCCTGCAGCTCCTGGGGCATGTCGCCGATCTCGTCGAGGAACACGACGCCGCCCTCGGCGGCGCGGAACAGTCCCGGATGATCGGTGTGGGCGCCGGTGAACGATCCCCGCTTGTGACCGAACAGCTCGGACTCGAGCAGGTCGGCCGGAACCGCGGTGCAATTGATCGCCACGAACGGCCGCCCGGCGCGCTTGCTGCCGCGGTGGATCGCGCGCGCGAGCACTTCCTTGCCGGTGCCGCTCGCGCCGGTGATGAGCACGGCCGATTCGGTTCGCGCGACGCGCTTGGCGTCCTCGATCAGCGCCTGCATCAGCGGGCTGCGGGAGACGATGCCCGCGGTCCAGTCGCCCGCCGGTCCCGGCGTGGAGCCGTCCTGCGGCGACACGTGGCGATGGATGCATTCGAGCAGCTTCTCGCGCTCGATCGGCTTGGTCAGGAAGTCGACCGCGCCCGCATGCGTCGCGCGCACGGCGTCGGGAATGTCGCCGTGGGCCGTGAGGATCGCGACCGGCAGGCCTGGATAGCGCTCCTGGATCTTGGCCAGGAGCTCCATGCCGTCCATCTGCGGCATGCGCAGATCGGCAAGCACGAACTGCGGTCGGTTCTCCGCGAGCTTGGAGAGCGCTTCCTCGCCGGAGCCCGCCGCGGTCACGGCGTAGCCCTCCGCTTCCAGCCGCAACGTCAGCACGCGCAGCAGCTTCGCGTCGTCATCCACTACCAGAATTCGCTCGTGTGCCATGGCTTCAATGTCCGTTGCTGTTGAGTTTTCGTTCGATGTCGACCACGCGCGACAGCCGCTGCTTGAGCTGCGCGTTCTCCTGCCTGCATTCGTTGGCGGCGCGGCCTTCGGTCTTGAGCTCGGCGAGCCGCATCCGCGCGACCCATTCGAGATCGGACGGCGGCAGGTCGTTGAGGAGCGCAATGAGTCCGGTCTCCGCCGCGGCCGGGTCGTAGCCGCTGTGGCCCGGCACGCTCTGCAGCAGCGCGCGATCCAGCGCAGCGCTCTGCGAGTGGCTCGCCGGAGCCGCGTCGCGCCACATCTTCTCGCGCGTCTGCGCATCCGCAGTGAGCGCACGCGCCAGCAGCTCGACGTGATCGCTCGAGCGGTCGCTGCGCAGATGCAAGCCGTCCATTGCGGCGCAAGCAGACAGGCTGAGAGCAGCGCTAAGCATCAGCGCGAGCCTCCTTGCGGCGCGAGCGGGGCTGCGCGGGGATCGGCCAGCGCAGCCGGAAGCGCGCGCCGGGCTGCGCATCGTCGACCACCACGCTGCCGCCGTGGGCCAGCGCTGCTTCCTTGACGATGGACAAGCCGATGCCAGTGCCGCGCACGTTGGTCGCTTCGTCGCGGGCGCCGCGGACGAATGGCTCAAAGATCCTGTGCTTCTCATCTTCCGGCACACCTCTCCCCGAGTCCTGGACCGAGATCTCGCATGCACCTTCCTCGATGCTGGCCCGCACGACCACGGACGAGCCGGACGGGGCATAGCGGATGGCGTTGGCGATCAGATTGGCTAGCGCCGCGCGCAGCTGCGAACGGTTACCAAATAGACGCGGCGTGCGCAGATCGAGTTCCGCCGACACTTCGTGGCGGTCGAACGTCAGCGCGTGCGACGCGAGCACTTCCTCGACGAGCGGCTGCAGCTCGAACCAGCCGATGTCCGCCTGCTGCTGCTCGCCGCGCCATTCGGCGTACGCGAGCAGGTTGGAGATCAGCTCGCCGAGCTCGGCGGCGGCTTCGGACATGATGTCGGTGACTTCCATCTGGCGCTCGGTGAGCGGACCGAGCGCGCCTTCGCTCAGCAGCTCGGCGCCTTCGTGCAGCGTCGCGAGCGGCGTCTTCAGCTCGTGCGACACGTGGCGCAGGAAGCGGTCCTTGTCGGCTTCGAGCTGCGCCAGCCGGCGGCGCAGCCAGTCGAGCTGCTCGCCGAGGCGCTGCATCTCGCGCGGGAAGCCGATCGTGATCGGATCGGCGTACTGGGCATGACCGAGCGCATTGATGCCTCGCGACAGCCGCCGCAAGGGACGCGTGACCGCAAACGAGAAGCTCATCACCAGCAACGCCGCGAGCGGCAGCAAGGCAACGCCGGAGAGAAAGATCACCCGCCGCGCGCCGGCCGCGGCGCTGCGGAGATCGCCAACCTGCTGGTTCATCGCCTGCCGGCCGGCCGCGACGATGGCGTCGGCCTCCGGCGCCAGCGCGTGGATCTTCTCGAGCGCCGCTTCGAGATCCGGCAGGTTGGTGCCTTCGGCCCAGAGCTTTCCGGCGTCGGTCAGCACCTGGCGCATCGTCGCGACGTGATCGACGAACGGCGCCCGCAAGGCGCTGTGCGCGCTGATCTGCGTCAGCGTGGTGTGCGTCTCGCGCATGCGGTCGTTGATGACCGGAAGCAGCTCGGCGTCGCCCAGGGCGACGTACTGGCGCGCGTTGCGCTCGAGGTTGTAGACCTGATCCTGGAGCTCGGCGCCCAGGCTCGTCACCGCGAGGCCTTCCTCCAGGAGATTCTCGGCGCGCTGCGACAGATCCTGCAGCGCGACGCCGGCCATCACGAGCGCGACCAGCAGAGGCGCTGCGGCGAGCAGGCAGCCGGCTGCGACGAGCCCGATCATCGTCTGCGGCAGGAAGCGCAGCGCGCCGCGCTCGTCTCTTGCCGGAGACAACATCAGATCGTTGATTTTCGAGACCATCGTGTTCAACAAGCCCGCTCCCTGTCGCTGCGTGGCAGCAGTACTGACCACGCGTTTCGGCGCTCCGTTCCACGAATCGACTTGCCGCCGCGAAATCTTTCTTGCAGCGCTGGCGTGGCACGCGATTTGCCAAATGCTCGCTCATCGATTCACTGCGGATCCCTCCATGAACAGCGCCGAGCCCATCTCCAACCTCCCAGCCTCCCCGCGGATCGCAAGACCGCTGCCGCCGTCGGCCGATGGCGCCGCACGCGACGCCTACATCGCCGGCAGGCTGGTCACCGCGTACGCGCTGTGCGAGCAGCTCGCGCCGTTCAGGCTCAGCGTCGAGGTCCGGGACGGCGTGGTGATGCTGTCCGGCGTCGTCGACGACAAGGTGCTGCGCGACCTCGCGCTCGAGATTGCCCAGGAGCTCGACGGCGTGCGCGAGGTGCGCAATCAGGTCGCGGTGGAAATCGGGGCGCCCCATGCGATCGGTCCCGGCGACGCCTTCGCACGACGGTTCGACAACGCTCAGCTCGCGGCAGGCGTGAGGACTCGCCTGCTCTGGAACGGCGCCACCCACGGCGCGGGCATCGAGGTCTCGGCAGAGGACGGCACGATCACGCTCACGGGCAGCGTGGCCAACGCGCAGGTGCGGGAGCTCGCGGGTCGCTTGGCGGCGGAAGTTCGCGGCACCGTGCAAATCGACAACCGCCTGCAGGTCCGCACCGGGAATTGAAGTGCTGCCCAAGCGTGATCGTCATCACGGACAGTAGGAAACACCCAATAGCGGACTGAAACGCTTTGTGAGAGCATCCTCACCGTGAGCGGCCGTGACCGGGGGCCGCGGTGAGAGCGATGCGTCGTCTGGCTGCTGCGGTGTTTGGACTTGTGCTGTGCGCGGGCGTGGGTGCTGCGCACGCGGACTCGGTCGCCCTTCCGGCCGTCATGGCGATCACCTTGCAGAAGCACGATGCGGGCACGTTCTACGTGCATGGCGCGATCGAAGGCTTCGGCGATCTCGAGCTCCTCGTCGACACCGGCGCCAGCTATCTCGTCATCAACGAGAAAATCCTCGCGATCCTGAAGCAACAGGGCGTCGCCGAATATTCGCGTGAGCTGCGCGGCACCATGGCCGACGGCACCGCACGCCAAATCCCGGTCTATCGCATCAGCGCGCTGCGGCTGGGCACGCAATGCTGGATCCCCAACGTCGAAGCCGCCGTCTTCCCTGGCGCGGCTCGCCCCATCCTCGGCATGAACGTGCTGACGCGCCTCGCGCCGTTCACGTTCTCCGCCGAGCCGCCGCAGCTCGGCCTGGCGCAATGCCAGCCCGATCTCGCAACTGCAGCTGACACGACCGCAGAAGCCGCGGCGGTCGAGAAGACGTCAGCGCGCAAATAGCGCGTTCAGATTCGCGAGGCGCAAATAAATGGCGCCTCTCTCGGTGGCCTTCCTAGCCATGTGAGACCTCGAGAGAGGCGCCGGTGCACGGCGAGATCCGGGGGGGAACAGATCTGTGGGTGCCGTGCAAAGCTGCTCAGGTGTTACTTGCCTGAAGTCGTCGATTTCTGCTGGTTGCTGGTCGAGCCCACTTCGAACTGCGCGAACTCGGACTGATCCAGCTTGCCGTCCTTGTTGCCGTCGAGCGTGTCGAACTGGCCCTTGAGATCCTTGTCCTTGCGAGCCTCGGCCTTGCTCACCATCCCGTCGTGGTCCTTGTCGAGCGTGCCGAACTTGTCGCCAGCGTTGGTCGCGCTCGCGGCGGCCGAAGCCTTGTCCGGCTGCGTCAGATAACCGGAACTGCCGTTCGACGGAGCGGCCGGCGCCGCGGGAGAACTCGGCGAAGAAGTCGAAGTGGAGCTGCTCGAGCTCGAGGAGCTCGACGGCGTCGAGCTCGGCGTGCTCGGAATGCCTTGGGCGAGAACACCGCCCGCGCCAAACGTCGCGACGGCGGCCAGCGCGATGAGATTCGTTTTGATCCGCATGTGTAATCCTCCAAGATGTCTTGCGTACGCTTGTCGCGGTGCGACTGCGGCGCGGCGGCGTCTTGGGCAGCAAGTGCGGTGCCAGCGTGGGCTCCACCGTTTGGAGTCAGTCGCTTAACGACGGGGCGGCCCCGCACGGCGCGATTGCGATCGCGCAATCTGTCTCCCACGTCCGACAGCCGATTTTGCAAGGGCCGTTAAGCGTTTGTTTTCGCGCCGGCTGGTTTCGTCGCAATTCGCAGACAGCGTACCGATCTTTGAAACATTTTCACGTCCGCGACGGTCACTGCCGGAGTGGAGACCATTGCCCCGAGTCGCTCCGTCGAGGCGGAGCCGCCGTACCTGCCCGAAAGCGCGGCCCTGTACCTCGACTTCGACGGCACGCTGGTCGACTTCGCGCCGGCGCCGGATCTCGTGCAGGTGCGCGGCGAGCTGCCCGCGCTGCTGTCCGGGCTGCACGCGCGCCAGCACGGCGCGGTCGCGGTGATCAGCGGACGCCGCTTGAGCGAGGTCGATCGGCTGTGCTCGCCCGTCGTGCTCGCGGGCGCGGGCGTGCACGGCGCGGAGCTGCGTCCCAACGCGCACGGACCGACGCAGTTCCACACCGATCCGCGCGTGCACGAGATCTCGCAGATGCTGCGCATCCGCTTCACCGCCGATCCGCGCATCCTCATCGAAGACAAGGGCGCTGCGGTCGCGCTGCATTTCCGCCTCGCGCCCGAGCGTGGCGACGAGTGCATCGACGCGATGCATGCGCTCGCCGAGCCGCGAGCGCTGCAGGTGCTGGTCGGCAACAAGGTGGTCGAAGCGCGCGTGCTCGGCTTCGACAAGGGCCACGCGATCCGCATGCTCGCGGCGCAGCCGCCGTTCGCGGGCCGCATCCCGGTTTTCATCGGCGACGATCGCACCGACGAGGACGGCTTTGTGGCCGCGCAAGCGCTCGGCGGTCACGGCATCAAGGTCGGGCCCGGGGAAACCGCAGCGCGTTTCCGCTGCCCCGACATCGAGTCGGTGCACATCTGGCTGCGCCGCTCGCTGCGTGGCGACATCTTCTGAAAGGGTACGACCCGCTTTGTAAACCGCGAACGGGCTCGCGATTTCCGCGGTCCATCGTTCGGGGGCGTCATTGGAACCTTGAAGAGGTGCATGTCATGCGTAGACTCTGGGCTTTGCTTGGCTTGGTGCTGGTAGCGGCTTCGCCGACCGTCGCAAGCGCGGAAGGCGTGATCGGCGGCAGCGCCGGCTCGGCGCGCTTGAACGGCAGCGATTTCGCCGACGACGGGTCGAACTTCGGCTGGAAAGCATTCGCGGGCGCCTACAGCCAGATCTTCGGCGTCGAGGCGCAGTACATCGACTTCGGGCATCCCGGCGATTTCGGCAGCCGCATCCACGCCTACACCGCAGGCCTCACCGGCGGCTGGCATTTCCCGATGGGCATCTATCCGTACGCGAAAGTCGGCGCGGCGTTCGAGGACGTGAAGCACAAGAACGTCGACGAGGAGACCGACGACTATCACCGGACCAACGTGTTCTGGGGCGTCGGCGCGCAATTCCCGGTGGCGCCGCACTTCGGGCTGCGCGCCGAGTACGAGCGCTTCCAGCTGCGCAGCGAGCACGAGGACCTGATCTCCGCGGGCGCGCAGTTCCGCTTCTAGGGAACCGCTGATCATTCCGGCCTTCTCCCTAGAAGAGCCGACTCGCCGCGGTTGCATCCCCGCAAGCGGGGCCCCTGCGCCCTACTCGCGGCTCTAGCGCGATCTCATAGAATGCCGGCATGCCCCGCGCGCATGCCAACGGCATCGACATCGAGTACGAGGAATTCGGCGACCGCGATGCGCCCGTGATCCTGCTGATCATGGGGCTCGCGGGTCAGCTGATCCATTGGCCCGACGACTTCTGCGTCGCGCTCGCGAAGAGCGGCTTCCGCGTCGTGCGCTTCGACAATCGCGATGCGGGATTGACGACGAAGATGGATCATCTGGGCAAGCCCAACGTGATGCGCGCTGCGCTCTTATCGACGCTGCGGCTGCCGTTCCGCGCGCCCTACAAGCTCGACGACATGGCGTACGACGCGCTCGGCCTGCTCGACGCGCTGCACATCAAGACCGCGCATCTTTGCGGCGCGTCGATGGGCGGCATGATCGCGCAGATCATCGCGGCGAAGCACCCGGAGCGCGTGCGCAGCCTGACGCTGGTGATGACCACGAGCGGCAATCCGTGGCTGCCGCGCGCGAAGCTGCCGGTGCAACTGCGCTTGATCCGCCGCCCGACCCATTTCGATCGCGATTCGCTGATCGCGCATTCGATGCAGACCTGGCGGCTGATCGGCAGTCCCGGCTTCGCGCCGACCGATGAAGCGCTGCGCGCGAAGGTCAGCCGCGCCTTCGATCGCGCCTATCACCCGCGCGGCATCGCACGTCAGACCGTCGCGATCCTCGCGTCCGGCTCGCGCGTGCGCCTGCTCGAGCAGATCCGCACGCGCACGCTGGTGCTCCACGGCAAGGACGATGCGCTGGTGCCGGTCGCGGCGGCGCATGAGCTGGCGCGCAAGATTCCCGGCGCGAAGCTCGAAGTGATCCCGGGCTGGGGCCACGATTTCCCGCCACAGCTGATCCCGCGGCTCGCATCGCTCGTCGCGGGTCACGCGCGCAAATCGGAGAAGGTCAGCTCTTCGGAGCGAAAATCCACCAGGCCAGCGCGAGCAGCAGCACGTACTTGACCGCGTAGTAGAAGCGCTGGTTCTTCGCCTTCATCCACTTGCCCAATCGGCGGATGCTGTAGATGTAGCTGAAGATGTGATTGAGCGCGCCGAGCTTCTCGTCCGGGAAATTGCGCGACGCCGCGGAGGCCACCGCCACGCGCGCGAACATCCGGTTGATCGCGCGCGACACCGGATCCTTTAACGGCCGCTCGACGTCGGCGAACAGGATGATGCGGTGCTGATCGGTGTCGTTGTGCGCCCAGTGGATGTAGGTCTCGTCGAACAGCACGTCCTGGCCGTCGCGCCACGAGTACATGTTGCCGTCGACGTAGATGCGGCACTGATCGGAGTTCGGCGTGACGAGCCCCAGGTGATAGCGCAGCGAGCCGGCGAACGGATCGCGATGCGGTCCGAGCTCGCTGTGCGGGGCGAGCACGACGAACATCGCCGCCTTCACCGACTTCGTCTGCTTGAGGATCTCCACCGTCTTCGGCGCGTACTTCAGCGCCGACGGCAGATAATCCGCGTACCACTTCAGGTAGAAGCGCGTCCAGCCTTTGCGGAAGAACGAATTGAACGCGAGATCGTTGGTGCCGTCGGCCGGACGGATGTTCCCTTGCTGGAACAGCGCGACCGCTTCTTCGCGCAGTACCTGCCAGTGGTCGCGCAGGATCCTGAGATCGGGGATGCTCGCGACGTCCTGCATCGGCTTGTTCGGCACCGCCGAGCGCAGATAGACGAAGGCGTTGTACGGCGCCATCACGGTGGAGTGATCGGTGAGCTGGCGCTTGAAGCGGAAGCGCGCGGTGCCGCGGAAATGGATGAACGTCGTGCCGACGATGAACGTCGCCAGCACGGCGAGCTTGGCCGCCAGATGTTCGATCACCATGACGGGCGAATTTTACTCCTGCGCCCGCACCCGCGCCCGCGCGAGGACGCCGCACAGCTCCTCGATGCCGTCGAGCATCCGCGGCGTTGCGCGGTCGAGCAGATCGGCGTCGACCGAGTACAGCCGGCCGGCGGCGACGGCGGGCAATTCGGGATGCGCGCGCCAGAACGATCGCGTCGACGCTTCCTCCTGCTTGGCGTAGACGACGACGTCCGGATTCGCTGCGAATAGCGCCTCGACGCTCACGGTGCCGGCGAGCGTGCCGATGCCGGCGAACACGTTGACGCCGCCGCAGAGCTGGATCGCTTCGGTGATCGGGCTGTCGGCGTTGACGGTGTAGAGCGGCTGCACCTGGATTTCGTAGAACACCTTGAGCGGCCGCGCCCCGCGATAGCGCTCGCGCAAGGCGTCGAGCCGTTGCTGCACCGCGCGCGCCTGCGACGTCGCCGACTCTGCCGTGCCGAGCATCGTCCCGAGCTGGGTCAGCACGCGCGCGATGTCGTCGAGCTTGCGCACCTGCAGGCTCTCGACGCGATAGCCCAGCGCCCGCAGGCGCGCCAGCGTCTGCGCCGATCCGCCGCCGCCTTCCCACGCGAGCACGAGGTCGGGCTTCAGCGCCGCGACGCGCTCGAGATCGACGTTGAACGCGTCGCCGATCTTCGTGACGCGCGCGGCTTGCGGCGGATAGTTCGTGTAGGCGACGACGCCGGCGAGCTTGTCGCACGCGCCGGCGGCGCAGACGAGCTCGGCAAGATGCGGCGAGAGCGTGACGATGCGCTGCGGCGTTGCGGCGATCGCGGTCGATGCAAGCGCGAGCAGGACGCTCGCGACGACGCGCTTCATCCGAACCAGCTGCCGACCGTGAAGATGGCGAAGAGCGCGAGCAGGATCAGGAGGGCGCGGAATTCCAGGTCGACGAATTCGGCGGCGCCTTCGGTGAGCGACGGCGCGCGCGCGGGCTCGCCCGGCGCTTCCTCGATGTCCAGCGTCGCCGCCGCGATCTCCGACAGCCAGTGCCAGGTGTGCTGCACCCAATCCTCGACTTGGCCGCGACGGCGCCGCCATTCCGCGATGACGTCGTCGGCGCTGCCGGCGGCGGCGAACATCGCGGCGGTGATGCGCGCCGGAACGAACGCGAGCGCAGCGTGCAGGCGATCGACGTGCTCGTTGCGCGTGCCCCAGGCGTGCGGCAGGCGCCGGCCGACGCGGTACAGCACGCCGCCGGCAGGCCCGAGCACGAAGAACCAGATCAGGATGCCGAACAGGCGCTCGTGCGATTCGATGAAGAGCTGCCCGAGGTCGCGGGGCCGATCGCCCCAGACGCGGCGCGCGCGATGCTCCGCTTCGGTCTCGTCGCCGCGCGCCTGCGCCGCGACCCAGGCTTTCAGATCGGGATTGAGCTCGCGCGGGCCGAGCGTGAGCCAGAGCACGACGATCGCGAGCAGCAGATGGAG